>CAZJGH010000043.1:0-15578 GCA_964545405.1 uncultured Planctomycetales bacterium
GTGCAGCCGAAGGACCCTCCTCCAGCACGGTGCCGCCGCCGCCACCGCCACCTGAACCACCGCTTCCGCCGCCTCCAGGGTTGTCAGGGTCCAGGAAGGTGGTGGGATTGCCGGTTTCACCACAAGCGATGGACAACACCCCCAGCACAATGAGCTGGGCGAGGACCGGTAGCGCGCGGCTTGCAATAATCGAGGTGCGGCTGGCAAGCATGATTTCCACCTATAATGACGCAAACCACGATGAGTTTCCGCCCAGAATTTCAGTCTCTTCTTATCCTCGCCCTCGCCGGCCTGATTGGCGGGTGCCAGGGCAGCCATCCCAAGTCCACGGCACCGGAGCAACCTCCGGTCATCGACACTGTCGGCGGCAACACGGATATCCCCTCTCCGGGCGACCAAGATGCTGCTCTCAGCACCGACGATATTCGCGCTCTGGCTGCTGACGACCCCACAGGGGCACTTAATGAGCTCGATAAGATCGCCGAGCTGGATGCCGAGCAATGCCTGTTGTTCGCCGACACCAGCATGCAACTCTTCAAGCTCAAGCAAGCTGATGGCAGCCTTAGCCCCGGATTAGCAAGCGACTTGCTCTACGAGGCTGAACAGGCGTTTAGCCAAGCGTTCGAACTTGGCGCCGACCCAATCGCCGCCCTCATCGGCCTGCTCAACACTCGGCGCGCTGCTGGTGATGCTCTTGGAGCATGGGAAGCTGGGCAATGGCTCTTCACCAGAGTTGAGCCGCAACTTCAGTCAGGAGCGTATGTTAGCTCAGAAACCCTGCTCGCTATTGGCGCCGCAGGGCTAGATTTCACGGTCGCATCTATTCAATCCGGCGACCCTGCCCCAGCGTCGGCATATAAAGCGACAACCGCACTGGAAAGCGCAATGGACATGGGCGTGGCTGAAGCAGCCCTTCCCCTTGCTGATTTATACGCTTGGAACAGCGAACCAGAGTTGGCCTTAAGTACTTTATGTGAAGGACTTTTGGTCACACCAGAAGACCTGCCCCTATGGGGCCGGGTGCAGAATCTGGGCCCGCAAAACCGCAACCTTCAGGTCGAGCACCTGGATAAGCTCTGCCTCGAGAGTCCCGGCGAGGCTACTCCCCTGTGGTACTTGGGCGAAGCTCGTTATTGGCAAGGTCGTGATGCCAGATCCTCTGCTGACTACCTCAAAGCGCTTGATTGCTGGGATCGCGCTGAGCAGGCTTTCCGCCAGGCTATGTCCCTAAATGAGGGGTACGCAAACACTTGCGAAGAATGGCTGCATTATGTTCGCACTCAACGTGGTTGGACATTGCGTGATGAAGGGCGGATCGGCGATGCTGCGGCCAGTTTTCTTCACACTCTTCAAGCTGCCCCCGAGCGCCTTGAGCCCGAATCAAGCCCCAACAGCCTGCATCTGGGAATCGATGCCGTCACTGCCGATTTCTACCGCACCGGCAATCTCAAGGAGGCTCGCGGTTTCCTCCGCCAGGTCTGCGCTATCTACGATGGGGATTCCAACTGGACCAACAACTTGGGCTTCTTCTGCCGTGATCTTGGTACCGCAGCGATGGCTAATGACAATGCCGAACTGGCTGCTCAGTACTTCTCGGAATCATGGGAGGCCTACTGCCGCACCATCGAGTTGACCCCAGATGATGCCCGTTTAGTTAATGACCGTGCCCTGATCGCTGTCTATTACTTGGATGACCACTGGGACCTGGCGGAACAGGAGTTGCATAGGGCAATAGCGTTAGGCACCCAAACCCTCGCCGAAATGGGTGAAGATGTTCCCGAAGAGGAACATAACTACTTCGACATGGCAATCGGCGACGCTTGGGAGAACCTCGCCTACCTCAATCTCATCCGTCGTGGTGAGATCGGAGATTCTGAAACCTACATCAAGAACAGCCTCAAGCATTTTCCTTTCGACCAACGAACTGGCATCCCACCGCTTCAAGCCAAACTCGAAGAACTGCGCAAACAAAACCGATGATTCTTAGCTCCCTGATTCTTTTAGCCCTGCAAAACGGAGGCATCGAAGCCTCGATCGCAGAAGCCGCTGCTCTCGGTGAGCGCGGCAACTTCGCTGGTGCCGTGCAACTGCTCAAGGATGCCGGCGTCGAAAAGTCCGACAGTGCCGCTGCTTGGGAAGCCTACGGGTCTTGGTCTTCGAAGCTGACCGAATCCGGGATCACCAGTGGCCAGATCAACGGGCTTGATGCTTACGATGCCTGGAACGACGTGGCGTGGATCTTCGAATCCGCGGCGAAACTCGAAGGCGCAGCGGAAGCTGTATGGATCAACTGGTCGGAAGCCTTGCTCAACGGCAACGATGTGAAGAACGGTTTACGTGCTGCCGAAGACGGCTTGGAGTTGTTCCCCAAATCGGCACTCCTGATGCTTCAACAAGGGCGTGTCCTGATGGCGCAAGCACGCGCCAATTTCGAAATGGGTAACGAGGAAGGCGGTGTACGTGATTACGGTCGCGCCGAGAAGGCCTTCCGCAAAGCCATGGAGACCGCACCGAAGACCGCCGCACCATGTATGCGCCTTGCCGAGCTGCAATGGACGAAACTTGCTGAAGGTGGTGATCCGAGCTTGCGTGACAAGGCGATCGAGAACTGGAAACTCGCAGCGCAACGCGAACCTAGTGGCGTCGATGGCGCCCTGATCAGTGCCTGGCTCGGCAACGACGCCGTTGCAGTGTTCGACATCCTGATCGCTGAGCAACCGGACAACGTCCTGCATTACTGGTATCGCGGCTCGCTCCATTACGCGGCTGGGCCAGCCTCGTGGGAACAGACTCGCGATGACTTCCAGAAGGTGCTCGAGCTGAATCCAGGTTTCACCAACGCATACTTCTTCTTGGGTAATGGTGCCATGAGTCGCGGCGCACAGTTGTCGACCAGTGGCGACCAGGAAACCGCCGAGCGTGCCTACAGCGCGGCGGGAAAATACTGGGCCCTCTACTTGAAGGACTTCGGTGGTGATTACTTCAACACCCAAAAGGCTGCTGGCGAGAAGGCACTGACCGACGCGGCGACCAACATGAATTGGTTGGCCGGCAAGGTCCGTGACCCACAGCACGGCATCACCCTGCTGCGCTTCGCGACCAACGCCGACCCGTCGAACGGTGATGCCTGGAACAACCTGGCTCTTCTGTATCGAGACACCGGTCAGGCCGAGCCTTCACGCGCAGCTTACGAGAAGTCGCTGGAGCTCAACCCGACCGACCCGCAGCTGATGAATGATTATGCGGTGATCTACCATTACTACCTGCGTACAGAGGACGAGAAGGCCAAGGAGCTCTATTCCAAGGCCATCGAACGAGCTACCGCGATGCTGGAAGGTGGTGAGGTTGCGGAAGCCGATATGGATCGAATCCAGACCGCACTCCGGGACGCCAAGAATAACCTGAAGAAGCTCGAAGCAGGCAATCGGCGCAACGGCTAGCCCCCCTTGAGTTAGCCACCCTAACGACCCGCAAGGAAACACACCTTGCGGGTTGTTATCATTTCCACACATGCGGATTACCATCGGCGGAGAAGACGCTGTCGCCTTCCGGCTTGCGGAGGCATTGATGGCGGATCACGAGGTCACGTTGATCGTGCCCGAGGGCTTGAGGGATACCGCCCTCGAGAAGCTCGATGTTCACACGATCCATGGCCCGACCTCGTCCGGCAAGACCCTTAAGGCTGCCGAAGTAAGCGAGGCCGACTTGTTCGTCGCTTGCACCCCTGCCGATGAAAGCAACCTGGTCGCCTGCGCTGAGGCGAAACGATTGGGTGCCCGCGAAGTGACTTGCTTCTTGCGCCGCCACGAGGTGCAGACCAATGAATCGGAAGCACAATCGCTGGCGACCTCGCTGCACATCGATCATGTGATCCTGCCGGCTTCACGCCTTGCACGTGAGATCCTGCGCATCGTGATGGTGCCAGGAGCTCTTGAAGCCGAGGCCTTCATCAACGGCAAGGTCCGTCTGGTCAAGCGCAGCATCGAAGAGGACGCGCACTTCACCGAAGGCACCCTCAAGGAGATAGGCGTGCCGAAGGACGTCGTGCTGGTGATGGTCCAACGTGGCAAGGAGACCTTCATCCCCCGCGGCGATACCGCGTTCCAAGCTGGTGACCGCATCACCGCGATGGGCAGCATGCAAGGGATCAACCGCCTGCTGGCGCGTTACCTGACCAACCGCAAGAACCGTCGTGACCCGCACCGCGCATTGGTAGTCGGTGGTGGCGCGGTAGGCTTCGCGGTGACCGAAGGACTGGAGAAGTCAGGCTGGGACGTGAAACTTATCGAATCGAGCGAGAAACGTGCGCTCGAGATCGCCCCGCAGTTGAAGTCGTTGGTGCTTCACGGTGACGGCACCAACCTTGAGCTGTTGCGCGAAGAACACATCGCCGACTACCCGGTGCTTATCGCGGTGACCAGCAACGACGAGAAGAACCTCCTTGTTTCGCTGCTGGCCAAGCAACAGGGTGTACAACGAATCATCACCCGCGCCGACAAGCTGTCCAACGAGTTCCTGTTCGAGAACGTCGGCATCGACGTGGTCCGTTCAGCGACCGGCGCCGCGATCCGTACGGTTACCCGTCGCGCCAATCATTCAGAGAATGACCTCATAGCTGAGTTCGAACACGGTGCGGTCAAGGTGTTGCGCATCGAGGTTCCACAACATCAGAAGCCTCAGCAGTTAGCGCGCATTCGCGCTTCAATGTTCGCGATCGTCGGTGCAATCCTTCGTGGTGAACAAGTCATCATTCCTGAGGGGCGTGACACCGTCCAAGGTGGCGACCATCTACTGGTCTTCTGCAAGACCGATGCTGAAGAAAGCACTCGCCACTTCTTCGAGAACCTTCCTGACCTGGAAGACAACGACTGATCCATGCGCATAGCGCTCGTCCTCGGCGTCATCGGGCGCCTGCTGAAGATCTTCTGCTTCGCCTTCCTGCCACCACTCGGCTTGGCAGTGTGGGATGCATGGCAGGGTGGAGGCGACTGGACGGCCGCAACGCATTTCGGCATCAGCGTGGCCGCGACCTGGTGCTGCGGCTGGCTGGCGTCACTGCTGTTCGTCCCGAAGACTGATTTCCGACGCGCTGAAGCACTGGCGATAGTCGCTGGAACCTGGATGGTGGTCGCGCATTTCGCCGCTATGCCATATATGTTCGCGGGCTTGAGCTATGTGGATTCTTTCTTCGAGTCGATCTCCGGCCTTACCACCACCGGCGCCACCATCCTCACCGACTTCAGCGCCTACGACCGCCCGTTCTTCCTGTGGCGCTCGATGACCCAATGGTTCGGCGGCTTGGGCGTTATCGCCTTGTTCGTGGTGGTATTGCCCCAGCTCGGTATCGCCGGTCGGCAGATCCTGTTCGCTGAAGGTTCCGATGCGACCACCGACGTAATCTCGCCAAGCGTTCGTGAATCCGCCCGCCGCTTGTGGATCCTGTATTGCTTCTTGACCGTCCTGGAACTGTTGCTGCTCAGCACGGTCGGCGGCATGAGCCTGTTCGATTCGATCTGCCACTCCCTGACCACCATGTCAGCTGGCGGCTTCTCCCCCAACGGTGCCTCGATCGCCGGTTATGCCAGCCCCACCATCGAGTGGATCATCATCGTCTTCATGATCTTCAGCGGTATGAGCTTCCCGCTGATTTGGTTGGGCTTCACCCGGCGACCACGAGAATTCGTGCGTGATGGCGAGTTCCGCTTCTACATCATCTGCATGAGTATCGCTGCTGTCGGAATCGCAGCGTTGATGGCTGATGGCCTGCCGAGTCTGGACCAGTTCCGTGTAGGCCTGTTCCAATCAGCTAGCTTGATCTCCTCGACCGGCTTCGCGAGTGTGGATTATGCGCAAGCACCTTGGACTGATGGAATGCGAGTGTTACTGGTGTTCGTGATGATCATCGGTGGATGCGCTGGCTCAGCAGCCGGTGGTGCCAAGGCAATCCGTAACCTGCTGTCGCTGAAGTTCATGTGGCGTGAGTTCACTCGAGTCCTTCATCCACGCGGAGTGATCCCCCTGCGTCACCGCGGCCGCGCCGTACCCGAGGCGGCGATGCGCGCGATCATCAACCTGGTGCTTACTTACTTGGTGCTCTACCTGGTGGTCGGCGCCCTAGTGGTCATGTTGGGGTCGAGCTTGGTCGAGGGCTTCTCGGCTGCCTTGGCCTGTGTCGGCAACATCGGCCCCGGATTCGGCGCCGTCGGTCCGATGGAGAACTTCGCTGACCTGCACCCCATGGCGAAGATCATCTTGTCGCTGGGGATGTGGATGGGCCGCCTTGAATTGGTGACCGTCCTGGTGCTGTTCCATCCTGATGTCCTACGCCGCCTGCGTTGGCGTGGAGACAAGCAAGTTGATTAAGTACCTTGGCTCGAAGCGCCTGCTGATCCCGGTCATCACCGAAACGGTGAGCGACATGCTCTCGACCGGCACGGTGTTGGACCTGTTCTCAGGGACCTCACGAGTCGGGCATGCCCTCAAGGAAGCTGGCTTTCGCGTGATCGCCAACGACGTCAACAGTTATGCAGCGACCCTGGCTCGTTGCTATGTGGAAAGCGATCTCGAAGAGGTCGGCGCTGCTGCACAAGCATGGATCGACCGGCTGCAGGACCTTCCCGGTAAGGCCGGTTGGTTCACGCGAACCTACTGCGAGCAGAGTCGTTTCTTCAAGGCCGAGAACGGGGCACGCATCGAAGCCATCCGTAATGCGATTGCCGAAGCCAAGCTGGAACCACGACTAGAGGCAGTGCTCTTGGTGTCACTGATGGAGGCTGCGGATCGCGTCGATTCGACTACCGGCCTCCAGATGGCGTACTTGAAGAGTTGGGCGCCACGTGCTTCGAATGCCCTGCAGCTAAGGCTGCCTAGCCTGCTTGATCGTCCGAGCGCGGGCTCCTGCGAAGCTTGGTGTTCAGAAGCAGTAGTCGCCGCCGAACGCTTCGATGGCGACCTGGCTTATCTCGATCCGCCCTACAACCAACACTCCTACTTGGGTAACTACCACATCTGGGAGACGCTGGTGCGCTGGGACAATCCCGAGGTCTACGGCGTTGCCTGCAAACGAACCGATTGCCGCGAACGGCGCAGCAGCTTCAACTCAAGGCCCGCATTCGCTGGAGCATTCCGTGAAATCGTCGAAGCACTCAGCGGCAAGATGCTGTTGGTGTCCTTCAGCGACGAAGGCTATCTGCAGCGCACAGAGCTCGAGGAGATACTTGGGGCGCATGGCAGAGTCGAGGTCCTGGAGCGCGAGCACCCCCGCTACGTCGGTGCCAGAATCGGAATTCATAATCCGCAGGGTCAGAAGGTCGGTAAGGTCAGCCACGTCAGGAACCGGGAATTCCTGTTCATGGTGAGACCGTAGACAACCGCAACGAGCTTGCGGCACGGGGGCTATTACAGTGGGCGGGGAACCCTTAGACCGGGGGGAGCTAGCCTTCAGCTTGCGCGATATAGTCGCGCATCTCGCGCACCTCATCCTTGATGAGGTCACGAATCGACAGCACACCAGCCAGATTGCCCTTGGCATCGAGTACCGGCAGGTGGCGAATGTGGTGACGCTTCAATAGAAAGCGAGCATCATTCGTGGTGTGTTTGAGCTCTGCGCAGATCAACTCGCGAGTCATCACGTCGCGCACCAGCACTTCGTCGACATCGAGGTTGCGCAGCAGGACGCGCTTGAGCACATCTCGCTCAGTGAAAAGGCCAACTAGCTTCAGTCCATCCATGATGGCTGCTGCGCCGACGTTGGCCTCAGCCATTGCTTTGGCTGCGTCGCGCACGGTTACGTGGTTGCTGATGGAAACAACTCTCTTTTGTTTTCCGACCAGTGATTCAAGTTCTGTCATGTAAATTCCTCCTGCATCTACCCTACAACGTGAAACAGCCGACGTAAAGGTATTATTTGGAAGAGGTTAAGCATTAATCCTCTTTTTGTTCATTTTCGGCGCCTTGGAAACAGGGCCAAACTGATTTCCTCAATTTTGAGTAAATCAGTGATGTCTGGATCTGGGCTATCTCTTTTCGGCTAGTGAATGCGTCAAGCGCCAGGTTACGGAGATGGTCGGAGTCACGCACCGCCACATGCACCAAGAAGTCGAATTCGCCAGTTAAATGGTAGAAACCGATGACTTCCGGAACTTCGCGCAAGTGCGCCTGAAGACCCTCAACATGGTCACGTGAATGCCGAGCTAGGCGCACATGGATCATCGCCTGGAGGCCGACTCCAAGCACTGACGGAGTGACGTCGGCATGGAAACCGCGCAGCACCCCATCAGCCTGGAGTCGCCGAAATCGTTCCAAACAGCTGGAAGGTGCTAATTTCACCCTAGCAGCCAACTCCTTATTACTTAACCGCGCATTGTTCTGTAATTCACGCAATATTCCGTAGTCGATTCTGTCCATACGGCAATATTACCCCATTCTCCGCAGTCTATTCGATAGACTCCGAATGATTTTCAGCCGAAGCTATCCGTATGGATTATCACCTCCAGACCCAAGCTGTTCATGCCGGACGCGATGATTTTCGCGAACTCGGCGTTCATGCGCCGCCGCTGGACTTCTCGACCTTGCATCCAATGCGCAGCCTCGTGAGTGGCCGCGAGAGTATCGATCAGTTGGCCTCCGGCGCAGCTGACGCCGAGTCCCCCATCTACGCACGCCTGCACAATCAGACCGTGCACCGTTATGAAACCGCGTTCGCAAGCATGGAGAATGCCGAGGCTGGCGTGGCCTTCGCTTCAGGCATGGCTGCGATCCACGCCGTGTGCATGTCGATGCGTGTTCGTGACATGGAAGAAGGTGTCAAGCGCAACCACATCGTCGCAGTACGTCCGATCTATGGCTGCACCGATCATCTCCTGTCATGTGGCCTACTTGGTTTCGATGTCGACTGGGTTGACCCCGATCAGATCAGCGCCGCGATAAACGAGCAGACATCGTTGGTCGTCATCGAGACTCCAGCAAACCCTACTCTGCACCTACTAGACATCGCTGATGTCGTACGGCAAGCAGGTGATATACCAGTGATGGTGGACAACACTTTCGCCACACCAGTCCTGCAGATGCCCTTGAACCTTGGGGCCACCTTCTCGGTGCATAGCGGCACGAAGTATCTTGGTGGCCACGGTGACGTGCTGTCAGGCCTTGTCGCGACCACTGATGATTGGGCCAAGCGTATCCGTCAGGTGCGTATCCTGACCGGCGCTAATCTTCATCCGATGGCTGCATACCTACTCCATCGCAGCCTCCCGACCCTGCCGCTTCGGGTGATGAAAGCGCAGGAAAATGCCATGGTGCTGGTCGAACGCCTTGCCGCGCACCCAGCCGTAGATGCGGTCTACTACCCCGGATTCGGCGATTCAGACCCAACAGACATCGTCGGGCGACAGATGGAAGGCCCTGGGTCGGTGATCGCCTTCGAGATGAAGGGTGGCTTTGAGTCGGCAGCCAAGGCCATGGTCGGCACCGAACTGTTCATGCCAGCAGTGAGCCTGGGAAGTACCGATAGCCTCATCGAACACCCTGCAGGCCTGACCCACCGGATCGTGTCTGAAGAAGGTCGTTGCAGTGGCGGCATCACCGAAGGCATGCTCCGCATCGCCGTCGGTATAGAGTTCGTCGAAGACCTATGGGTAGATCTCAAGCGCGCCTTGGACGCGGCATGAGCTGAGCGCCCACCAACCCGGAACCGGTCGACTCAGAGAATCACGTTGCGATAGAAGAAGTCTACCGCGGTGGGAATGATCACATCGTAATGGGAATTCAATACCGCGTGCCCGGCGAACGGGAAGATCAATTCCTCGTGCAGGATTCCGACTAAGTCGGCTTGGTCGGCAAGATCGATGGCGTTGCTGATCGGGATAGCCGGATCGAGGCGCCCATGGACGATCAGGAACGGTGGTTCACCGGGCTCCATCTCATCGAGTCGCATCAACTTGCCACTACACTCGACGACTCCTTGCACATCACTGGAGTAACCCCAGTGGTTCATGTTCAGGCCGATGACGAGGTCGTCGTAACCGGCTGCCAACACATTGATCGCACCTGAGCTTGAACCGCCAAGCATGATGCGGTCTGGGTCGATGCGGTAGGTCGCGGCATTGGCACGCAACCACCGAACACATGAAGCGACATCTCCAGCACCATAAGCCGGATCCAATGTCTGACCTCCACTTGGCCTCTTGAGTCGGTAGCTAGGTGCTACACAGACATAACCGCGCTTGGCTAGATCCTCGCCGAGGAGGACCAAGTCTGACTTGTTCCCTTGAGTGAACGTACCGCCGTGTACCCAAATCACAACTGCCCTGAGGGGCTCCGAATCGTTCTCTGGCTCGTACAAGTCCAACATCAGGTTTTCCATTGCCTGGTATGAAGGGTTGTAGACGGTGCCGTAACTGATGTCGTTGGTTACCGTGGACTCGAACATAGTGTCGAGGTAACGAACTCCGGGGGGCGGATTGCCTAGTTGATCTTGGGGGAGGGAGGTAAGTACTGAAGGGAGCAAGGCGAGTAAAGAGATTGCACCAAGCATTGACTCGATACTAGCGAAAAGAACTGCTGCAAAACGGCCGAGTGGCAGAAAAAAAAACAATGCTGCCGTCAATGGCCTTCAAATGGCGGCTAATCCAGTTTCAGCTCTGGCCGGTCGCGGAAGAACTCCAGCGCTTCAGGATTGGCCAACGCCTCGGTGTTCTTTATTCGCCTGCCATGCACAACATCTCGCACTGCGATCTCCGAAATCTTGCCGCTTCGAGTTCGAGGAATATCAGCCACCGCAAGCACTACAGCAGGAACATGGCGGGGAGTGGCGTTGGCGCGAATCTCACTACGAATCTGTGCGACAAGTTCATCACTAAGGATGAGTCCTTCGCCCAGGCGCAAGAACAACACCACACGTTGATCACCATCGCCGGTGTCTTGCCCGATGACGATCGCTTCCTCGACCGCATCGATCTGTTCGACTTGTCGATAGATTTCCGCAGTACCGATCCGGACTCCACCAGGGTTCAAGGTCGCATCCGATCGGCCATACACCACCATGCCACCTGAAGAAGTCAACTTGACCCAATCGCCATGCCGCCACACACCTGGATAGAACTCGAAGTATGCCTCGCGATATCTTTTCCCATCGTGGTCGTTCCAAAACCCTGTCGGCATTGACGGGAAGGATCGAGTGCAGACCAACTCACCTGGATGGTCCACCAAGGCCTGACCAGCGTCTTCCCAAACGGCCACATCCATGCCAAGACCACGTTTCTGCAATTCACCACGGCGAACCGGTGAGATCGGACATCCGAGAGCGAAACAAGAAACGATGTCGGTGCCACCCGTGATCGAAGCGAGCATCAGATCACCTTTGACCTTGTCATAGATCCAATCGAAGGACTCCGGCACCAATGGCGAACCGGTAGAAAGGATTGACCGCAAGTGCCCGAGATCCTGAGTGCTGCCAGGAGTCAGCCCGGCCTTCTTGCAGGCATCAAGGTACTTGGCTGATGTGCCGAAGACTTCGACACCCTCATCGGCGACCAGGTCCCAAAGCGCAGAGGCACTTGGGCGGAAGGGGTTGCCGTCGAACAAGACTATCGTGCTGCCGCCAGCCAAGGCGGTAACCAACCAGTTCCACATCATCCAACCGGTGGTCGTGTAATAGAACAGCTTCTCGCCTGCGCGTAAGTCGCAATGAAGAGCATGCTCCTTACGGTGCTGCAGCAAGGTGCCGCCTTGACCATGCACGATGCATTTAGGTTGGCCGGTGGTACCGGAACTGAACATCACGTACAACGGATGGTCGAATGGCAGACGACTGAACTTGAGTTCGGTCGCAGGGGCGACTTCAAGGGCTTCCGCCCAAGTGTGTCGGGTCGGGTGCGGTGAATCACCATCAGCCGACCCGGAGCGACGCCATGCACGTGCGATCTCGCTGTCAGTGAAGGGAAGCATCACCACGTTCTCGACACTAGGCAAGCCGGCGATGATGGCGTCAAGCTTGGCGCAACAATCGAAACGCTTGATCTTGAACATGTAGCCATCGGCTGCGAGCAGAACCTTAGGCTGGATCTGGCTGAACCTATCGAGCACTCCGGCCACGCCGAAATCTGGCGAACACGAGGCCCAGACTGCACCGAGACTGGATGCCGCGAGCATGCCGATCACCGCCGCAGGGCAGTTGGGAAGGAAACCCGCGACGCGATCGCCTGGCTTCACCCCCCATTGCTTGAAGGCGCCACGCATCAAGCGGACCTGTTCGGCAAGTTCATCACGGCTTATCGCCTGCCTGTTGCCGCCTTCGCCGCGGAAAAGGATCGCGGCTTCCGGGCCGCGCTTTGCGAGCAGATTCTCGGCGAAGTTGATTCGAGCCTGTGGAAACCACTCGGCACCTGGCATCGAATCGTTGCCGAGGATGCACTCCCCCTTGTCACCGATGATGCCAGTGAAATCCCAAATGGCGGACCAGAAATCATCGCGATGATCCACTGACCACTGCCACAAGCTGTCATAGCCGTTGTCTGGTCCGACCAAATCAACGCCGACTTGAGCGGCGAACGCAGCCATGTTGGAAGCCTTAACAGCCTCCTGGCTCGGTTGCCACATGACTTCGTTCATCTCGGCAGTCAAGAGATCACACCGTGCTTGCGTCCGACCTTGATGAAGGCTTGCACAGCATGGTCGATGTGTTCCGGAGTATGGCCGGCTGAGATCTGCACACGAATCCTTGCCTGCCCACGCGGCACGACCGGGAAGCTGAATCCGATGACGTAGATGCCTTCCTCAAGCATGTCACTGGCGACATCGGCGGCAAGACGTGCATCACCGAGCATGATCGGGCAGATCGGATGCACACCTGGCTTGATATCGAATCCTGCAGCAGTCATCTGCTTGCGGAACGATAGTGTGTTGGCTTCAAGCCGATCGCGCAGTTCGGTAGTCGCGGACAATCGCTTGAATACCGCCAAGCTGGCCGCGACGATCGGAGGAGCTACGGAGTTGGAGAACAGGTAAGGGCGAGACTTGTTGCGTAAGTAATCGATGACCGGCTTGGCGGCGCAAGTGAATCCACCACTGGCACCACCCAAGGCCTTGCCGAGGGTGCTGGTGATGATGTCGATCCTGCCCATCACGCCACAGTGTTCATGGGTGCCCCGCCCGGTCTTGCCCATGAAGCCACTGGAATGGGAATCATCGACATGGACCAACGCGCCATACTTATCCGCAAGATCACAGATCTCATCAAGCTTGGCGACGAAGCCATCCATCGAGAACACGCCATCGGTCGAGATCAAGATTCTCCGTGCACCGCCATCCTTGGCTTGCTGCAGACATGACTCGAGTTCGGCCATGTCGTTGTTGGCGTAACGGAAACGCTTAGCCTTGGAGAGTCGAATCCCATCGATGATAGATGCATGATTCAAGGCGTCGGAGATCACTGCATCGTCGGCGGTCAGGAGGGTCTCGTAGAGCCCGCCGTTGGCATCGAAGCACGAGGTGTAGAGGATCGTGTCCTCGAAGCCGAGGAAGTCTGAGATCGCGACCTCGAGTTCCTTATGGATATCTTGGGTACCGCAGATGAACCGCACGGATGACATGCCGAAACCGCGTTCATCCAGGCATTCGCGCGCCGCGGCGATGAGGGTGGGGTCATCGGAAAGGCCAAGGTAATTGTTGGCGCAGAAGTTCACGACCTTGGCGCCGGTCGAGACTTCGATGTCGGCGTCCTGCGGAGTGACGATCACGCGTTCGGACTTCCACAGGCCAGCGTCACGAATCTCGGTCAGTTCCTGTTCGATACCAGCAAGAAATGCCTGCTTGCCAGCAGTGATGGTTGGGGAGGAATCAGTCATTTCAACAGGTTGGGTCGAGGACCACTTTGTGAGCTTGCCCTGCATCGAGCAAGGCCATGCCTTCGTGGAAGGAAGACAACGGAAGGCGGTGAGTGACGATGTGCTCGACATCGAGTCCGCGCTGCAGGAGGCCAAGCATCTCTTCCCAGGTCGCGAACATGCGACGCCCAAGGATGCCACGCCAAGTAAGGCCCTTGAAGATGAACTCGCGAGAGAACTCGTTGATCAACAGGTCAGAGGCCGACGGAATCCCGAGCTGCATCATCTCGCCGCCTGGGTAGAGCATCTGCATGCCAGCATGGATGGCTGCTGGTGCACCAGACATCTCGAGTACTGCATCGACACCGCCAGCTGTCCGCTCGCGTACGGCATCAACGAAATCAGGTTCTTCAGAAGGATCATGCACGAATACAGGGACCTTCGAATCTAGGCTATCGACCCATGTACGCGCGCGTTCAAGATGCCCAGGTTGCACCTCGGTGATGGTCAGGCTCTTGGCTCCTTCGAACTCAACCACGGCTGCGGCTAATGCCCCGATCGAGCCGTAACCAGACAATAAGACATGACGTCCGGCGATACTGCTGGCTGCCTGTACGGTGTGCACCGCATTACCGAGGGCATCAAGGAAGGAGCCGATGTGAGGTGGCACGACCGCTGGATCAAGGCGCACCAGATTGGCGGCAGGAACCACCACGAACTCTGCGAAGCAACCGTTGCGGTGCAGCCCAGCTATCTGAGTCTTCTCGCAGATGTGGTGATTGCCGGCTTGGCAGGCACGGCACCTATTGCAGACGATATGCATCTCGGCCGAGACGTAATCACCTTGCTCCCATCCTTCAACTCCTTCACCACAACCATGCACATAACCGCAGAACTCGTGCCCGATGGTGACTGGTGGAGTGAGCATATGACTCACGGATGGATCCCAATGGAAGATATGCCGATCGGTACCGCAGATAGCAGTGTTGGCGATACGCACGCGCACCTCTCCCGGACCGGGTGTGGGAATGTCGAGATCTTCTACGACAACGGCTGCCCCCGCTTCGGGTCGGGCCATTTGGATTGCACGCATTGGCCTAGATTCTAGCAGGGCGAGGGGTCAGGCCTCGAAAGCCTTATTGGAGAAAAGCGGGGCTCGCTCAGCCCCGATCGCGACTGCAGCCCCCACCGCCAGACCGCTGATGATCATCGAACTTCCACCGAAACTGATCATCGGTAACGGCAATCCGGTGGTCGGCCACACACCCAAGGTGACCCCCACATTCAGGCATAGATGGACCAGGAAATGCACCCCGATACCGGCTAGTGCCAAGCGCGTGAACGGATCTCGGTATCGAGACGCGAACGCGATCAGGCTGAACCCGAGGCTTGCATATAGGAACAGGAATGCACTGGCCCCGAAGAAGCCGAACTCCTCGGCGATGACCGGGAAGATGAAATCGTTATGGCGCTCGGGCAGCAAGTCGAGGCGGTTCTCCGGTCCCTGCCCCCAACCGAAACCGGTTGCTCCTCCGCTACCGACTGCCATCTTGGAATGCCACAGGTGAAAGCCTTCATCCACCAGCTGCTCAGGTGTGAGGCTGTCCTGGTTAGCCCAGGTGAGGATGCGCTCCTTCTGGTAGTCCTTGATGACCAACCAACCAGCCGGAGCCATCAGCAATGGGATGAACAACAGCCATCTGAAGCTACGCCACGGCAGACCAGCCAACCAGACCATGCCCAAGAACAAGGGAG
>CAZJGH010000044.1:0-15367 GCA_964545405.1 uncultured Planctomycetales bacterium
GGCCCCGAGACTCCGGATGAAGTGGCCGAGCTCGATCGCTGGCTTGATGATGCCCTAGAACATGCCGAACGCCAACAGCGCTTCGCTGATTCTGAGCGCATTCCCTTCGACCGCGACCATCGCCTTCGTGCCCTGCTCCCCTACGCCCAAGGCAAACAACCGGTCTTCATCGAAGCAAGCAACGCGGCAAGCATCATGGCCGCACGAGCATGGTCCAAGGAGCGTGGATTGAAGGTCGTCTATGTAGGCGCAAGCGAGGCTTGGAAGGTGGCCGGTTTCCTGGGCGCGGACAACGCCAAGGTCATAACCACTTCGACCCACAACCTCCCGCGTGGACGCTTTGCCCCATACGACAGTGCCTTCCGCAATTCCCAGGTCCTGCGCGATGCAGGATGCAAGGTCGGATTGGCCACTGATAATCCTCAAGTGACCCGCAACTTGCCCTTCGTCGCTGCCACTGACGCGGCCTGGGGAGGTGACCGGGATGCGAGCCTGAGGGCCATCACCATCGAGGCCGCCCAAGTACTCGGAGTGGAGGAGTTCATCGGCAGCATCGAAGAGGGCAAGGTCGCCACCTTGTTCCTGACTGCTGGTGACCCCCTCCTGATCGATGACCCTGTAGAGGACATGTGGATCGGCGGGCGAAAGATCGATTTGGGGTCGAAACAAACCCAACTTCGTGACCGTTACTTGCAGCGCCTAGACCCTGCGCAACGGTAAACTGTGCAGTTGTGGAACACGTTCAGGACATGATCAGAATTCCGTCAGATTGCGGTCAAGACGCGGCACATCGCGGCGTCTCGCACATGGCAAGCTCCATGGTCGGCTCTTCTATTTTGAAGATCGCCAATGAGATCCGTGAGCTCAAGGAGGATGGCATCACTGTCGCTGACATGACGGTCGGCGATTTCTCCCCAGCTGAGTTCCCGATTCCTGACAAGTTCCGCGAGTACTTGGTCGAGGCCATCAACGCCGGCTGTACCAACTACCCTCACGCTGCTGGTGAAATGGACTTGCGCGTGGCGGTCAAGGAACATCTGATGCGCACCCAAGGCCTTGATTATCCGATCGACGGCATCGCCATCGTTTCGGGTGGTCGCCCTTCGTTGTACTCGACATACAGGCTCCTGGTCGACCCCGGTGAACTGGTGGTTTTCCCGGTGCCTTCATGGAACAACCACAACTACCGCGACACCTGCCAAGTCAGGATTCGTGGTGTGCAGGCTCACCGTGACGAGGCCTTCCAGCCGACTGTCGAATTGCTCGCGCCACATTGCAAGGACGCTCGCCTGATAGTCTTGAATACACCACAGAATCCTTCCGGTGGCGTCATGTCGCGGGAAGAGCTGGCTAAGTTCGGTAAATTCCTGGTTGACGAGAACGAGCAGCGCAAGACCGACGGACGTAAGCCGCTGTACCTACTGTTCGACCAGATCTACTCCCTGCTTACCTTCCCTGGTCATGAGCACTTCTCGCCGGTTCAACTGGTGCCAGAGTGTGCACCTTATGTGCTGCATGCTGATGGCATATCGAAGGGATTCTCCGCCACCGGCCTGCGCTGTGGATGGATCGTCGGACCACCGGCGATCGTCCGCAAGGTCGTTGCCTTAGGAACTCATGTCGGTGCTTGGGCACCGCGGCCGGTGCAGGTAGCTACCGCCAAGTGGTTGCGCGACACTGATAACTTGCAACTGTGGCACGATGACATGATCGGCCGCGTACGTCAGCGCCTTGATGCGCTTCATGACGGCCTCCAGGAACTGAATGACCTCGGATTACCGGTCGACTCGATCGAACCGCAAGGCGCGATCTATACTTCGGTACAACTGAAGTTCGTCGGCAAGCGCACTCCGGCCGGTGAGATCCTACGCAATAACGAGGACATCCGCGCTTACCTGCTCCAAGAGGCTGCATTCGCACTCGTACCGTTCAGCGCCTTCGGCGTCGAAGAGGAAGATGAGGATGGATGGTTCCGTGCGAGTGTGGGTGCGGTCAGCAAGCAAGACATCCTCGACGCGATGCCTCGAGTACGTCGTGCCTTGGAGGCCCTCGCTTAAGGCAACGCCTACCAGCTTAGGTTATCCTGCTGTCATGCCTGACCAAGACATCCACCGACCCGGTCATGCTCCCGAAGATGGAGACATCATCGCGCGAGTTCACCCGGCGGTATACACGTTGATTTTCGGCTGCATCAGCGTCTTGGTAGCTGGGCTTGCGTTCATCGCCAGCTTGGACTTCATCGCATACTTCGACTTGCCGCTGAATTTCCTGCTGTTCATCATGTGTGGCACCATCTGTCTTGGCGCTGGCGAAGAACGTCCTGAAGCAGTACCTGGA
This sequence comes from uncultured Planctomycetales bacterium, assembly GCA_964545405.1. Lineage (GTDB taxonomy): Bacteria > Planctomycetota > UBA1135 > UBA1135 > UBA1135. The sequence goes on from CAZJGH010000044.1 coordinate 2,338, forward strand.
GTAGTCATTGCTGCTGTCGGAGTGCTGGCATCATGCCTGCACCTCCTGGTCATGAACGACCATCCTTGGCTTAGTTGACCGCTCGTCAGCGCTCGATCTGGAAATCTACGCGTGCGGCGACCTCGCCGTTGAACAGAAAGTTGGCAGCAGCGGCACCAGCAATCAAGGGCGCTGCCTTGCGATCGAATATCCTTTCGCGGACCAGGATCTCTCGCTGCTGTTCGGAATCGAACTCATAGGTCCCACCCTGATAACGCTTGCGACGTGGCCTGCCTGCTTGACGCCCCGTAGTCTCGATCTCATAGACCAACTCCACTTGGCATGCCGGCCCCTGGTTGTGTACTTGAAGCTCAAAACAGAGGTTGGTGTTCGGCGCGACAGTTTCCCCTTGGCGTAGGGAAGCAGCAACGCCGACGTCGACCTTGCCGAAACCGAACAGCTCCAACACCCGAGGATCACCAGCCTTCGACAAGCTACGCAGCCCTTTCCGTGCCATATGCTGCAACTGTGGGCCGTCCCCTTCCTCAAGCCACCGACCGATCAAACTGAGCGCCATCAGCGGATGACGTCTACTGATATCGTTACAGCAATTCGCCACGGCATTCGCAGGGAACCGATCCGCTTCATCCCGAAAACTGTTCAGCATCGGCACCAGCAAGCCTGGATTCTCCACAGCCCATTCCAGGTTCTTGACCCAAAATCCGCGTGGGCGAACGGCTGTGACCGCGGAACGGCGTACTCGAGAGTCAGGGTGGAGGAACCAGTCAGACAGGAGTTCTAGGCATTCAGGCCCCAAATCCTGAGCGAACGGTCTCAACCCGAATGCCTGAGTGGCTTCAAGGACCCGGAAATCATCATCTGCAGCTAGGGTCGCTAGTCTTCCCAAAGCTGCTTCAGGGCGGTTCTTGCCCCACCTGGCCCACAATCCCGGGGTATAGAATCGAACTTTGGGCTCGAGACTCGATGCCAACAAATCTATTATTTTTGCAACATCCTGGCGTTCTGCTGTACGTTGCCACAGGATGTCATGGATCATTTGCCATTGTGTGACAAGCCCAGACTCAAAATAGCCAGCAGCCGACAGCTCAGTCCCTAGATGCATGGCGCCACTGATTCCAGCTACAGACGCCGCCGCCTCGATTAGCGGAAGTACTGTGTTTTCAAGAGTTTCCGCCGAAACACCCGTCCCCATCCGCCTTCTTCCAGAAATCTTCCTTACCATTGCAAGCACACTGACTGTATGATGATTCAGATTCTATTTTATCTGTTTTGATACAATTGACTCCTTGTGAGCATTTTTCAGGTATTCTTGAAAGTCGATTCCCGCCGTAATGCGATTCCACCCCCTTCTCTCCATCCTCTCCATTCTGTTGCTCGCTACCCCCGTTGGTGCGCAGCAGACTTTTGGTTTAGGAACTGATATCACTCTCCCTTCGTTCGGCCCACTTGGTGCCGATCACGCTACCGTTGCAGTAAACCATTATGGTGACAGCTTCGTAGCGTACCACTCGGTATTCGCTACTCAGCGGCACATGGTCGAAGGCATGGCTATCGCTGCTGTCGGAGGCAACCAGTTCCAGGTCAGCTCATCCTCGCACTTCGCTCTAGGCAACCAAAGCCTCAATGTCTTGGGTGAAGACAGCTGCATTAAGCCTGATGTGGTCGATATGCCAGACGGCAACTTTATCGTCGCCTGGACTCGCCGAGACAAGACCGGCGCCAACCAGGCCCGGATTGAGATGTGCCGCATCATTATGCGCGATAGCGTCGGCGCCCTGCTGCCGACCCCTATCGTCGAATCACCTCAAGCTGGTGTCGGCTACGTGATTGACCCTGGCTTCGATGCTACTGATAGCGGTGGCATGGTCGACTTGATTAACCTTGAGGACGGGACTGTTGCTGCGGTTTATGCCCATCAGACCAGTCGCGTGATCGATCCGCTCAATGGCGACACCTGGCGCGAGTACGACTTACGCATGGTCCGAGTCGATTGGACTTTGGCCCCCTCCGACCCTGGCTTCATCGGCGCTCCTATCCCTCTGGTTTCTGGCATCCCATTCGATAATCCAGGAAACCGTATACCCGTTGGCGGCCAGGTTCTGCCTGATGTCGTCCTCGACGACCAGCAGCACATGGTCGTGGCATACGAAGAGTTTTGGCTGAATGGTCATGGCGGCGTTACTGCCAACAACCTCGGCCGCATCGTCGTAAAACGCTTCTCCGGATTCCAATCCGCAGCTCCACTGTCTGAGCTTAACGTCGATTACTTCACCCGTGATCCGCAACGGGCTCAGCGTAGGCCGAACCTAGCCACTAGCAGGTTCGACACCCGAAACTCGGTCTCCCTTTCATGGGGACAAGATGAAGTCTGGTTCTCGACTGACAAGATCGTCACTAGGCAGATAACCTATCAGACTTCAGGCTCGACGATCCAGAACCTCTATTGGGCAAATACTGCCCTTCACCAGGACACACTGCCTACCTCGGCATGTGGCGCTAATGCGCTGCGATTCACCTTCGCTACTCGTGAGTTTGGTGGCATCAATGAGCTGATCGTCGCACGCTCGGTTGAACGGGACATGCATGTCATTCCAACGACCGCGCCTCACCCGCTGCGACCAGCTACAGCCCTTCGCGAGTATTACACCGGTGGCGGTGGGATTGGACAGCACATGTATATCACCTATGAGGGCTCAAGCTCCCACGGTGCAAGCGATTACATGGTGCACCTGATCATCCGTAAGGTTCCTTAGCCGACCCTTATCGACAGCTAGTCGAGACCTGCGTCGGATTTGGCTTTCCTCAGGCAAGCTGGGCAGACTCCATGACTTAGTTTGCCATGTGAGTGCTTGGCCACATATGCCAAGAGGTCATCCCATGCACCTTCGTCATCCCTGATACTCTTGCAGTAAGCGCACACCGGAATGATGGACCGCAGGTCACTAAGCTCACCCAATGCATCTTCCAGTGACCGGGCAAGTCTCTCCTGGTCGTGCTCGGCTGACTTGCGCGCAGTGATATCCACGGCGACACCTGCTACGCGAACCACTTCACCTGCTTCGCCAAGAATTGGAATGCCTCGAGCTTCAATCCAACGCTCGGTTCCATCTGGCCTGACCGCTCGATATTCAGGGAACAGGAGACTGCTCGATACGGAATCGGACTGTTGTTCGATATAGTCAAGGACAGCCACCTTATCTTCTGGGGGTAAGGAATCAATCCACGACATTGGATTTTGGATTAGTGATTCACAGCTCTTGCCCCAGACCCTCTCATAGGACGGTGTAATGAAAAGGACCGTTCGCCAATCCGGGCTGACGATGAACAACACCTCGCCAAGATGCTCAATCAAATCATGAAGATGAGCCAAATCCTTGTCATTGCCGTGATCTGACCTAATGACTCTGCCCCCATCGACCCGCAACCGCATCGACCAAGTAGTCCATCAAATGGACAAATCGACATTCGGAGCCTGAAGGGGCATTCCATGTGGGTAGTCAACGGGCGTGGTAACTCACGCCTTGGCATTATCCATCCCAACCAAGATAGATGCTTGCGAAACAGTTTTTTCTCGATAACTAATTAGAACCTATTTTGTGATTTTTTTCGCAATTTTTACGGACAAGCACTGAGAACATTAAGAGCATCCGGCGGTCTTCTTCCCTTTCCTGGTAGGCGGAGTCACATTCTTCTTACGGATTGGAGGAGGCGCTACCCCATCAAGAATCGGGCTTCCCCCATTCACCATCATTCTGTAGCTTCCAGCAACTGAGGATGAGGCTCCTTCCGCTAGGACTTTCTCTCCCCAGGCCACGGCTCCACCATCCAAAGTGACGGCATCCAGTCCCTTAAGCCTCAATATGGAAACGACTTTCTCGCTGTTGGCCCCTCCTCGATTGTCTACGACGATCAGACGACGGTCTGAAGGAAGCTCTGGGCAAGTTCTTTGGTCTATCAGGGTTTCGGCAGACACGCTCCACGCAGCTGGCAGAGGTATGCTCCCGTCATCAGCGTCACGCAGGTCGATGACTAGGAAATCACTCCTCTCCTCGATAGCCAACTCAGCCAACTCCACTGGCTCGATAGATGGCACCGCAGTTTGACGGCCTGCGACTTCCAACACTTGCGCGTCGCCAGGGCCAAGGAAAAGGATTCCTGACACTGAGACTGCGCCCACGACCGTGGCAGCAACACTGACGAAGGCCCGTCGAGGCAAGACTTCTCTCTTAGCTTTGCGCTCGAAATAGCCGACGACGGAGAAAGCTGCCACAGCCATGGACACAACCCCCAAAACAATGAACCCATTGTGGATTCCAGACCAGTCCGACAGGCTCACGACCCCTAGGTCACCCCAGTCGCGCACTCCAGCAAACAAGGAGTAGGCTTCCTCGAAGATCCCGATACCCACCAACATGCCAAGCATCGCGAACAAGGCATCCAGCTTCCCGGAGACTATCCCGACGATCGAGGTTCCAGGACAATATCCGGCAGTGACGAATCCGAAGCCAAGCAACAGCCCCCCAACGACTTGGCCGCCTAGGTAGGTCGGGCGGAAAGCGATCTGATCCATCGCGACAAGTCCCATTCCTTGCACGGCATACAAGCCAAGCATGGCAGTTACGATGGCGGAGAACATCACCTTGAGGACCCGCCAATCCTTCCCGTAGAAGATGCCTGCCAGGATCTTGGAGCTTCCGAAGCCACCGTTCTCGAGCATGAAGCCGAAACCGAAACCGATCAGCAGTGAAAGCAACAAGGTCACGTCAAGACCGAACTCATTGAAAGCGTTCAGGGGAAAGTTCATTGCCATTGCCTCCGTACGAAGTATGCAAGCCCAAAGCCGCCAGCGAAGACCGCCAGCATGAAGGCCCAGCTCCCCAGCGACAGCATCGCGCCGCCGGTAAGTGCCTGGCCACTAGTGCAGCCGCGTGCTATCCGTGCGGCCAGTCCCATCATCACTCCGCCACGCACCGCCATCACCAGGCGGCGCTTCCTGGACGTGCTGGGTCCACGCTCGATGGTGCCACCCCGGACCAGGCGACGATTCTTGAACGCGCTTAAGAACCCTCCGAGCGCCACACCAATCAACACGAAGACCAACTCATCCTTGAGGAAGTGCTCCTCACCAGCGATCAAGGTCTTGCCATGCTCGAGACTGGCTAGGTGATCCGGAGCTACAGTATTAACGGCCAATGCACCTAACTTGGCGAAGCCGCCGGAAGCCCCGAGTCCGCTGCCCAATACCAGTATTGAAGCTAGCAGGACCAGGCCCAATCCAAAGCCGGCTAGGTAAGGAGACCAAAGAGGTTTCGGGTTCAACATGAGTCAGACTCCATAGCCGAAGCTCTGTCCGGCTTGTACGATTATCAGGCGAAGGGCCAGTCCCCCAATAAGGACCAAGACCGGAGCGACGAGGGTAGCTCGCCACTTTCCACGCAAGGCTTGCACTTCAAGCAGGCCTGGCATCAAAAGACCGATAACCACAGTAAAGGTCCAGAAGGAGGCGGTGAATGACCCGCCAAGCAGGATTGCTCCTGCTTCGAATGCGGCGCTACCGCCATGGGCGAGGTCTCCTAACCACATCACTATCAGGAGTAGTTCTGCGGCCAAACCGACTACGAGACAGAGGGCAAGCCACCATCGTTCTATCGTGGAACGCGACGCGATGAGCAAGATCGCCGCTCCAGTGGCAATGCCACTGACCAGGAAGATAGGCGCGATAAGTCCTGAGTTCCATAGCGGGCGAGCCACCGAAGACGCCAACAACAAGCCGGTATAGGTTCCTAAGCCTACTCCCAGGAACAAGCCGACGAATGCCAAGCCCCGACGCTGCGATGGAGATATCCTCCTCAGCAATTCCCAACACTTCCACTTGCCGATAGAGGCTGCCTGTAACCGTGGCAGTTCGGCTATCGTGTAGAGGAACTGGAGTCCTCCAACGGCCATGGTGGCAAGGAGAATCCAAGAGCCCCAGGACATCGGCGAAGTCACCTCAAAGGTGGTGTAGAACCTGAAGGCATGCAGCTTGTACTCCAAGTCGAGGAACAGGAACAGCAACCCAATTCCCAACAGCGGAGCAGCCAGCAGAGGCGCCACCCGTACCACGGTGGGGAATTCGCCCTCGCGCCTGAACAACATCACCAACGCATAGAGCACGAGCAGGCCCGCTACGGCACCGCCCAGGAACAAGTCGAAGGGCACCTCCCACCCCCACACATGCAGAGCAGGGTCGACATGAGGGTTAAGTCGGGTAGTGGTGAATTCCAAGTGATCGGGGTTCTGCATGACTCTGCTCAAACCAACAGGTGAAACTTAGGTTTGGTTCCTGCAGCAGCGTTCTGCTGCTGGCTCTTCCTGGTGCGCAACAATCTGGAGATCGTCGAGTTCCGGTCGTTGAGGTCGCCAACCACGATCGCCGAGGTCGGGCACACGGATTCACAAGCCGTCTCCTCACCGACGGTGATTCGATGGCGGCAAAGGGTGCACTTGTCGATGTATCCGACAGGATGCACGTAGCGAGCGTTGTAGGGACAGGCGGCCATGCATGCCTTACAGCCGGTACATAGGTCATGCTCTACCTGGACAGTGCCGGTCTCGGGATCGATGAACGATGCTCCGGAAGGACAGTTGGTCACGCATGGTGCGTCCTCACAATGCTGGCAGCTATCCGACCAGATCATCATCTGGAGTTCCGGGAATCTACCTCGCGTCAACTGGTTCACCCAGCGGCGCGACCGTCCTTGCGGGACCTCATTCTCGGAGCGGCATGCCAGCACACAGGCGCTGCAACCAACACAAGCGATCGTGTCGACCGCCATGCCGAAACTTCTAGTGGTTGATTCCATGTCAGATCTCCACCTTCTCGAGTGCGACGAAATTGACGCTGTATCCAGTGCCGCCCATGATCGGGTCGACCTTGTAGCGCGTAGTGACGGCGTTGTCGTCACCACCGTTATTGAACGCCCGGCGCATTCGTGGATCGGTGTGGCCGAAGCCATGAACCATGAACACACAGTCTGCTCGGATGCGTTCGGTTGCTTTTACCTTCACTGGACCGGTTGCCGCTCCATCTTGGTTCTTGAGCATGACGTAGTCGCCGCTGCTCAGGCCCAAATCCACTGCGATGGCGCGGTTCAGCCACACTTCATTCTCGGGGTATTGATCCAATAACCTCGCGTTATTGGCGGTGCGGCCGAAGGTATGGACCGGCGCCCTGCCGGTAAGTAGGCGAAACTCACCAAGGCCAGGTTGTTCTGGCCTGCGGTAGACGGGAACCGGATCGAAGCCAAGGTCGGAAAGCTGTTGCGACCAGAACTCGATCTTGCCACTTGGAGTGTTCAAGTCCAACGGCATGTCGGATGGAAGATACAGCGGGTCCGCTGGTCCTCGTATTACTCCCTCACGGAAGAGAGTCTCTTGTTGCTCTGGGCTGAATCCACTTGCAGCCAAGCGGTCGTCAATCATCTCCTTGGCGGATTCCCACGGGAAGTGTTTCTCCAAGCCAAGGCGCTTGCCCAACTCTTTCGCCATCCACCAGCCTGGCTTCGAGTTGCCCAACGGCTCGACCACGGGTTGACGGAGTGCGACGTAGGGCTCTCGATACCATGGCGCGATGAGGTCATCATGACGCTCCAGATAGGTGCATTCCGGCAGCACCACATCAGCCCAACCAGTGATCTCCATCGGCAGGATGTCGATGGCAACCATGAAGTCCAGCTTCTGGATGGCCTCGATGGTCTTGCGAGGATCTGGCAAGACCATCGGCAGGTTAGTGCCGTACACCATCCATGCCTTCACCTCGTTAGGGTCTCCCGTCAAGGTGGCCTCGCGCAAACCGTTGGCGAGTACTCCTCCAGCAAACGGATAAGAACCGACTGGGCGATCCGATGCGGCCTGTAGTATTGGCGAAGGCGCCTGTCTGGTGGCCGGCTTCACTGGCAGGATCGATGACATATAGAAACCGCCTGGCTGTCCCCAGTTGCCAAGCAGTGCGTTGACCAAGGCTACGGCTCGACAACGTTGCGTGTCGTCTCCGTACCAAGTCACGCGTCGACCCGGATGAATGAGTGAATGTGGCGCAGCTTGGGCAAGCTCACGCGCGGTGGCGATCAGGAGCTCTGGCTTGATGCCCGTCTCCGCATAGACTGCTTCAGGCGTGTATTTCGCGACTTCAACCGAGAACTTCTCGAACCCCTCGGCATTCATGTCGATGTAGGACTGGTCGTACCAACCCTCACGAATGATGATGTTGGCCCAGCCCATCAATAGGGCGATATCGGTACCTGGCTTGATCGGCAACCAATACTTAGACTTGCCTGCTGCCACCGAATAACGCGGATCCACCGTGATGAGGCGCATGCCTCGACCAAGCGCGGTCGCCATGTCCTGCACCGAAGTGTTGTGCATGTTCTCGCCTAGGTGGGTACCGATGAGTGCCATCACGCGAGCGTTAGGCACATCAGCGACTTCGGGTGACCCAGCGCCTTCTCCGAAGGTCAACTCGAAACCGACGTCCCGTGGCCCACGGCATTGCGCATAGGATGGGGCGGCTAAGTTCGATGACCCCATTCCCTTGAACATGGTCTTGAAGAAGCTGCCTCCGGCACCGTGATAGAACAGGGCTAGTGACTCTGGACCGTACTGGTCGACTACCTTACGCAAACCATCAGCAGTTCGGTCAAGAGCCTCTTCCCACGTAGCCACGCGGAACTCATCCGAACCGCGCTCTCCGACGCGAATGAGCGGCTCACTGAGGCGGTCGGGATCGTATAGGGAACCGATCCCCCCGACACCACGTGGACACAGCCGGCCACGACTCAGTGGATGGTTGGGGTTGCCGGTAAGAGCAACCAACTTGCCATCAGTGACCCTTGCGTTCACCCCACATTTCCAGAAGCACATCTCACACACGGTAGATATGGTCTTCCCGTCACCAAGGCCCATCTCTTGGTGCTCGATTGGTGACTGCATGTCATCCAGAGGCAAAGTAGCTCCCATGGTGGCTGCTGCGCCACCAACTCCGGTAATCTGGAGAAAACGTCTTCTGCTGAGGTCGCTGGTTTGCATTTTTCTGAAGAGCTTGGCGGTTTCCCGCTGAATCTATTTACTCAGTGCCACAAAAGTCGAAATAGATACAGGTTTTTCTTATTTTTTTCGGCTTGTTTGGGCCTCAAACGGCCAAAAACAGAGCGAGACGCGCACCTGTTAGGCACGCGTCTCATGAGCAAAGTCAGAAGTTCAAGACTTAGAACAGCACACGGAAGCCGATCATCACGCTATCCGTGGACATGGTGCTCTTGACACTAGAGCTTGGCACGAAGCCCATCATTGGGTGACCCATCTCCCCTTCGATTGAGTTCTCGAAACCGTGCTGGTAGCCGATGTCTAAGAACCAGTCGTTGCTGACGCAGTAAGACAGACCCAAGCTCGCATGCTGCTGGATGATGGCAGGAGCAGGAACGTTGAAGGTCGAATCCTTGTCGGCAATGGGGTTCTCGTTGAAGGCGTAACCTGCCCGCAGGCTCCAGCAATCGTCGACTTGGTATTGAGCACCGATCGCGACCACCATGATCGAGTCCCAACCGAAGCCTGTAACGGAACCGTCAGCAGCAAAGCCTGAAGGCTCGAAACCGGCGGTGTTCTTGTAGTCGATGTAACGCGCATCAAGGCCGACGATCAGCTTGTCCCATCCCCTGTAGGCCACACCGACCGAAGCGATAGCTGGGAAGTCCATGTCCAGAGCGATCTTGCGGTAAGCTCCATTGGCGTCCGTCGAGTTGAACTCGAAGTCGCTGAAGGACTGCTTCGACTTGTAGGAACACCCGAAGTCCCAATCGCCATCCCCTTGGTAGAAGACACCAGCCTGGGCACCGAAGCCCCATGAGGTAGCGGAGTTCAAGCCGCTCGGGTAGATCTCATCACCATTGCCTGGAGTTCCATCCGGGTCGTTAGGGGATGCGAAGCAACCTGGGTTGATCGCAAGGGATGCTTGATCGATATTCGGAGCGAAACCGACCGACCAGTTCTCATCCACGCGATAGGCGATCGTGGGAGACAGCTGCAACATCTGGAAGCTCGAGTAGACCGAGCCGAATCCATTCGGTGGAGCCATCAACAGCGGGTTAGTGCTGCTCGCAGGGTAGTTCACCCCAAAGCCGCTTACCCCCACCGCATTCATGCCTAATGTCCAATCCGTATCTTCCAAGTGATAGACCATGGAGAAACTAGGTATCGGCGAGACCGACGCATCGCTGGCAGTGGTGTCAGAGACTATCCCGACGCCTACTACCGGCATCGAGGACTCCAAGTCGATGGTCGGCTTGAACATCTCCATGCCGAACTGGATGCTGTTGCCGGGCAGCGCCGTAATCGCGGCGGAGTTCCACAACAATGCGCCCGATGCATCGAGTGGAGTAGCGGTAGCCACTCCTGCCATTGATTGGTTAACTGGCCCCTCGCCGTTGAGCACGTGTCCAGTTTGAGCAGCAAGCGAGCCGGAGATGAATCCGGCACAAATCAGGCTGCCAAGAGCGATCTGAGTTGTATTCCGAGGCATTGTTTTCTCCTAGAGAGGGAGGCCCCAGTGGGTCTCCCCACGCGGAATTCTATCAGCATTTCAGATAAGTTGCTCCGGATATCCGGGAACCTTTTTTATTTTTGTAGCACTCCACTAATGTGGGCCAACAACTCCCGAACGGCAGCGGTGTAGTAAGGCTTCGGAACTTCATCCACCCGCAACAGACAGCGACCATCATCCTTCGGCACGATACGAGCATGGAAGAGTTGAGCGAAGGCATCGTCGGCCGCCAACAAGCGTAGTACCCATCCCTCCTTGGCCTTCAACACTTCCTTGACCTCGCCCACGCGATTACCCTGCTGAAAACGTCGTCCTGCTAGGGCTTCGATGGAGGCTGGTGCCGGAGTTGGGTTCAGGTGTAGTGTTTCCATGGTCTGGATGTCGAGGGTTCGCGGAGCTGGTGCTGGCTGCTTGAGGGTCACCAGGAGCCTGAATATCTTGCGTCCCTCTTCAAGCCACTTGGTCTCGTAGCGAGTCCGAAACGGCCGGTAGGGATCCTGTTGGAGAGGTGATACAGCAAACGCCGGGTTGGCGCTGAGATGAGCTTCGGTTTCCTGGGCATACCAATCCTGGTCCGTCACCAATTCGAAAGAACACCCCTCTTGGAGTACGTCAGCCAAAGTGGCGGCGAAAGTCGGACTGGAGACACGATGCTTGGCGTGCTTGTCCTTGGGCCAAGGCATCGGAAACTGCATCAGCACATGGCGAAGTGAGCCGGCTGCGAACAATTCGCGCAACAAGTAGCGCGCGTCGCCGTGGATCAAACGAACGTTCTTGCGCTTCGATTCCTCGAAACGGCGGGCGGCGCGGAAGATGCAGTCGGGTGGCAACTCGATGCCGATGAAATCCCAATCTGGATTCTCCTTCGCCCACCAATCGAGGTACTCTCCCCCACCGAAGCCGATTTCAACTGCCAACGGTGCTTGGCGGCCGAAGATATCCGCAGGGTCGAGAGGTAATGCCATCTCCTGCGGCTGCAGGAGGTATTTATGCAGTGCCGTCGGCGAGGGTTTCATCTCTACTCGGTATCTTGGTCTGACCAACCACAGTCTTCCAGTTCAGCCATGATCCGGAACGCGACTTCAACAGCCTGACGACCTGCTTGCCCAGATACAGCGACCTCTGCTTCACCCCTCACGGCAGCGACGAATGACTCAAGCTCAGCACCAAGCGGCTCGTCGTCATTCAGTTCGAGTTCCTCGACATCGAGCAGGCTGCGAAAGCCCTCCAACGGATTGCCAGAAGCGGCAGCTTGTTCGACCGCGGACGCCGAGAAGTTCTCCGACTTCTGCACTGCCAAGGCATAGCGGTCTTGGCTGTCGACCGACAGGTATGAATCTGGGCCGAATACCCGGAAGCGTCGCATCGGCTTGAGGCTCAATCGCGAGGCTGTGAGGTTGGCGACCGTGCCGTTGTCGAAGCGCAGACGGGCCGAGACTATATCCTCGCTTGGCGAGAGGGTGGCGCCTCCGACGGCATCTACACTTGTGACCTCAGCACCGGTCCAAGCCAATGCCAAGTCGATGTCGTGGATCATCAGGTCAAGTACTACGCCCACGTCCGTGCTGCGGAAGGTGTAGGGCGCCAGACGGTGAGCCTCGATGAAGCGCGGCTTGATGCCCAGCTCCATCGCGCGACGTACTGCCGGGTTGAATCGTTCGACGTGACCTACCCCGACAAGGGCTCCACCTGCTTCTGCGTCGGCAATGATCGCCTTGCAAGTCTCGGGGTCAGGGGCCATCGGCTTCTCGATCAGGCAGGCCACGCCAGCGCGCAACAATGGCGCCGCACAGGCCTGATGCAGAACGGTTGGGACGGCGATGACGGCCATGTCGAGCTCCTGCTCCAAGCCATCCAGACTCTCCTGCCAGGGACACCCGCACTTGGCAGCGATGTTCTCGCCTTGCTCACGATTACTGTCCACCACTGCCACCAGATCAACGTCAGCCATGCCAGCCAAGATCCTGGCGTGATGACGCCCTAAGTGACCGACACCGACTACTGCGGCGCGCAACTTCTTGTTAGCCATGACTCGATTAGGCGCGCACGTCTCCCGACGAGCGGCGCAATGATTCGCGGTAACGGCCTTGATAGCCACGTTCCATATCACGCATGAACGAGATCAGCCTGCGCGTTTCCGGAAGCAGGTCCTTCTCGGCTTCCATCTCCTGAATCGCAAGGGTAGTTGGAGCCTCATCCGCTATCAAGCGCCTGAAGGCATCACGCAGCTGCCCAAGTACCTCAGTGCCCTTCTCGCGGCGCCGCAAGCCAACGACGTTGACGCCACGTGGGCGAGCCGGAGCGCCCTCTGAAATCATGTATGGAGGGACATCCTTGACGATGCGCGCCATACCGCCGACCATCGCAAGGGTGCCGATGGTCACGAAGTGATTGACCGCCACACCACCGGATACGATCGCATGGCTTTCGATGCGGACATGACCGGCGAGAAGG
>CAZJGH010000045.1:0-14960 GCA_964545405.1 uncultured Planctomycetales bacterium
AGATCCATCATGGAACTAGTCCTCGTCCATCCTGAGATCCCTCACAACACAGGCTGTGCCGCCCGCTTGGCCGCGGCGCTCGGTATCCGCCTTCACCTGGTCGAACCACTGGGCTTCAAGTTGGAAGACCGCTACCTGAAACGCGCCGGCCTTGATTACTGGCCGATGGTCGACCTGCATGTACATCGCGATTGGGCGGCGGCCGCTGAAGTTCTGGAAGCGGGTTCAGGGCGTCCACTCCAGGAACGCATTCGAATGTTCTCCGCACGCGGCGGCACTTCCCTGTTCGAAACCACCTTCCAGGGCGACGACCTGCTGGTCTTCGGTTCCGAATCAGGTGGATTGCCTGCTGAGTTGTTGGCTACTTACCCCGACAACCGGGTTTACATCCCGATCAATCAAGGGGTTCGCAGCCTCAATCTCGCCAATGTCGTTTGCCTTGGTGCCTACACCGCGATGGTCGCCGCTGGCGAACCACTGCCGGACAACGCTGGCGGCTACATTCGTGATGAACGTGCCGACCTCGGCTTGCAGCCAGAGGATGTGATCAAGTCTTCGCCCCCAGCCGGCGACGTCAGCTAGTCACCTGCAGAAGTGTCTGCCGGAGCACCCGAAGTCAGCTCGACCTTCACAGGGTAGTGGTCGGAAGCGCACTTCAGGGATAGTCCTTCGATGGCATCCACAACCACGCCGGCTTTCAGTTCAGCGGCCAAGGCCGGAGTGAACAAGGCGAAGTCGATACGGGTCAAGTACGGCTGTTGGTTGTAGGTGTACTTGTCAGTACCGGCACAGGAATCGATCAAGCCGATGTTGAGGAACTCCTGGATGGTGCTCTCCTTCTCGACTTCGTTGAAGTCCCCGCAGATCAATGCCCGATAACCAGAATCGGCCGCCATCTCGGCAGCGATGATGCCTGCTGCAGCATGCGCCTCAGAAGTGCGGATCACGTCGGCATTATCGCCACCATGTTGTGACTTGAGGTGCACGACGTAGACGTCGGCGTTCAACTTGCCACCGATCGAGACCCGCAGAAGGTCACGCCTGAAGTTCTGTTCGCGCCCCTCGGCATCCTTGAAGCGCAGGTGTCGGTAGGAAGTTACTGAATCGATCGGTAGACGGCTCAACACCGCGACATCGATGCCGCGCTTATCGTTGCCTTCGAACAGCACCACCGAATAGCCAAGGTCGGACAAGTAGCTGCGATTGAACTTCTCCAACAATGGGCGGTTCTCGACTTCCTGTAGGCACAGCACATCAGGGTTCAAGGCGTGGATGGCGTCGGCCACCCGCTGTTGACGTTCCGGAGCGACGAACGACGGGTTAGTCACCTCATCGATGGTGTTGGGATCGTCGATCTCATCGAAGAAGTTCTCGATGTTCCAGCTGACGACACGTACCCCAGCTGCAGCCGTCGCGGTCACCAACGCCGCCCGCGGGGTCGCGTCGCCACCTACCACTACCGGAGTGCCATCGGCCCAAGTGAGCTGACTGACCTTCTCGATCACGATCTCGGGCGAACCCTTGTAATCCTTGACCTTGCCGGAGATGCGTACCTCCTTGTTGAGCAGCAAGGTGGCCGGTGGCTCGGGGAAATCGCATGCCAAAGACGCGAAGATCACCGCGCTGAAGGTGCCTTTCCAATCCGTTGCGAAATTCAGGAAAGTCGCCTTGCCGCTGTCATGGGTGCGGACGATCTTGCCGGTGACGGTCACCGTCTCCCCCATGTGATCGCTGGCATTCTCCCACGACACTTCGGTCTGCTGAGCGACAGCAACCGGCAGGCAGATGAACAATGCCAGCAGCGCAGCGATGAAACGACTCATCGGCCCGACTCCTCGACCATGGAGATGGCCTTGGCGATGGCTTCATCGGCATCAAGCCCCTGCTTATCACCGGTATCGGTGCGCAGGCTCCATTCGATCTTGCGTTCGCCAGCGTCGCGGCCGACCACGATTCGGAGCGGAATACCGACTAGGTCAGCATCCTTGAACTTGGCGCCAGGGCTGACCTTCTTGCGTTCATCCCACAGCACATCAACCCCAGCGGCCTCGAGCTTGTCATGAATCTCGGCGGCCAAGGCATCTTGCTCCTCGTTGCCGGCCTTCATCTGCACCAGGTGCACCGCGTAGGGAGCGATCGGCAGGGGCCAGATCATGCCGAAGTCATCGTGGTTCTGTTCGATGGCAGAGGCCGCGACTCGCGACACGCCGATTCCATAGCAGCCCATCCACATGACCTGCATCTTCTGGTTCTCGTCCGAGAAGGTGGCCTGCATGGCTTCTGAGTACTTGGTGCCAAGCTGGAAGATATGCCCGACCTCGATGCCTCGAGTGATCTCGATCTCGCCTTCGCCATCGACCACGGAATCGCCGGCCTGGACCGTGCCGAAGTCGGCGGTTTCAGGCTGCTCAAGGTCGCGACCGAAATGCACGTCAAGGTAGTGGGTGCCGGTCTCGTTACCGCCACACAAGAAACCCTTCACGTCGTTGACCGAGTTGTCGGCCAATAGGCGCACGTCGTCGGCCAATCCGATAGGACCAGCGAAGCCGACTTCCGCACCGGATGCGCTCTTGACCTGCTCCTCGTTGGCGAGGTTCAAGGCGAGGGCATTGAGGTGGTTCGACAGCTTGATCTCGTTAAGTTCGCGGTCGCCTCGACACATCACCGCGACAACTCCTTCACTCTCATCGGCGTAAGTGACCGAGTACAACACGGTCTTGAGCATCCGGGTCAACGGCAACTCCGGGAACAATGCCAACAGGTCGTCGCACGACTTGGCGTTGGGGGTCGGCTCCTTGTGCATCGCCACTTCCTCGCTTGGTGCGGCGGGGCCTGGGATCACCGATACCGCCTTCTCGAGGTTGGCCGCATAACCGGTAGCACGGCAGACGGCGATGCCGTCTTCACCGGTCTCAGCGTCGACCATGAACTCTTCGCTACCGCTACCACCGATGGCACCGGAATCCGCCTCGACTGGCGTGAAACGAAGCCCACAGCGAGTGAAGATGCTGCGATAGACCTCACGCATGGTCGCGTAAGACTCAGCCATCTTGTCGGCGCTGACATCGAAGGAATATGCATCCTTCATGATGAACTCACGACCGCGCATCAGGCCGAACCGAGGACGTATCTCGTCGCGGAACTTGGTCTGGATCTGGTAGAGAGTCAGCGGCAACTGCTTGTACGACTGCACCTGTCTCTTCACGAAGGTGGTGATCACCTCTTCGTGGGTAGGCCCGAGGCACATCTCCGAACCCTTGCGGTCGCGGAAATTGAACAAGATGCCCTCCTGGACATAGCGATCCCAACGCCCGCTCTCTTCCCACAGTTCGCGCGGCTGCATCGCCGGCATCAACAGCTCATGACAGCCAGCTGAATCGTGCTCCTCACGGACGATGTTCTCGACTCGTCGCAGGACGCGCCACATCATCGGGCCATAGACATAGATCCCAGCGGCAAGCTTCTGCACGAAGCCCGCACGAGCCATCAAGGCATGGGAACGAACCTCGGCGTCGGCCGGGTCCTCACGCAGAGTCACAAAGAGGAGGCGGGAAAGGCGCATGATGGCGAGTAGTTTACGCGTGCCGTGGCGCCGGGGCCTGCACGGGAATAGCCCTGCCTGCCTGGATTGGGCTGCGCCGGGGCACCGTAGGGCGTAGGATAAGCCTGCATGTCGAGTCGACTCGCCCTCCCATTGATTGCCCTATTCCTTCTGGCGATAGCTAGTTGGGTGATTCTTGATAGTGGCCCGGCTGAAGACGGCTCTGAAGACCTCGGTAACGACTCTAGCCTGGTCAGTGAGACCGACGGCGCCTCTGACCTTGTTGATGGTGTCGAGGAGGCTGTCGATGGTGGCCTTACCGACCTGAATCGCACCGACGTCGACAGCACCCCGATTGCCACCGATGACCTGATGAACGGTGCTGCGGCGGGCACCATCGCTAGCTTCACTGGCAGGATCGTTGATGAGGAAGGTAAGCCCGTCGCCGACGTGAAGATCTTCGCGATGGCGATGGTCGATTGGGGCGCTAGTTGGGATGCGTCGCGCAACGTTCTGCCATCCGACTGGGGTGGCGTGACCGATGAGGACGGCCGGTTCGCATTGCCTGAACCACCACGCGACCGCCTGCGCTTCCTGCTCGAGTTCAAGCACCCAGACTTCGCGACGCTTGAGTTGTACAACCAACCAGCCAATCCTGGGCGCACGCGCGAACTTGGCGAGCTGACCATGGACGTTGGCTTTTCGCTCGCTGGAATAGTCGTGGACCCGGATGGCCGCCCCGTAGCCAACGCCGAAGTCGTACCTTTCCGCGGCGATGGACCGCGTGGTTTCAATCCGCGCGAAGTCGGCAAGCGCCCCTTGCTAGACCCGGTCACGACCGATGAGCGCGGGCGTTTCCTGCTCGAGACCTTGCCCACCCAGCCGATTAGACTCAAGGCCAGCGCTGAGTTCTATTTCGAGGCTTGGTCGCAGGCCGCCAATGGCGAGAGTGGTGAACAGCTCGAGGGAATGGAGATCCACCTGGCCGAGGCGGTCACCGCCTATGGCATCGTGCTCGATGAGGCGCGCGCGCCTGTAGCCGGAGCCAATGTCGAGATTCGCGACAGCCGCTGGGAGACGGGTGTCGAGGAAGCGCCGTTCTTGGCGACGATAGAGACTGATGCCGACGGCAAGTTCAGTTTGATCCTTCCCGGCGGGACAACGCGCACCCGGCTTACCGCTGGCGCCGAGAACTACTACGTGACTTCAGTGCGGCTTGATGAGGATTCCATCGTCGCCCCGATCGAGGTGCAACTCACCCCCATCAAGCCGATTACCGGCGTGGTCGTCGATGAAGGTGGCTCCGCCGTGGCTGGTGCGACGGTCGCGCTTCTGCAGGCACGCGGCAATATGCCGGACCCGCGCAACACCCCAGCCAACGCGTCGGCCGTCAGTGATGAGGATGGCACCTTTGAGTTGATGCCTAACCTCAAGTCAGCGTGGGGCGGACGCTTCAACGTGTATGCTTGGGATGACAATCATGCGATCGGCAAGTCGCAGCTGTTGCAGGTGCGCGAATCACAAGCCGGTAGCCCGACAGAGCTGCGCATCATCTTGGCTCGTGGGTTCGTCGCATCAGGCAGGGTCCTGCAACCGGATGGCTCCGCGCAAGCCGGAGCCCTCGTGCATCTACGCAAGTTACGTAACCCGCGACGCAGCCGCCTGCCGAGCACCAACGAATCCCAACGCGGCGGCGATATCGTCCAACGCACGACTTCCGCATCGGATGGTTCCTTTGAGTTCACCAACCTGCCGAGCGGAGATTACCGCCTCGAGGCTTACCATTCAGGATTGTCTCCGGTCGAGAGTGACGACTTCGGCTTGGTCGATGTCGATTACCAGAGTGACCTACGCCTGGCCGAAGCCTGTGGCATCGTCGGTGAGGTGGTCGGCGACATCGGCGCCTTCCGACAGCTTCGAGTGATCGCGACTTCTCCTGGCATGGACCGTCTTGAGGTCTTCGTCGACGGCAAAGGTACCTTCGAGTTCATGGAGATGATGCCCGCTAGCTGGAACCTTACCTTGTACGACGCCAGTGACCTCGCCGGCAACCCGAGCTTCACTTTCGGTGGTGGCGAACCGTTGGCGCGCGCCGACGCCATCGAGGTCAGGCCAGGATTCATGAGCCCGGTTGGGCTCGAACTCGACATCAGCGGCTTAGGGCGCGTGACGGGGTTGGTGCGGATCAACGGTGAACCACAACCTAACTACGGAGTCTTCGTGGTACCGCAGATGTCGACCGGCAGTGATCAGGGCGGCGTCGGCAGGCGCGCCATCATGCGCCAGATGCGGTCGATCTCCACGGATTACCAAGGGCGCTTCACCCTCGCCGGCCTGCAACCCAACGATTACTGGATCCTAGTCACTGAACCAGGTGGTTGGCCGGACATGAAATTCTCATCCGGCAACAGTGCACCTGAAGCGATTCAGCGCGGCATAGTAAGCGTCAGCGAATCCGGCGTGGTGGAATACACCTTCGACATCTACCTGGGCGGCCTGCAAGTCAATGTAAGCAACCCGAAAGGTACTGACTCCACCACCATGCGCCTGGTGCCATCACCCGCCGATGGGCGGCGCACCCGCAGCTCGAGACTGTCTCGCAAGGGTGAGACATTCACCGACATCCCGTCCGGCAGCTACGACTTGTTGATCCGAGTCGGTGGCGCGTGGCAGACCTACTCGGTCAGCGTCCCAAGCCTTTCGACATCAACTGTCGATGTGGCGTTACCACTGTCGAAGAAGAAAGGCTCTTCGTCGAAGAAGAAGGGCAAGTAATAAGTAATGGCCATGAATCGCCTTGTCACTGCTTCGTTGGGGTTGCGCTGGATCGCTGCCCCACTGCTGGTGATTGCTGCGATCCTTTACTTCGGGCGCGCTGATTTCAACGCGACCTCGGTTACCGCACCTGATCCGGCGCCGGCATTGTGGGCACCGATCGAGTACATGTCGGTTGAGATACCGATCCAACGCCCCGATGGCACTCCCGCGCGCGATGCCATGCTGTTCGTGTCAGCACCCGAACTCGAGCAGGCCACCATCGATGCTGAGGGGATCGCCCGTGTGAAGATATCCAAGGCTGATCGAATCGTCTTCCAAGCCTACGCGCCAGGCTTCTCGCTTTATCAAGGAGATGTCGCGGTCGGCCCTGACGGTCGTACCGCTCCGGTCCTGCTGCAGCCGATTCACGACCCTGATTTCAGCGGCGGTGAACCCTTGGTGAAGCTGACTAGGACTGTCCGCCTGCGTGACGAACAGGGTGAACCACTCGCCGCGGTCCTGGTCCTTGCACGTGAGACCGGCAATCCAGATTCTGAACCTTGGGTTGCGATCAGCGATGCTAATGGCGTCGCCTCCTTCGAGGATGCCACCGCCGCTGATCTGCATCTGGACATCTACCCGGCAGGCTTCCCGCCACGACTCGCCACGCGCATCGGTGCGATTGATGTCCCAGCCGATCAACAGGAGACGCCGCTGCGGCTTAAGACTGCGCGGCTCGAGATCACCGGTCTACCGATCGATTCGTTGTTCGAATGGAAGCGTCTCGACAAGGCCCAGTTGCTACCTCTGCAACGCATCGACAAGCAAGGTGCATTAACCCTTGGTCCGGTAGCACTTGGAACTTATCGCCTCGAAGTCGGCGATCGACGCCTCGATGTCGAGCTTGGCAGTGGCTTGACCAGGATCGACTTCAGCCAAATCAGTGCGTCGCCGGAATGAGCTGTAAGGGCTCAAGACTGCCGGAAACTGGATCACTTGCGTTGGGTACTAAGCGATACAGCGGCCGCCCTTCAAGCCCCAACTCGTAGACCAAACGCGCTGGGGTGAGAGCCTTGGTAGTGCGCAATACGATAGGACCACCACCTTCGATGTCTTGTGGCCTGGATGGAGTCCAGTACTTGAACGCACGCTCCTTGGAACCCTGGTACTTCTTCGGCAGGAACACCACCGCGGTGGATTCACTGCCAAGGGTGTCGATGGCGACCCGCTGTGGAAGACTGCGCAGCTGGCTTTCCTGGTTGACCAACTCCCAACGGAAAGCGAATACGGCGCCACCAAGACTGATCATGGCCAGCAACAAGCCGTTGCGCCACTTTGGAGGTGCTTGTTCGAGCAGGAACATCAGGCCACACAGCAGAAGGGCCAAGGTCTCGAAGGAATAAAGCGGCCCAAGATAGGCACGATGACCCGCGTACCAATGCAAGGAGTACGCGAGCGGCAGCAATATGGCGAAGGCAAAGCCGAGGCCACCATCGCGCTTGCGCAAGCGCCAAGCACCCCAAAAGCCCAAGGCAATCGCCCCCAGCATGCCGCCGAAAGCTACCGACCAACGGCCACTTTGGCGCAACAGACCAGCGAACATGTCACCGTTGCCATAGACATCTTGTGGCAACCGCTCCGGTCCTGGGAAGAACGGCCCGAAGGTATTGGCGTACAGCTCGTATACGCTTGTCGTCCAACTGCCGGTGAAATGATTGTTCCACCACAACACCATGGCCAGCATCGGCAATCCGCCGGCAATCGCCAGCGGCACGGTCCTCAACCGATCTCGATGGATCGCCAACAATGAACCGGCAACCAATGCGAAGATCAAACCCGTCAAGGGTCTGGTCAGGAAAACCCATCCGGAAGCCAAGCCAAGAATGATTGCCCACTTGACTGCTCCTTGCCTAGCCTTCAAGAAGGCCAAATACCCGATCAACACCGCGGGTGTGGTGAAGACCTCTGACTGCACCGACGTATGGACAAGAAGGAAGAACGGCGAAGTGCCGAGCAGTAAGACCGCGATAGTCGGCGATGCTAGACCCAAGGTACGGGCGATCAAATACACCAAGCCTAGATTCAATAGCGCCGCCATCAAGGTAGCCAACAGCGGTTGACCAAGCACCGTAGTTGGAGTCAGGGCGAGCGCGGTACCGGGTGCGTATTTACTGAACCTGGTGCCGGAATCGACATCCTCGAAGACCTGTCGACGTCGGAAGGCATCCGCCAGGTCCACCGGCCCCGACCCGACAGGGACTGGCTTGGCAACTGGCATTGGCTCACTCAGGTGACCTTCGGACAGAAGCTCGGCTTGCATCAGCACTGAGCGCTCGTCGTTAGTTACCGGCCCGGAGTGGCTGAACATCACCACCAGGATGGGAACCACTGCCACCAGAGGAGCAATCTGCCAGTGAACTCTAGTCAAGGCGGCTGGGTTTGCGCGTTTGAAGTAAGTCAGCGCTAGTGCCAAGACCCCTGCTGCGACCGCGATATCCCATTGCTGCAGCGCTTTGTCGTCGAGAAACCAGGCTGCTATCGCCGGCAAGGACCCGAGTGCCAAGGCGACCATAAGCCCAATCGAACTGACTGGACCTTCGGGGGGCGATACCGCCGCGGCGACCTTGTTTTCTTGCATTGCGCTCCAGGGTATCCTCACCGCATGGTGTTGTCCTGGCTAAGCCGCCTGCATGGTATTTTCGTGGCATGGGCGCTGTTGTTCCTGGTGAGTTCGTTGCTGCTTGCAGCTGGCTCCGGCTTCGAGATGGACCGCAACCGCTACCGATCTCCCGAACTCACTGGCAATAACGGAATGCCGGCATTCGTGCTGGGTTTGTTCCGCAACAACGCGCAAGGGCGCACTGCCCTGCTGCTGGATGCAGCAGAGGCGTCGAGTGATTACGTCGGCATGGATCATGCGGTAATCGAGCGCCTCGCCAACTCCTTGACTAAGGCTGGCATGAATGTGATCCGCAGCGACGGCAAGGATGCCATCCAGCTCGGCACCGGTGCTGACGTCGCGATCCTGACCTGCAACCTGCCGGCATATGTGAACATCGACTTCGACAGGCTGGCAGCTGTCATGACCGGCAAGACCCTGCTTGATTACGCCGGCTTCTGGAATAGTGCCGACGCGGATGCGGCGGGCCTGGTGATGCGAAACGCTGCGCGGATCTATTGGCCGCATTGGCAGGATCCCGAGTTCGCCACCTACGTCGCGCACCTTCGTGACAAGGTCACCCCCACCGATGGCATCCTGCTGATTCCGGGAGGGCGGCTATCGACCACCGCCGCTCGTGCACGTTGGTACCTGGCCTTGAATGAGGAACTGAGTCCTCGTCGTTTCTACTTGCGCAATCCAGGTGACGGGACTTCGTTCGTGACCGAATACTTCGAATGGGTGCGCGAATACAACCGCTACGCTCCTTGGAAAGGAACCCAGAAGGTTCGCCTGCAGCAGCGCGACCTCTCGACCCTCAACAACCTCGCTCCGACTCGCACCTTGTCCGCCGACGAGGTCAACGCCGCGCGCAGCCGCGACATCCAGTGGGTCTTGTTCTGGAGCCACCAGCCGGACTTCCGTCTCGCTGATTGGGAGTTGGTAGCCCTCGATGATGTCCTGACCTGGACAGCGGAGGCCACCCGATGACCTTCATCACCGGCTTGTTGTTCATCGCCATCGCCATATTTATCGGGCGTGCGTTACTGCCGTCGCGAAGTGCCTTGCAACGCTCCAGATGGGAAGAGCTCGGCGTCGCATATCTGCTGGGCACTGCAGTGGTTGTCGTCGTGGTCACTGCTGGATTCACCGCTGGCCTGAAGATGTCGGTGTTGTGGTGGCTTCCCCTCCTAGGTGGCATTGCCGGCTTCGCCTATGACCGCAAGCGCGCTTCGACTGATGGCAGCCTGGCCACAGCCCCATGGTCGCGCCCAATCGGGATCCTGCTCGCCACAGTTGCAGTAGCCGCCGTGTTCGCGACCTTGGCCTTGCCGTTGAACGAATTCGACCCCATCTACCACTTCGCCTATCGAGGCAAGGTGGTGCTGTATGAAGGCACCCCTCTTAACGAAGCCATCACTGGCATGCTCAGTGATGACAGTTACGGTCGCTTGGTCACGCACCCGAACTATCCATTCGGCATTCCCATCCTCGAAGCTTGGACAGCCCATTGGGGTGGTTGGCATGATCGATGGGTCCAACTTCCATTAGCGCTTTGGAGTGCCTGCCTGCCGATGGTCGTGGCATTCGGCCTGCGCAAATTCTCGACTGCCGCTGCCAGCACTGGCGCCCTGCTCACTGCCGCTACCCCAATCCTCTACGGCTACGATTTCCTTGCTGACGGACTCGAGAGCTGGTCGATGGCTGGCCTCACTTCAACCATGACCTTAGGTGGAGGTGCCGACTTGGCGGTGATGGCGATGGTCGGCCTGACTGCAGCCTTGTTCGTGCGGGCGCGCCAAGACGACGACAAACGCACCGCCATCTGCGCTGGCCTTGCCTTGGCCGGTGCGGTGATGATGAAGAACGAAGGACTGGCCCTCGCTGGAGTCTCGATCTTGGCCTTGTTGATGACGACCATCCTGCCGCCGCGGCGCATTCGCATCGCAGTGCCGTTCGTCGCCGTCGCCATATTGGGTATCGCACCGTGGCTTGGCCTACGCGCGCAGCTACCCGCCATCGACGAGAACTACAGCGAGCAGATGACAGTCGAGAATGTCATGCATTACCTCGGTGGTGGCCGTGAACTCATCGAGAAATCACCGATGGTGATGGCCGGCCGCGAGAAGCCTGACTTGGATAACGCCCCGGCACGGATCGGCTTAGTCGCCGCCTCCTTCTGGGAAGAGTTCAGCGATCTACGCAGTTGGGGATTGCTGTGGCTGCTGTCGATCGTCGCGTTGCCATTTACCAAGCGACGCTTCATGGATCCCGAGATCCGCTGGCTTGCCTTGCTCGTCCTAGGTGGGCTGTGCCTCTACTTCCTCACCTTGCTGGTGACTCCATGGAACTTCCCATCCCTGCGTGACAAGGGAATTCCCGAGCGCTTGCTCGTCCATTTGGTCGGCCCGATTGTGCTGTTGTTCGGCTCTGCCATGCCGAAAAAGGTGGAGTAGAGCCTAGAATAGTTCAATGCCTCGTTTCCCCTCCCGACGCCTTCAGTCCACCAGGCAAGCATCCGCCATGCTGCGCGCATTTGCCCTGCCGATGATGGCCTTGGCTACAACCTCACTGCTCGGCATCTCATGCAGCGGTGGTGAAGACGGAACCGATACGGAGTCCAAGCAACGACCGGTCATCCTGATCTCGATCGACTCCCTGCGCGCGGATTTCACTTCGCCATATGGGCATGAATCGATCTTCGCCCCTGATGTGCCGACCATGCCATTCCTCCAACAGCTTGCCGATGAAGGCGTGTTGTTCGAGAACGCCTCGGCCTCATCGCCATGGACGCTGCCAAGCCACATGACCCTGCTGACCGGCATGAATGCGGTCGAGCATGGTGTGCGGTCGCGGAAGTTATCAATGGACAAGAACAAAGAGCTGGGCGCAAGGCGCGTCAAGAGTGCTGGCGATAAGACCCGCCGCTTATTGTAGGCGCCCTTCCTGCATCCGGCATGGGGTTTCGGTTCGGGCTTCGACATCTACGTGCCGTCCGCCGACTACCTCGGCAGCATCGCCGCCGGCACCGCGTTATCGGCGAGCGGCAAGAGTCCTGAGGTCGAGGTCATCCATCATCAGAGCCACACCGACGCCGAGACCGGTGCCCAGGTCGTGGATCGCGCGCTCAAGTGGCTGGAACACGAAGATAACTACCAAGATCCATTCTTCCTGTTCCTGCATTTCTGGGATCCTCACTACGATTACTTCCCACCAGCTGAATACGCCGAGATGTTTCACCCCGGCTACGACGGCGACATTAAGGGCGATGAGCTGATGCAACTCGAGCGCGAGTTGAGCGTCGACGAGATGAATCACCTCAAGGCGCTGTATGAGGCGGAGATTCGCTACACCGACGACCAGATCCGCCGACTGTTCGCGCGCCTCGATGAGTTGGGTATCGCTGATGACGTCATCGTGGCGATCGTTTCCGATCATGGCGACGAATTCGAGGAACACGGAAACCGCGGTCACCATCTCACGTTGCTGGAAGAAGTGATGCACGTACCGATGGTCATCAGCGCTCCAGGAATCATCTCCGGCGGCCAGCGGGTAAGTGCTAGCGTTTCAATCCGTGATGTCGCCCCTACCCTCATCGATCTGGCTGGAGTGGATGCCTGGAATGACCGTAGTGGCAATAGTTTGCGCACTCTTTGGGAGGTTAAAGATGAGCCTCGTGAAGTGTCGATGGATTTACTGCGCCCAACCCGCAAATTGGAGTTGTTGGGCTACCGAAAGGGCATGAAAAAGGGCATCTTGAATGCCAAAGGCAAGCCCACCGATCTTTCTTTCACTGTCTACGACCTGGCGGCCGATCCGGGAGAGCTGTCCCCCAGCTTGCACCGCATCACTGAGAAGCTGCCGTTCAATGAGGCGGCATTGGCATTCCTCATGAAGGTGATGGAAAGCCGTCACCAAGTTCAACAGGTCAAGGAATCAGCGGAAATCACCGACTTGCTCGCGGAAGTCGGCTACATCGAAGACTAGTCTTCACCCTCAAACACAAAATGAAAATCACCATCGTTGGTACCGGATATGTCGGCCTTGTCGCGGGAACTTGTTTCGCTGAGATGGGCAACACCGTCACCTGCGTCGATATCGACGCCGAAAAGATCGCTCGCCTGCAGGAGGGCTTGATCCCGATTTATGAGCCTGGACTGTCCGAGCTCGTGGTTTCGAATGTCCGTCACGACCGCTTGTTCTTCACCACCGACCTGAAGAAGGCCGTAGGTGAAGCCCGCGTGGTGTTCATTGCCGTGGGTACGCCTTCGGGTGATGATGGCGCCGCCGACCTGACCGCTGTCTATAAGGTCGCTGAAGACATCGGCCGCAACGCCAACGGTCCGAAGCTGATCGTCGACAAGTCGACCGTGCCGGTCGGTACCGCTGCACGCGTGAAGGAACTTGCGCAAGCTCATACTGAACATGCGATCTCGGTCTGCTCCAACCCTGAGTTCCTGAAGGAAGGCGCCGCTATCGACGACTTCCTCAAGCCTGATCGGGTTGTGATCGGCGCCGAAAGCGAGGAAGACTTCGAGATCATGAACGATCTCTACAAGCCGTTCGTGCGTAATGGTGCACCGATCTACAACATGGATCCGGTGTCAGCCGAGATGACCAAATACGCCAGCAACGCGATGCTGGCCACCCGAATCTCGTTCATGAATGAGATCGCCAATATCTGTGATGCCGTCGGCGCTGATGTCGGCATGGTGCGTCAGGGCATCGGCAGTGATTCGCGCATCGGCAAGCCCTTCCTCTATTCCGGTATCGGATATGGAGGATCATGCTTCCCTAAGGACGTGAAGGCAATCATGCACACCGCCAAGGAAGTCGGCTATGAGTTCCAGATCCTCGAGGCGGTCGAGTCCGTGAACGCCGACATGAAGACCTTATTCCTCCACCGCATGGATGACCTGTTCGGTTCCGACCTGACCGGCATCACCGTCGGCTTGTGGGGGCTGGCCTTCAAGCCGCGCACCGACGACATGCGCGAAGCCCCCGCCATCACCTTGGCCAAGGGACTTCTCGCCCGCGGCGCCACCGTGCGTGCGTGCGACCCTGAAGCAGTCGAGAACGCGCGTGCCGAGATTGGTGACGGCGTTGAATTCCTCGACGACCCTTATGCGGTCATCGAAGGCGCCAGTGCCCTAATCCTGTGCACCGAGTGGAATGAATACCGCCGACCCGATTTCGAGCGGATGGCTGACCTGATGACCAGGCGCCTGATCCTAGACGGCCGCAATATCTACCCGCCGAAGCTGATGAAGCAGCATGGCTTCGAGCGCTACGGGGTCGGCATTCCACCGGTCAAGGCACCGGTCAAGCCGAAGGTTTAACCCTAGACCGCCTGTTCTCCATCGCTCCAGCCGGTGCGGCTGAGGGTGGAGAAGTGCATTCCCCAATACAGGGCAACGGTCAGGATGCCGCCGACCAGGCTCGCTAGCACCCACAGTATCGGTGAGAGCATCTCAGGCTTACGCCCCTGATGCTCCAAGCGCCGGTTGGCATCGGCGATCGCCATCGCACAACCGATGACGACCGCAACATGGACAAGCATGATCAAGAAGGCGAGGACTCCGAATCCCGCCATTCCACCATCAAAGGTCTGAACTGGCATGCCAGGATATTACCCAAATCGCTTTACTTTGGCACGCACACGCCTGAATCGCAATCCACCATCGAGGCAAGCGTAGTGGTTGAGATAGGCGCTGGAATCTCGAGATTCCTGGCTGGAGCACCGAAGGTGTCCTCCACAGCTTCCTCGAGGTCATAGCAGTACAGGTTGCCGCTCCACAGGACCTTGCCATCTCCATCAATCAAGACGCCGTGAGGAAGATAGTTGAAGTCGAACTCTTCACTCATCGACTCGAAGCTGCCGACGCCAACCGGATATGAGATCCCTTGAGCCGCGACGAAGCTAGTGATGTTGTTCACTCCGACGGGAGCTGCGCTATCAAGGTCCACATGGACAGTGACGACGTCGAGCTGCCCGTCATATGA
>CAZJGH010000046.1:0-14770 GCA_964545405.1 uncultured Planctomycetales bacterium
AGCTTGCAGGAAGGGCAGTGTCTGGTTTTCGGGGTATCCCGATTCGAATTCAGCCAACAGCTCCGTTGCCCGCTCCAGGTTGTCGGTCAGGAGGTTGAGCCGAATCAACAACTCAAGGACTAGATCATCCGCGACAGCTTCCGATTCGGCAACCGCCTTCTCAAGGGATCTCAAGCCTTGCTCAGGTTTGCCACCCAGCGCCAAAGCACGCGCCAAGCCGGCCTTGCGATGGAGCTGAATCAAGGCCTTCGAAGACTCGGCCTCCGAACCACCCGCCAACAACTTTTGGTATTGCTCCTCATTGATCTGACCTGAAGCGAAGCGTGCCGCCAAGAAAACACGGTATGAGAAATGAGGCCCGAAACCGCGGCTGATATTGACCTCTTTTCGGTTGAGATCCAGGACATGGGCAGTCGGATAAGCCCTGACTCGGTAATTACCAAAGAGATTACGATCGGAGTCCAGGATGACCACACCTTTCAAGCCCGAGTCCTCAAGCTTGGTGGCGGCGGCCGTCATATCGCTTTCTTCGAAACCGACGATGACCAACGCTGCCTGGAACTTCGGGGCCTCCGTGGCCTGAAACTCGGCAATCAGCTGATCCAAGCCCTGGGTGGAATACTTGAGACCGGGCTTGTGGAAGAACAGGATCAACCCGTGCTGGTCGAACTCGCTCCAGACGACTGGAGCACCAGCGATGTCCTTGCAAGCTGGCAACTCCTTCGGGTCTTGTGGACTCTGGCGCTCGTGAGCGAGAAGCCCGACGAGCAGGAAAGGCAGCAGCAGGAGTGATTTCATTCTTCCGGTTTCTCGGCTGGTGGAGATTCAGCTGGTTCACTCGAGGGCTCGTCGGCTGATGTCTCAGGTATCTCAGGTATCTCAGGTATCTCAGATGTCTCAGATGTCTCAGATGTCTCGGATTCTTCTGGAACGACCACGACCGGTTCCACTGGTACCTTCGGCACCGGTTGGACCGCCTCTTCACGGTCATAGGCCATCGGGTGTTGACACCCCGGCGAGCAGCACCCCCCGTGGGGGGTGACTTCGAAGTGGCGCGGCAGCCCCCAGCCCCCGACGGGGACGACGTCGGCAAGGTGCACCGGGTAGGACGAGGCGTGCACCTCGTGGCACGCACGACAAGTTCGCCCTTTCTTGGCGCGATTCACATGCATGTAATGGAGGTTAGTCTCGCCGTTGCGGAATTCCGTCAGGGTCTCGGTCTTCTCGTCGGTGAAGATGCTCTCCTCGTGACAACGGAAGCACAGGGTGTACATTTCCGGGTTCCACTTGGAGTAGAACTTCCGAGGATAGGGATCACGCAGGATCGAGAAGACGTCAGAGCCATGCGGATCATGGCATGCGGAACAGTTTCCCTCTTGGATCGGACCGTGAGTGAACTCCATCGAAAGCAACGGACCCACGGCGCTGACGGTGGTGTCTTCATCGACCTTGATGGCGGCATCGTGACAGGACATGCACACGTCCTTCGGGCTCTCATTCAACAAGGCCGGGAATGCCGAATGGTGCGGCTCGTGACAAGCGGTGCAATGCCCTTCGGTGACCGGTTTATGCTCCACCGGCCCGGCGACGGAATCATGGCAAGTCAAACAAGTGGCCGACTGGTCCTCCTCCATCTTGAATACATGCAGTGATTCATCCGGCTGCTCATGGCAGGCCTCGCACATCTCCTCCTCGACGGGCTCATGGACAGCCTTCCCCTCAACCAATGGCCCATGGCAATCGATGCAATCCTGATGACGGCCTTCGGATCGGTGGAGAACGCCGTGCAGGCGATCCAGCTGGGTGCCACGGATTTCCTGACCAAGCCATTTCAATTCCAGGAGCTGGAACTGCGCCTGCGCAGGATCACGGAGCTGAAGAGCACGCGCGCCGAGTTGGAAATGTTGCGCGGCATCGTCGGTGATACCGGCGAGAACATGGGGCTGGTGGGAAGCTCCCAACAGATGACCCTGGTGCGTGAACGCATCGGGTTTTTCGCCGACCACACCGTGCCGATCCTGATCACCGGCGAGACCGGCACCGGTAAGGAAGTGGTGTCACGAGCACTTCATCAGAACAGCAGCCGGAAGAGCAAGCCATTCGTGGCGGTCGGCTGCGGCAATATCCCGCGCGAACTCGCGGAAAGCGAACTGTTCGGTCACGAGAGGGGCTCCTTCACCGGCGCTGCTGGCCGACGTATCGGTAGTTTCGAACACGCAGATGGCGGGACCTTGCTACTCGACGATGTCGACGACTTGCCATTGGAACTTCAAGTGAAGCTCCTGCGTGTTTTGCAGGAAGGCACGATCGTGCGCGTCGGCAGTACTGAAGAGGTACAGGTGGACATTCGAATCATCGCCACCACCAAGGTCGACCTCGAAGAAGAGGCCGACGCCGGTCGATTCCGCCCCGACTTGTTCTACCGCCTGCGCGGTCTGGAACTGCACCTGCCACCGCTGCGTGAGCGCAACGAAGACATCCTCATGCTAGCGGATCATTTCCTGCATCGCTTCCAGAGTGATGGTCGGCCAGTCAAGGGCCTCACCCCCGAGGCTGGCCAAATGCTGATGCGCTACTCCTGGCCTGGCAATGTTCGCGAACTGCGTCGAGCGATGGAATCCGCAATCGTGCTTGCCGGCGATGGAGAGATCACGCCCCTGGCCCTGCCTGATTTCCTGCAGCGGCAACGCGAGGGCAATAGCAGCTTTACGCTGAATCTCAGCGATTGTTCTGAGATCTCGATGCAGGACATGATGATTGAATTCGAACGCGCCCTGATTCAGTGGGGCTTGTCGCAGTCAGCAGGTAGCCAAAGCAAAGCCGCACAGATTCTTGGCATCCCCAGGACCACGCTGCAGAGCAAATTGGATCATAATTAGGGTCATAATTGTGTCTTGAGAAAACCTATTTTTCTCGGAAATAACGCGACCTTGAGATAAAAAAGACAATATACTCTGCATCTCGGCTAATCTCGGCTAATCTCGGCCGTACGTAGGTTAAGACCATGGTCAAATTCCACAGCAATTTACTGATCGCGGGCCTCGCGCTCGCTTCCCTCGCCGCCTTTGCCAGCACCTCGCAAGAGCCTGCAGATCAAGAGCCGGTCAAGAAAGAATCCGTTGCTCTAAAGAATATTGCCGCATCGAAAGCGGTGTATGTCGGAGCCAAGAAGTGCAAGTCCTGCCACAACAAGGAGTCTCGTGGAGGAATCTACGACAAGTGGGCTGAAATGAAGCACTCACATGCTCTCGAGACGCTTAAGTCTGACGAAGCCATCGCGCTGGCCAAGGAGCAAGGAATCGAAAAGCCGTGGGAAGCCGACGCCTGCTTGGAATGTCACGAGACTGCTTTCGGCGAGCCGAAGGAGCGCAAGCACAAGAAGTTCAAGACTGATCTAGGCGTGCAGTGCGAAAGCTGTCACGGACCTGGTAGCGAACACGTCAGCAAGCGCCTGGCGATTGCCCGCGACAAGACCAAGAAAGTGCCAGAAGGCACTCTCCGCGAGATCGAGAAAGGCGAGATCTTCCTGCCTGACGAGATGTTGTGCCGCAAGTGCCACAACGAGAGGTCTCCTTCCTTCGAGAAGTTCGAGTTCGGTGAGCGCCTGGAGAAGATCAGGCACCTGCACCCTAAGCGCGAAGAGCCGCGTGTCGTCCCTCCCAAGAAGAAGAAGGATAAGAAAGAAGAGAAGAATTAGTAGCCTAGCTCTTCAACCCTCCCGGCCTGTTTAGGCACACCGGGCAAGCCCCGAGGGAAGAGGTGCGGACTCAAGTCCTACCGAAGCAATGAAAACAAGTCTCACTTGTCTGATTTTCCTTGCGCCCCTCGTGGCTGGTTGTGGTGAAGACCACGCCGAAAGCGAAGGTGGAGCTGTCTTCCCCAAACGCCATACTGAGTGGATTCCGGTCATGCCGGCTGACGCGATCATGTTGGAGGCGCCACCGTTCAAGAATCCGGATACGGAGGATTGCAGTGACTGCCACGACCCCGACTTCATGGAAGTCGACCCGACTGTTCGGGAGATCGGGGCCGATCATGAAGACATGACCCCGTTCGCGCACGCCGTCGGCCGTATCTGGTGTCTTGATTGCCACGATGCCGAAGATCGCGACATGCTCCACCTGGCCAGCGGCGAGCTAATCGAGTTCGAGGAAGCGCCGCGACTGTGCGGTCAATGTCATGGCGATACGCACCGCGATTGGGTGGCTGGAGTGCATGGCAAACGCACCGGAAGCTGGAGTGGCGTTAAGGAGTACATGGTGTGCTCAAGTTGCCACGATCCGCACGCGCCCTTGTTCGATCCCCTTAAGCCGGAAGCCGCGCCGAAACCTCCGGAGGTAACCAAATGACCAAGTCCGTTTCCCGTAGAGATTTCCTGTGCTCGCTCGCCGGTTGCGCCGCAGCTGCGACCACGGTCGGTTGTGACAACATCACTCATTCCAAGTTCTTCCGCAGTCGTTTCAAGGAGTTGGGCTCTGACGAGCTGCAGAGAATCCTGGCCGAAATGAAAGCTGAGAACCTGGAGAAGTTCGGTGTCGAGACCACAACTTCTGTCAAAGGTGCCCAGCCAGGAGTGGAGTTCGGCTACGCCCTCGACTTGTCACGCTGCACCGGCTGCCGACGTTGCGTCAAGGCCTGTGTCGACGAGAACAACCAAGGCCGCGAAGAAGAGATCCATTGGATTCGTGTCCTGGAGATGGAAGAGAAGCACGATTTCCATCATGCCGACCCGTACTACGATCACGAGACCGTACCGCATGAAGGCAACTTCTACCTGCCGATCGCATGCCAGCAGTGCAAGAACGCCCCGTGCGTTAAGAGCTGTCCTGTCGGCGCGACTTGGCAAGAGGATGACGGAATCGTGGTCGTCGATTACGACTGGTGCATCGGCTGTCGCTGCTGCATGGCTGCATGCCCCTACGGAGCACGACGCTTCAACTGGGTTGTTGTGGGGTGAGCCGAAGATTCCCGCCGAGGACCTCAACCCGAACATGGATTACCTCGGTAACCGCCCCCGCCCAGCGGGTGTGGTCGAGAAGTGCACGTTCTGCATCCAACGCACTCGCGAGGGCAAGTACCCGGCCTGTGTAGAGATCTGCCCGGTCGGCTCCCGCAAGTTCGGCAACATGCTCGATCCGACTAGCGAAATCCGCTACGTGCTTGATAACAAGAAGGTCTTCGTGCTGAAGGCTGAACTCAACACGCGTCCACGGTTCTACTACTTCTACGGTTAAGGGAATAGAGAAATGAAAACTCTCAACTTCTTCGGACAGTGGGTCGCGGGCAGTATCCGCATCGTCCTCACTGGCAACAAGCTGTACTACGCTTGGGTAGCCTTCCTGATGGTCTGCTCGATCATCGGGCTGTGGGCTTATGGTCGACAGCTTGATGAGGGGCTGATCACGACCAGCCTGCGCGACCAGGTCTCCTGGGGATTCTACATCGGCAACTTCACCTTCCTGGTCGGTGTCGCTGCCGCGGCGGTGACCTTGGTGGTGCCGGCGTACCTTTACCACTGGAAGCCGATCAAGGAGATCGTCGTCTATGGGGAGCTATTGGCGGTCGCTGCGATCACCATGTGTGCGCTATTCGTGATGGTCGACATCGGCCACCCCGAACGCTTCTGGCACCTCATTCCTGGCCCCGGAATCCTGAATGTCCCGAGCTCGATGCTGGGCTGGGATGTGATCGCCTTGAATGGGTATCTGGTCTTGAACTTCGTCATCACCACTTACCTGCTGTTCCGCCTGTTCCAGAACAAGGAGCCGAACAAGCGCATCTTCATGCCGCTGGTGTGGCTTTCGATTCCAGCAGCGATCGCGATCCATACGGTCACCGCATTCCTGTATGCAGGTCTGGTATCTCGCCCCTACTGGAACTCGGCTATCCTCGCACCTAGATTCATCGTGTCGGCGTTCTGTTCAGGGCCTGCCGTGATGCTGGTGTTGATGCAGATCCTGCAGAAGTTCACTAAGTTCCACATTCGCCGCGAAGCCATCTGGAAGATCGCCGAACTGATGGCCTACTTCATGGGCTTCAACCTGTTCCTGCTCGGGGCGGAGGTATTCAAGGAGTACTACTCCGATACCCATCACGTCGTGCACATGCATTACATGTTCTCCGGCGTGGAAGGCCACGACACCCTGGTGCCATACATGTGGTTCGCACTCTTCTGTTCATTCGCGGCGTTCTTCCTGTTCTTGCGCCGCAAGACCCGGGAGAACATCATCCTGCTCAACGTCGGTTGCGTGCTCATCTTCATGGGCGTCTACATCGAGAAGAGCATGGGGATGGTGATTCCAGGCATGACCCCTGACACCTTGGGTGAGATCTACGAGTACGTGCCATCGATCAATGAGCTCCTGGTGGCGATGGGAATCCTGGCCATCGGCGCCCTCATGTTCACCTTCATGGTGAAGATCGCCACACCTATCCTGAACGGCGAGTTCCACTACCAGGAAAAGAAGGCCGACTAGCTCGGCGATCCGACACGACCCAGGCGACGCTGACCCGTCGTCTGGGTCGCGCCATTTATCCGGATTTTTCTTCTTACAAGTGGTCGGTGGTGCGTAGGAAAATCTTTGGCACTCCATATCCTGGTTAATCTCACTGCCAGTTGTCTTGTTTGTACACCTCTTCTCTCCCAAGTCAGCGCGCCTCCTATTGTCGCTGACGACTTCAACGATGGCGTCATCGGATCCGAATGGATCACAGGAATAACGATCGGATCCTGGGTCGAAGTCGATGAAGGCCGCGGAGTCCTCGAGGCCGGCGGTAGCTCGCTGCTTCAATCAGCAGTCGGCATCTTCTACTTGGTCCAGGACCTAGTCACACCATTCGTCGGGGAATTCGAACTTGTGATACCGCTGACATGGACTGCCGACCCCCTGCAACCGTTGGCAAGCACCAGCCAGATGACAGTCGCCTTGATGGACCAGAATGGGCACTCGTTCGTGTCGTGGGAATTCGATGACCAGAACATCTATGGCGGAGGTGACTTCCGCTTCAACAGCAACTCCGATTCGCAAACCTTGTTCGGGATGCCGAACTCCGGTAGCGCGATACTGCGCCTTACTCGTGATGCGGCTAACAACGTCAGCTTCCAATTCGATGGCCCCAACGGCATCGTCGAGGGAAGCCTGGGCGACTCGACCAACGAGGTCCATGGAATCACCATCACGTTCCAGCACAATGGTTCGGGATCGCCTCCATTCACGACTCTAGCCCTGGATGAACTGACGCTCACCAACCAACTCCTTCCATTCATCCGCGCAGAAGGCCTGGAGGCAGGAGCGATGGCGACATTGGAGATGACCCGCGCCACGCCGATGAGCATGGTGCTGTTCGGGTTTTCTCTGGCCGGCGCTGGGCCCTCGAACACTCCTTACGGAGTCTTGGACCTGAGCCATCCAATCGTCGCTCTTTCGTCGACCGCTGCCGACGCCAGCGGGTTCGCCAGCCTCAGCGTGAACATGCCGAGTAAC
This sequence comes from uncultured Planctomycetales bacterium, assembly GCA_964545405.1. Classification (GTDB taxonomy): domain Bacteria; phylum Planctomycetota; class UBA1135; order UBA1135; family UBA1135. The sequence continues at coordinate 7,485 of CAZJGH010000046.1, forward strand.
TCATCCGGCCGCAGCATCTGGCTGCAAGGCATCGACCTCGACTCCGGGCGACCCAGTAACGGCCTGGAGAAGTTGATCCTCTGAGGTACAGGCCTCAAGCCTGTCGGTTATTGCTCGCGTAGTTCTCTCAAGACACGAGCAAGCAACTGCCAGGCCTCGATGGGCGGCAGGTGATCGAGCTCTATATCGATCAGTTCCTTGACCAGACCTTCCGACTTGTCGCCCCCCAATAGGTCGAACAGGCCAGGTTGATGAACCACGGCTTGTGGCTCCGACTCCGGCGCACGCTCGCTTTGCCCCTGCAGGATACGGCGCGACAACCCTTCCTCATCCTTCTCGAGCTTGGCGAGAATCGTCTGTGCTCGAGACAGGACACTCTGAGGTAGACCAGCGAGTTGAGCCACGTGAATGCCATAGCTGCGGTCGGTCCCACCTGGCTCGATGCGATGCAAGAACACGATCTCATCCCCCCACTCGCGTACCGCCACATTCAGGTTCGTGGCCGCGGTCAGCTCGTTGGCCAGGTCAGTCAGCTGGTGATAATGGGTGGCGAACAGGCAGCGGGCCTGGGCATTGTTGTGCACGAACTCACACACCGCCCATGCGATGGCCAAGCCATCGAAAGTGCTGGTACCGCGCCCTACCTCATCGAGAAGCAGAAGCGAACGGGAACTGGCGTGGCGCAGGATGTTGGCGGTCTCGACCATCTCAACCATGAAGGTGGATTGGCCGCGACTGATGTCGTCGCCGCCGCCGAGTCGGGTGAAGATGCGATCGACCAAGGTCAGGCGCGCACTTTCCGCGGGCACGAAACTCCCCAGCTGCGCGAGCAACACGACCAAGGCGGTCTGGCGCAGATAGGTAGACTTACCGCTCATGTTCGGGCCGGTGAGTATGGCAAGTCGAGCGACCTCGGAATCATCCTCGGTATCGTCTGCCTGTCCGAGCAGTGTGTCGTTGGGCACGAAAGGTTCGTCTGATAGTGCGGCCTCGACCACCGGATGCCGACCTTCGCGAATATCGAGGATGCCGCATTCATCAGCTGGAGCATCGATGAACTCGGGGCGAACGTAGCGTCGTTCGCTGGCGACCATCGCTAAGCCTTGCAGTACATCCAGTTCAGCAATCGCTCGGGCGGTAGTTATCACCCGTTGAGATTCCGCCGCGGCTGCAGCGCGCAATTCCTCGAACAGCTGGAACTCGATCTCCTTGACCTTTTCCTCGGCACTCAGGACCTTGCCTTCATACTCCTTCAGTTCAGGAGTGATGAAGCGTTCCGCGTTCTTGAGGGTCTGTTTGCGGATGTAATCTTCAGGTGCCTTATCGGAATGCGCGCGCGTGATCTCGATGTAGTAACCGAACACGCGATTGAACCCCAACTTGACCGGAAAGCCGACCCGCTCGGACTCGCGCTCCTGCAGGGCGGCCAGGTAATCCTTACCACCTTTGGCCAAGGAACGCAGTTCATCGACCTGAGTGGAGAAGCCGTCACGAATCAATCCCCCATCCTTAAGGAACAGCGGAACATCATCGAGCAAGGTCTCGCGGATCCGTTTGGCCAGCCCATCGCATGGGTCGAGTACATCTGCCAGACGACCGAGTGCAGGGGTAGTCGAGGAGGCCAGTGCATCGCACAACTCGGGAACGCGTTCAAGCGCACGAGCTAAGCCAAGCAAGTCGCGCGCACCGGCACGACCTGACACCAGCTTCGCGGCCAGACGTTCGAGGTCACCGAGGCCATCAAGGGAAGTGCTGATCGAACGACGTTGTTCACGATTGCCGAGCAGTTCACCGACAGCGTCATGTCGTGAGCAGATGGCGTCGACGTCGACCAGTGGTTCGAGCATCCAGTCGCGCAACAAGCGCGCTCCCATTGGCGTACCGGTGCGGTCGATCACGCCCAGCAGGGTGCCTTCGCGGCCACCATCATGCTGATTGCGCACGATCTCCAAAGTGCGACGGGTGGCCCTATCGAGCGCCAAGTGATCGTTCGACTGGTGCACATTCAGCTCGCGAAGCTGCTCCAAGGAAGACTTCTGTGTATCACGCAGGAAATCCAGGAGCCCACCGCAAGCGGCGACGACTTCCGGCATCTCGTCGATGCCGAATGCTTCCAAGGTAGAGACCTTCAGTTGGGCACATAAGTCGCGATGACCATTACGCGAATCGAAAGTCCAAGGCAGGCGTTTGGTGAGTGGAACATCCTCTTGCCGAACCATCTGCTCGAGCTTGGCGACCGCAGCCTTGGCGTGCTCCTCGCTCTCCGAGACGTCTGCCACCAGGACTTCAGCCGGATGGATGCGTGCCAACTCTTCTGCGCAACTGTTCATGTCCGTGACGCTGCACTTGAAGGCACCGGTGGTCAAATCGGCCCAAGCCAGGCCGACCTTCCAATCACCAATGGGAATAGTGCCTGCGGATTTCCCGCGCGGAACCTCGACATGAATCGCCAGGACGAATAGCGGTTCACTTCCGACCAGGCTTTCTTCCTCTAGCAAGGTGCCCGGGGAAACCACCCTGACCACGCCGCGCTCGACGATGCCCTTCACTTCACGTGGATCCTGCAGCTGCTCACAGATCGCCACGGTATGCCCCGCGCGTACCAACCTGGCCAGATAACTCTCGAGTGTACGTACCGGTACACCTGCCATCGGGATGGTGCGTTCCTTATCGCGCGCGGTGAGGGTCAGTCCAAGCTCCTTGGCGGCAACCTTGGCGTCGTCGAAGAACAGTTCATAGAAGTCCCCCATGCGGAAGAACAGCAACGCTTCTGGGTGCTGATCCTTGGCAGCGTGGAACTGACGCATCATGGGCGTCGGCTCTTTGCGCGATTTAGGGGATTGCGTGCTACTCACGGGTTTGGGATTTTAACTGCCGCGCCGCCTTCCCGACCGTATTCGATGGAAGCGGCCACGCCCCCTTGGCCCTGATACGATTGGCTTTCGCCGATTCGGCCCCGTCACTTGCATGTTCAGCCTCGCCAAAGCTCTACCGATTTCCCTGCTGGGATTGTGCGTGTCGTGCTCCTCGTCGCTGTTCACCGACTACCCTGACGACGCCTGGATCGGCCTCGATGCCTTCGAACACGGCGAATTCTATGCCGCCGCCGACGAATTCCTGCTCCTGGATGGCACTTTGGGAGGCAATGAATTCCTCTCTCATGCGGAAGCCGGCATGGCCTATCACGTCGGCGGCAACCTCAAGGCCGCGACCGACGAATGGCTCAAGGCCGTCGCCGTGCTTGATGGATATGGCGACCGTCCGACCATCAGCGGCCGCAGCCTGACTGAAGGCGCCCTGTCGATGCTCGTCAACGACAAGACCATGCCTTACGACGGCGAAGGTTTCGAGGCAGTGCTTTTGCACGCCTTCCTTGCTTGGGATTTCCTGCGTATGGGCTCCCTGGATGACGCCATGGTCGAGGTGAAGCGTGGCTATGAATTCGAGCAGTTCGAGGAAGAGCGTTTCGGCACTACCTATGGCATGAACCGCTTCTCCAGGTTCGTTGCTGCCTTGGCACAAGAGCTGGATGGCAAGTTCGACGATGCAGAGATCGACTTGAACCGCCTCAGCAAAGAGATCCCCGACCATCCTGCGGTCAAGTATTCACTCCAACGCATCCAACGCTTGCTGTCACTGGAAAGGGCGAAGGAAGCCTCCATCGCTGAAATCGTGGTGGTCTACGAACGCGGGCGAATGCCACAGAAGGTGGCTAACGAGCTCAGTTATGCGACCAACCGCTCAATCGGAAAGGTGTCGATCCCGAGCTTCGGAATGCAGCCGTACGCGCATGCCTCCATCTCGGTCCGCGTTGGCGACGAGAGTCTCGGCAGCACCGTCACGATGGAGAACGTCCTGCAGGTCGGTCAGACCAATCTCAACGACAGGATCGGCTGGGCCACTGCCAAGGCGATCGCTCGCTCGGCCACCAAGACCATCATCGTCGATGAGGTCGCGGAGGCAGCTGAAGACGAACATGGCAAGTGGGCCGGCATACTGGTCGGTCTTGGTGGCACCATGTGGAACCAATTCTCCGAACGCGCTGACTTGCGTTCCTGGCTGACCCTGCCGACCGAGATTCAAGTGTTGCGCGCCGCAGTCCCCCACGGCGAACAGCGCGTAATCATCTCCAGCGGGCAGGATGGCCATCAACTTGACCTAGGAAAACTCTCATTCGAGCCCGGCAAGCCCGTACTGATTACCGTGCGCGCGGTCGGCGGGCGTCTGTACGCTGACCAAAATGCACATGGCGGTAACCGCCCTTGACCAGATGAAAGCACTACACAAACTGATTCCTCTCCTTACCCTCACCGGCCTAGTCGCCTGTAGCTCCAACGGTGTCCACAACGGCGACCTGAGTGGCGCGGCGCGCCCGGTAGGCGATTCGGATATCGAGGACATCATCGAGTTCGGTGATGAGCGCGTGTCCTACGGCCGCGCCGAATTCGCTGTCTATCAAGTCGAGCTCATCAACGATGACAGCGACGATGTGCGGATCGAGTACCGCGCTCGTTGGTTCGACGATGACGGCATCGAGGTGGAATCCGTAGTACGCAGCTGGCGACCGGTCTTCATCCCAGCCGGCTCGCACCAGCCAGTTCGTTCAACCGCACCCAACATGCAAGCCGTGCGCTGTGAAGTTGAAGTGCGTCTCTATGATCCAATGACCCGCTGAAGCCATGGTTAGATTCTCACTACTTAGCTTGTGCGCGCTGGCCGTCTTGCCAGCCTGCTCCGGGCCCGATGTTCACCGCCCCGACACCATCGTGGTAAATGGCGAGGAATTCGATTACGGCGAAGGCATGGTCAAGGATGTCGTCGCGGAAGTGGTCAACAATGTCGAGGACGTCGATCTCGATTTCGAGAACGTCACCGTGCGCCTGTCCGATGGGCGCTTGGCTGTTCAGTTCCAGATCTACAACGATGACGAAGACCCTGCACGTCTGCACATCTCTTGGGAATGGCGCGATTCCGGTGGCATCGTCCTGCGCAGGGGGCAATACGAGAAGCCCGAACAGTTCCTGGTCCTGCACCCTGGCGATACCCGCGTATTGCCCTTCACTTCACCTACCGAAAAAGCGATCCAGTGCGTGATTCGCGTCAACCACACCGCCAAGCAAAACTAGCCATGCTCCTTCGTACCTTACTAATCATTAGCGCAATCGCTGTTTCGGGTAGCTGCTCCAACAAGGTTACCCTCGAAGACCCAGAGGGCATCGAGGTCCTCAGCACCGACTTCGGGCCAACCGAGTTGCAAGCCATCGCCCAGCGAATGACCGAGTCATTCACCGGCTCCAACGCTTGGGGCGGTGATGTACCGCGCATCGTCATCGGTGGTGTCGCCAACCGCACTAACCAGCACATCGATACCCAGAACATCACTGACACCATCCGCACTGCATTGATCCAGTCGCAGAAGTTCTCGGTGCTGGCCGGTGAGCAAGGCTTGTCCGAGATCCAGAACGAACTCGATTACCAGGGTTCGGGGTCGGTGGACCTGACTGCTGCGGTGGAACTCGGTCGCCAACTCGGCGCTGAGTACGTCTTCTACGGACGCTTCACTACCATCAAGTCGGCTGGTGGTGATGTCGAATCCTTGTTCTACAAGTTCACCTTCAATGCCGTCAACACCCAGACCCGTCAGATAGTTTGGGCTGATGAGCACCAGATGCGCAAGCGTCAAGAGAAGACCTTGTTCGGTTGGTAGTCAATAGTCTCATTTGACCGTGGTGCAGGAAGACCGTCCGCCGCTGAGCAGCAAACCGCTGATGCCCCATCAGCAGAGCCAGCGGCGTTCGGTGACCACCCGCAACCTTCCGGGCGGAAGTCCGGTATTCGACAAGATCTTCCCCTGCGCGATGTGTGGCGCGATTGGGTGTTCGATCGGTATGTTCTTGGCCATGGGGCACCCTGATTTAGTCAAGTTCTCCACACGCGGGATTAACCACCCACTATTCAACGGGGCGATTCTCGGTTTCTGCGTGGGTATGCTGCTGTCGCCAATCGGATTGTGGATAAAGCGCAACAAGAAATCCGGCCGAGTCATCTTTCCGGTCGCCATTTTCCTTGGTTTTGCGCTTGGATTTGGGCTGGGCTTGCGCGGCTGAAATAGCGGCGCAGAGCTACAATCTGCCTTCCCTGCCGCGGATCCCCCCCGGCAGTCGCGGTCGCGGTGTTAGCCGTTGGAAACCGCATAAGCACTAAAAGATGAACCCACTGTACGACATTAAGTTCACTGAAGCCCATCTCGCATGGCGCGAGAAGGCACACGAAATCGCTGTCAAATACCTGCTCCCCCAGGCCATGCAGCACGACAAGGATTCGAGCTTCAATGAAGACGCCTTCCAGGCCTGTGCTGATGCCGGCATGCTGGGCGTTTGGATCCCGAAGGAATACGGTGGGTCTGATGATGGCATCATGGCTTTGGCCTTGATGGTCGAGGAGTTCTCCAAGGCTGATCCTGCTTTTGGTGTGGCATTCGCGGTTAACGCACTCGGTTCGCTGCCGATCATCGTCGGCGGCACCCACGAACAGAAGGCCAAGTACCTGCCACTGGTGGCTGCCGGCAAGGCCGCATGCGCCTTCGCGCTATCGGAGAAATTCGCTGGCTCCGACGCCGGCGGGTTGTCGGTAACGGCGGTCAAGGATGGTGACGCATGGACCATCAACGGTGAGAAGAAGTGGACGACCAACGGTTCACGCGCGAACATCATCACTTGCTTCGCGGTGACCGACCCGGAATCACGCTCCCGGCGGATCTCGGCGTTCATCGTCGAAGACACTGACCCAGGCTTCTCGATCAAGAAGCTCGAGGACAAGATGGGCATCAAGTCCGTGCCGGTCGCTGAGACGGTTTTCGATAACGTCCGCGTCGGCGACGATCGCCTCATCGGTGGCAAGCCTGGCTTCGGCTTCAAGCACAGCATGATGACCTTGGATCTCGCCCGTCCTGGTGTCGCAGCTCAAGCCGTCGGAACCGCTGCCGGCGCACTTGAACTTGCCACTACCTACGCATGTCGCCGCAAACAGTTCGGCCAAGCGATTTCCGGCTTCCAGATGATCCAGGGAATGCTGGCTGACATGGCTCAGAAGACCGAAGCGGCACGCTGGGTGGTCTACGCGACCGCCGCACATGCGGATGCTGGCTCTAAAGGCGTCACCAAGATCGCAGCTATGGCCAAGTGCTTCGCGACCGACACCGCTATGCAGGCGACGACCGATGCGGTCCAGATCTTCGGCGGCAACGGGTACACGAAGGAGTACCCGGTCGAGAAGCTGATGCGCGA
>CAZJGH010000047.1:0-9451 GCA_964545405.1 uncultured Planctomycetales bacterium
CGCTCATGAGGTGCCAGTGCCGCCAGCCAACCCCTTAACTTAGCCGATGACAAGCAGCTCGCCAAATCTCCGGGCCAACTTCTCCAGGGCGAGTTTCGGCGCCGACTCCCTCCGCTTCCAGGGCAGCTGCCCAATCTGGCATTTTCTTGGCCAATCTAGCCAGTAGGGGTTTGCGTCGCTGGCCGAATGACTCGCGCAGTACTTTGCGGAGCTGAGAATCCAACCGTGCACTGATGGCGTCTTCGCGGGTATCGAGGTGCAAGAATGCTGATTCTATGGAAGGTCCCGGCCAAAACACCTCGGGCGGCAGCCGACGCCCGACCCTAGCCGTGAAAGCCAAAGACAAGCGAATCGACAGCGGGCTCCACTCCCCGCCCGTTACTGGACCAGCAGCCTTCTCAGCCACTTCACGTTGCAGCAACAGTGTTGCCCCCAAGAGTTCTCGACCAGGTAAGCGTGCCAGGAACGGCCCCGATATCGAGTAGGGCAAATTCGCGACCAGCCGTGGTGCGCTTGGCAAACTTGACCACCACTCTTCCACATCTGGGTTAAGCCGTTCATTCTTGCTCAGTGCATCACCCTCGATCAGGACCAGTTGTCCATCGCTGAGTTCGGCGCTGAAACGCTCGCGTAACAAGGCAGCCAATCCTCGATCCAGTTCGACCGCACAGACCTTCGCCCCCAGTCGCAATAGTTCCATCGTCAAGGCGCCGGCACCAGGACCGACTTCAAGGACGAAATCCCCCGTCAAGACACCAGCATCCTCAGGAATTCGCCGCAGGAGCGCTGGATCGACCAGGAAGTTCTGGCCGAACCTGCTTTGAGGGCGCAAGCCGTGCAACTCGAGCAGTGCTCGCAGATCGCCTTTCTTCATTGTCCGCGAACTAGCTGACAGAGGTCCTTGGGGGCATCGACATCAAGCAGGCGGGTCGCGAGCGCTGCACGGGCCTTGGGGCTCCAGGCCGACATGATTGCCGAGAACTTAGTGCGCTGCTTGTCGTCAAGATGCGGCCATACCGGAACCACTTGCTGGGCGAAATACTCCGAGGCGCCAGCTACATAACGGAAACCGATATCAGCTGCGCGCTCGGTCGGGAGCATCTCAAGTTGCTCCCACTCGGCGATGGTGGCGTCACGGGAAGCGTACGACCCACCGCAGGCGAAGAACCTGCCATCCTCAGGGTTAGAAACCCATTCACGCACGTTGCCGAAGAAATCGTAGGCGCCTAAGGAGGTGCGCCCGCGCTCGAACACTCCAACCGGTAGCGGACGATCGAGACTGAGCGATAGACCGTTATGAGCGTTGGCTGCGACTGCCAACGAACGACCGAAGTCAGAGGCTAGGTATTGCCACTCCTTCAAGGTCGGCAGGCGTAAGCCACGCTCTTGGCTCCATGCCTCGGCCTCTTGATAACTGACCATGACCATCGGCAGGTTCGCGGCACTGGCATCAGGTTCCGCACCGAACTCCTCGCGAGTCACTTCATAACGTCCGACAAGCAACCAATCTCCAAGTGGAGATGCGGGGTTCTCAAGCAGCAGATCTTCAAGGCGCTGAAGCGGCTCCGGCAATGGCTCGGCCTCAGAATGCGAACAGGCCCCAATCCCGAGCAGTAGCAGCAGGATTGAGGCCTGTGGGATCACGCGGTAATCGACTACTTCTCGCCCATCATCTCGACGATGCTAGAGGTAATACCACTAGGCTCGCCTGAGATCATGCCAATCGCGAAAGGGATGCCGAAGATCATCAACACGAAGGTGAGGATCATGGCTGCACGCATACCGTTGCCTTCATCGCCGACAGCTGGAGCTGCGGCGGCAGCAGCACGACCACTACTGCGGCGTGGTGCGGCTTTGGCTGGTGCGTCAGGAGCCACTTCCAACTCTTCGACTGCATCGTCGAGCAGGGTGTCTTCTTCAGAGAGCTGGGTCGTTGCCATGCCGGCATCGTCCAAGTCATCGAGGACAAGATCTTCTACTTCCAGTACCTCGCCAGCGTCTTCCTCGGCGATTGAACCACCGATGCCGAGCTGGTCAGCTACTTTGGAGACGTCTTCGACGCGAAGACGCATGTTCGAGCCTTCCCGGAAGGCACGAATTTCACCGGCTGAAATCAGCCGTTTAAGATCTTCTTCCTCAAGCTCGAGCTTCTTGAGGGCGTCGTCAAAGGAGGAAAAATCGCTTTCGGTCACGGGATCTGTACGGGGTTCCGGAGTTGTTTAGGACGGGTTCCAGCGCCAGTCTAGCGACGCGGGGTTCCAAGGATACGCTATCCGCCTGCCTTTGTGCCATCTTGGGGCACAGGAATACCAGACTTGAGGAACTCTCTCTCGAGGTCCTTGTGGGTCATGTCGGATTCGTCGTTGTAGCCATCGAGCTGCATATCAAGCTCGATGTTACGGGCACCCACGAATTGGATGCGATGGGAGTTGGTCGCCCCCCCACGGGCCTCATATACCGCCAAATGCTGGGTTTCTTGGTCTAAAACGTAGAGCAGCGACACCCCAGCCATATATGGGCCGGTCACCGCCACGTAGCGGCGCCCACCGTCGGCTCCCTGAGCCATAGCGGTGTCAGGGCGTAAGAAGCTCATAGCGGATGCCCCAAGAAGGCCAGCGCTAAGGAGAGCAAGAAGGATCAGAAAGCGGTTGGTGGTCATGATTCAGAGGGCTCAACAGGAGGGGCGGGTGAGAGCAGCCGCGCCAAAGCATATTCGAGATCACATAGTCCTGCCCACTCCCCTGGTTTCTCCACCCAGGCGAATGCCACGGTATATGTGCGCATTTCGGCCACAGCGGCGGCCAGATCGAGCTCGGGGCTAAGCCTGAGCAGTGGAATCGTGAAGGCAGCTATGGGTTTGTCCGGGCCAGCGTCAGTCAACCTGGTGCCAAGAAGCAAGGACGGCGGACCTGAGCCATGGTCAAACAAGGCAAGTGAATCTGCGCTGCGGGCTAGGCGTTCGCGAGCATCTTGATGACTGCAGTTGGGTCGCAGCAGTGGTAGGTCGAAACGCAGGAAGGAACGAAGTCCCTTGCCGCGTGAATCCAGGGCACGCAATGCTGCCTTCATAACTCGGGCTTCACCCGGTGCGTGGCCTTCACCCTCCTGTAGCAATGCCTCGAACTGGCGTCGGGCCAACGGGCTTGCCCCGCTGGAACTATCAAGACGACCTGCAAGCGCAGCCAACGGCGCAGTGACCGGCCAGAACAATAACCTGATCAGCGCCAGTGGCCCGGCGAAGTGCAGCATCAAGCGGGGCGAGTCGAGGAGCACCTGTTTGGGCAACACCTCGCCGAACATGAACACCAAGGGAGTAAGGACTATGGTCGACCAGAACTCGGGGCGGTCAAGCTCGAACGACGTGCCTATCGAAATCGCAGCATGAACCGCGAGGTCGTTGGCGATGTTGTTGCCGATCAACAGGGTTGCCAAGAAAGCGCTTGGTGAGCGCAACACCTTCTCAAGCAACGCGGCTGCGGTTGATGTTGCAGCATCATGACACAGACGTAATCGATTGATTCCATAGAAGGCTGTTTCAGAACCAGCGAAAAGGCCGGAGAAGGCGAGTGCCACCAGCAGGAAGGCGAAGCCACTCATGAAGATGCCTCCACGTTGCCGTTGTCGTCACCATGCAGAGCCCGAACATCCAAAACCAAGGGACGAGTTTCCGAACAGCTTGAGACCTTCAGCTCGAACTTGAGCTGACCTTCGCCGACCACTACCAGGTCGCCGACCTCTGCCATCCGACCCAACTTTTCCGCCACCAGGCCACCGATGGTGTCGAGACGCACGTCGAACTCACCTGGATCTCCGAAGCGGTCGATGAAGTCGTGCAAAGGCAAGGCAGCATCGACTTCCCAACGCCCTCGTTCGCCAGGGCGAATGGGCGAATCTTGGCCGGTAGCGACGCCAGGAAGGCGGTCGAGCAAGGTATCTGCCCAGCGGCCCCTCTCGATGATGCCTACCGATTGACCGTATTCATCCACCAGCAAGACGAAAGGGCCGCCACTTGCACGCAACAGTTGAACTCCATTCGCGACCGGGGCCACTTCCGGCAACACCGGCACGCTGCGTTGGGCCTCTCCGACGGTGGCGCCACTAAGCGGTCGCGTGCGGTCAAGTAGACCTAGAACATCTCCAGCGCTATTCACTACCGCAGCCCATGGTTCGCCCTGGGCCTGCAGTTCGCGAATGGCTTCCTGCAGTTCCAACTCTACGTCGAGTCGCGGGATATCCGCTAAGGATCGGCGCAGGGCTCCAGCGCGCAACTCGCCCAACTCAAGGACGTGGGTAATGAGGTCGAACTCGGTATCCTCAAGCACCTGGCCCTCCGAGTCGAGCAATAAGTCAGCGGTCTGCCCACTATCCAAAGGGATTTGTCGACGTCGGCCCCTGCCCCAGTTGCGGCCGAGCGGTCGTAGAAAGCGCCCGAGCAGGACATGTGCGAGGTTGACTGGCCACAGCAGCACACTGGCGGACGTTCGCGGGAAGCGATGCGCGACGACCTTGGGCAACACTTCCCCGAACAGCACGATTGCGACGATCGCGACGACATCCACCATCCATGTGTTGGAGTCGACCAGTTGACGCGACCATGCATGAGTGACCGCGAAGAAACCTAGGTTCACGACTAGGTTCAAGAGCAGGATAGTAGTCAGCGCACCTACTTGGTCAGCAAGCAAGCGACGAGCAACTCGCGGAGTTTCGTTGCGGTCCTTGCCTGATGCCGAGGCCAGGGTGAACAGCGCTGCTTCCGAACCAGAGAAGCATGCTGAACCAAGCAGCAAGGCTCCCATTCCCCAAACCACCGCGCTCATGCGGTGGGTTCCCCATCAGCAGACTTCGGATTGCTACCCCTCGGGTCGGTCAATGCGACGTCGTCTTGGCCATCTTGACCTTCGGCCGGAGATTCGGGGAACTCGAGAACGACCCTGAACCCACCGGATGGGCGATTGTCAGCTTGAATCGAACCGCCGAGACGCCGCATCGAGGCATTGGCGATCGCCAAGCCCAAGCCAGTCCCTTTGCCGACGTCTTTTGATGTGAAGAAGGGCTCGAAGAGATGCGGGAGGATGTGGGCAGGAGCACCTGGGCCATCGTCCTCGACCAGCAAGCGAGTGCCACCGTCAGCAAGCTGTTCGCAACTGACGGTAATCGTGCCGCCGCTTTCATCCTCGAGACCATCCAATGCATCAAGTGAATTCTGCAGCAGGTTAAGCATCAGCGGGAACAAGTCGCCACGTGCAGCAGCTACCTCGAAGCCGTCATCAGGTAGGTTCAACACCAGGTCATGCTTGCGCAAGCGACTGGCCAAGAAAGCCCGAAGGTCATCCAGCAAGCTGGCTACGTCAGCAGTGGATGCTTCAGCCTTGCCCGGTGACAACTGCAGAAGACGTTGTACCAGGTCACGAATGCGTTCGAGAGCCTCCTGCATCAGCTCCCCATACTTGCGACTCTGGTCGGTTGTCGCATCGCGCCGCAACACTTCCAACACATACAAGGCTCCTGCCAGTGGACTGTTGATCTCGTGTGCCACACCAGCCGCCAGGGCTCCCATAGCTGCCATGCGTTCACGATGTGCAGCTAGACGGTCGCCTTCAAGCACACGCTTGGTCGCGGCTTCAACCTCTTGCTCCAACTCCTCCTGGAAGCCACTGATGCGCTGCATCATCTGCTCGAAGCTGCGCGACAGGGTGACGACCTCTTGCGCGCCTTCGGTCGGCAATACCAACGGCTCCTTGCCCTTGCCGAACGACTCGGTCACCCGTATCAGGCGATCGACCGGACGCAGCACCAGGCTGTTGATCAACACCAGGATCACCAGGCCACCGATCAGGGTGCTGGTCAATGCGGCCCAGATGACCCTAGCCCACAAGCCATCAGCACCCTGGCGCAACGGCAAGGCGACATACATGCCGCCCCATGGACGTTGTTCCTCGGCGAAAGGCTCATAGGCAATCAGGGGCAAGGCCAAGCCGCCAGCGACAGCGATTGGCCTGTTCTCTTCGGTCGCGCGGATGACTGCCTCCGTGACCTCTTGGATCGGGAAATCGCGAGCACGCTGCCTTCTTCCCAAGGGATTCAGGAAGGTACCGACCGGAAGCTGGCCACCTCCGAGTTCGAGGATCTCAGTGTCGATGATCAGTGCGTCATCGAATTGTTGCCACAAAGGCCAGTCGAGCATCTGCGCCAAGTCACCGAGTTCTTCCGAGTTGAAGCGTGGCACCACCAGCTGAGTAAGACGCCGACGTAGATCCTCCTGCCTTTCCAACTCGATGCCTTCGCGCACCTGCTCGCGTTCAGCAGTCCACCATGCCAGCGTGCCAAGTACGGCCGCATTAACAAGTACCAAAGCTAGGACTAGGCGCAGGCGCAGACTCATAGTCTTGGCAGCCAGCTTAACAGGCTGATTAAAAGACTACGAGACGCGGTCTTCGGCTTCACGCCGCCTTTCCGAACTCCTCCAGCAACCCGAACAGAGGCAAGAACAACGCCAGCGCGATGGAGCCAACGACGCCAGCCAACAGGACGAGCATGATCGGTTCGATCAGCTTCAGCATGTTGTCGAGCGAACGGGTGTACTGCTCTTCGTAACTACTTCCCAAGCGCATGCACATGCGGTCGAGTTCACCGGTTTCCTCTCCGACCTCGACCATGGCGACGACCAGGTCATCGAAACGTTCGGAAGACTCAAGTGATGCAGCGATGGCTTCACCTTCACGAACCTCCTCACGAATCTCCTCGACTGATTCACGGTAAACCTCGTTGGTCAAGGCACCGCGAGTGATGTCGAAGGCTTCGAGGTGTGGAACACCACTGGAGATCAGGGTTCCGAAGGTGGTGGCGAAACGCGACACCTGACTCTTCTCGACCAGTGCGCCGAAGATCGGCAGCTTCAGGCCGATGGCATGGCAACCTCGACGATAACCATAGGATCGTCGGTAAAGGAGGGCATGGATGGTCCACAGCAGCACCGGTATGCCGAGCACGACATACCAATAATTAGTCATGAAACCACTGATAGCGATCATCACCTCGGTGAGCTTCGGCAGCTCCATGTCCATGTCGTCATAAAGCTCAGAGAACTTAGGGATCACGAACAACATCAAGGCGGAAACCACGATGACGGCGACGACCACGATGACGATCGGGTAGGTCAACGCACCCTTGGTCTTGTCGCGCACGTTCTGGGCGCGTTCAAGGAAATTGGCCAGGCGGTCGAACACCTTGTCCAATACACCGCCGGCTTCACCAGCCCGCGCCATATTGATGTAGAGGGGGTCGAACACTTCCGGTGATTGCGCCAAGGCATCCGACAAGGGCTGCCCCTCCTCGACCAGGTCACAGGCATCAAGGATCGAGTCGCGGAAGCGCCCTTCGGGCCACTGGTTGGAGAGGATCTTAAGGTTGCGCAGGATCGGCAACCCGGCCTCGGTCATGGTGGCAAGCATCCGCGTGAACTGCACGATGTGCTTCAGCGGCACCTTGCGCTTGACTAGCGTCGTGCTTTCATCACCCCCACTCTCATGGGTGCTTTCTTGATTCGACACACGACGTGCCGCGGGGACCTTGCGCTGGATTCGAGCCATCTATTCAGGAGTCGTCGCCCTGGGTTCCACGGAGGACTTCCTCCAAGGTGGTGCGACCTTCGCGAGCCAGCTCTATGCCACGCTCTCGTAGGGTTTTCATCTTCCGCTTCCGGGCTAGCTCACGCAAGAGCAAGGTACTGGGGTTTTCCAGAAATTGCTCCTTGAGGGCTGGGTCCATCGGCAATACCTCATATATAGCCGTCCGCCCGGAGTAACCGGTGAAGTGGCACTCAGGGCAGCCTGAGCCATGTTTCATCGATTCACCGCCAGTCAAACCTAGCTGGGTGAAAGTGTCGTCATCCGGAGTGTAATCTTCGGTGCAGTTGCCGCAGACCTTCCGCACCAGTCGCTGAGCGACGATCCCTTCGATGGTTGCAGCAAGAAGGAACGGCTCAACACCCAAATCGACCATCCTGGTGACGGTGGATGGCGCATCGTTGGTGTGAAGGGTGCTCAGAACCAAGTGCCCGGTCAACGCCGCTTCGACCGCGATTTGAGCAGTCTCCGGGTCGCGAATCTCACCGACCATGATGATGTCGGGGTCTTGGCGCAACATCGTGCGCAAGATCCGCGCATATGTGACCTCGATCTCGTCATGGACTGGCACCTGCACGATGCCGTCGAGATCGTATTCGACGGGATCCTCAACCGTAAGGATCTTGCGCTCAGGGTCATTCACCTGACTCAGTAGCGAGTACAAGGTCGTGGTCTTACCCGAACCGGTCGGACCAGTCACCAGCACGATGCCGTGCGGCCTACCGATGAAGTCGCGAAGCTGATCATCTTCCTTTGGAGTAAGCCCCAGCGCCCCTAGGTCCAACTGCAGGTTGCGGCGGTCCAATAGACGCAATACGACACTCTCGCCGCCTTGAGTCGGAACCGTAGACACCCTGAAATCGATGCGATGGTTATCCAACACCAAGTCGATGCGGCCATCCTGCGGCATCCTGGTCTCGGAGATATCTAGGTCAGCCAGCACCTTGATGCGCGAAACGATCGCGGTAGCGAGGTGCGCTGGCGGCGGGTCTATCTCATAGAGCACACCATCGGAACGCATACGGATGCGGAACGTCCCTTGGTAAGGCTCGAAGTGCACGTCAGCCGCGCGGTCGCGTACCGCACGAGTGAGGATCTGCTCGAGCAAGCGCACGATCGGGGCGGCTTCGCTGGCTTCGACCTCGGCTGCAGCCTTGACTTCCGCATGACGCTGGTAAGCGTTCTCGACGGCTTCCGCCAATGCTTCAGGGGCCGCCAACACCGCCTCGATGCGACAACCGCTGATGCTCTCAAGGTCACCCAACAGCGGCAAGGTCTCGGGATTGGAGATCGCCACCCGCAAGACACCGTCTACCTGATCGAGTGGCAGTGCCCCGAATGCGCGCGCAGTGCCCGAATCGAGCAAGGCGACGGCATCGTCCTGAGGCTTGAGTTCATCGGCCGGCAGCCAATTCAAGCCTTGCTGGATAGCCAAGGCACGCGACAAGTCCTCTTCGGTAATCGCACCTTTGGTTATCAACAGGTTGCCGATGCGGCCACCCATACGCCGTTGCTCAGCGAGCGCCGCTTGGACCTGCCCCATCCCGACCACGCCGAGTTCGACGAGGATCTTGCCGATGAGTTTATGTTCGGGAGCCATTCGACCTATGTTGCGGACAGGCGTTGACGCAAGTCGTTCGGCAGCTGCGCGTATTGGAAAGCGACTTCACGCGTGATGGTGCCCGCATTGACCAACTCGAACAGGTGGTCGTCGAGCAGTTGCATACCGATCCGACGTTGAGTCTGCATAACCGATGGGATCTTGAAGGTCTCGCCTTTACGGATGTGGTTCTCGATCGCCGAGTTACGCACCATGATCTCGAACA
>CAZJGH010000047.1:9461-14619 GCA_964545405.1 uncultured Planctomycetales bacterium
GATACGGCCATTGCCGTCGGCACGCTTGACCAGTACCTGCGAGACGACTGCCTGCAAGGATACCGACAGCTGCGCACGCACCTGCTCCTGGGATTCCTTGGGGTATTGGTCGATGATCCGGTCGACCGTCCTGGCTGCACCGGTGGTATGCAAGGTACCGAACACCAAGTGACCGGTCTCTGCAGCGGTGATCGCCGCAGCGGTAGTCTCCAAGTCCCTCATCTCACCGAGCATGATGACGTCGGGGTCTTGACGGAGTACGCGACGCAACGCTTCCGAGAATGAGGTGGTGTCCTCGCCGATCTCACGTTGGTTGACAACCGACTTCTCCGACTCATGCAGGAATTCGATCGGATCCTCAAGCGTGATGATGTGTTCGGAACGCTGGTCGTTGATCTCGTGGATCAAGGCGGCCAAGGTGGTGGTCTTACCCGAACCGGTCGGTCCCGTGATCAGGATCAGGCCGCGCGGCAGGTGCGCTAAGGCCTGCAATACTGGTGGTGCGCCGATCTGCTCGAAGGTCAGGCGGTCAGCTGGCAGGCGCCGGCATACCAAAGCCCAGGATTCACGCTGGCGGAACACGTTGGCACGATAACGGTCCTCGCCATGTTCGAAGGAGAAGTCACAGGAACCGGTCTCATGGGCTTCAGCGAGCTTGCGCTCAGGCACCAACGAGAGGCAGATCTCCTCTGTCTGTTCAGTCGTGAGGATCGCTTCGGAAAGCGGAGACAAGGTGCCGGACACACGCATCATCGGCCGACGTCGGGCGCCGATGTGAAGGTCGGACGCATCCATGGTCGCGACGGATTGCAGCCATTCATCTATCAGGCTGCCTGGAATGATTTCAGTCATCGGATTTCACCTCGGTGGCAGTTGGCATCGTGCCGGATGTTTCTTCAGGTTGATCGGTCGGACTTTCATCCGCGACCGCAACCTTGGTAATGCGCAGGACCTCCTCGACTGTCGTGAGCCCTGCTTTGGCTTTATCGGTAGCGTCCTTAACTAATGGACGCCAGCGGTCAGAGACGTTGGCGGCGCTCACGAAGTGGTTCGGATCGGAGGATTGGAACAATGCCTCACGCAAGGACTCATCCATCTCGAGCCATTCGAACGCACCTACTCGACCACGGTAACCACTGCCCCCACATTCGCGACAACCGCGCGGACGGGTGACCTTGGCCCCCTGCTCGAGACCGAGCACTTGGGTGTCGAGCAAGCCGGCGTCTTCAGATTCACTGCATGCAGGACACAATCGACGCATCAGCCGTTGTGCCAGGACTCCCTGCAAGGATGTCGCGATCAGGAATGGCGGCACTCCCATATCAAGAAGTCGTGTTACTGCACTTGGGGCATCATTGGTGTGCACGGTCGAGAACACGATGTGCCCGGTGAGTGATGCCTGAATAGCTACTTCGGCGGTCTCACGGTCGCGAATCTCACCAACCAAGACAACGTTCGGCGCTTGGCGCAGGAAGGCACGCAGGACACCCGAGAAATCCACGCCGATGCGCGGGTGGACCTGAACCAGGTTGATCCCTTGGATTCGATATTAGACAGGATCCTCGACGGTGAGGATCTTCTTGTCAGGGCGATTCAATGTCTGCAGCGCCGCATACAAGGTGGTGGTCTTACCGGAACCGGTTGGCCCCGTCACCAGGAAGATGCCGTGTGGACGCTCGATCAGTCGCGCGAACCATTCCAGGGCGTCGTCGCTCATCCCCAGGTCACTGAGCGAAATCAAGTTGGCCTCGCGGTCGAGCAGGCGCATTACACATGTCTGGCCATGACTGCTAGGCAGCAAGGAAACACGTACATCCAGCTCACGCCCGCCGACGCGATGCTCAATGCGGCCATCCTGAGGACGCCGTTTCTCGGCGATATCCAGGCCGCCGCCGACTTTGATGTGACTGATCAAGGGCGCATACACATCTACGGGGTGTTCTGCGGCCACCTTAAGCGTGCCATCGACCCGATATCGAATCCTGACTCGATCGACGAACGGCTCGATATGGATATCTGAGGCGCGCATCGAGACCGCCTCTTCGAACATGCGGTTCACCAAGCGCACGATGGGCGCTTCTTCCGCATGGCCACCGACCTCCTGAACCTGCCCCTGAGTTGCCCCTGAATCGCCATACACGCGGGTTAGGGCCTCCCGCAGCCCACCCGGAGTGGTCATGGCCAAGACGATCCCACGGTCGAGCAGGAACTGCAGGGTGTCGATTACGACCACCTTCTGCGGATCGGCTACCGCCACGACCAGCTGACCATCCTTCTCCGCTACGGGAATAGCCTCGAGTTCCCAGGCAGCCTTGCCATCGAGGAGATCGGTGAGGCGCCCTGGTGGAGTGCGCTCACTGAGGTCGACGAACGGCAGACGCGCTTGTTTGGCGAGGGCCCGAAAAATCGTGGACTCGTCAGCGGCCCCCTGTTCGATCAAGGCCTGCCCGAGCAGGACCGTACGCTGGTTCTGCAGCGCAAGAGCAGAGCGCAATTGCTCTTCGGAAATCGCACCAGAGGCGATCAGGAGTTCACCGAGTCTTTTCCTCAAGGTATTCAGCGGATGCGGGCTCGCAAGACGATTTCCTTCGGCGCCAGGCCTGAAGCCTCGGGGAAGGAGATTCGTAAGATGCCGTTATAGCTGCCCGCGGGCGCGGTATCACTGATGTTAATCTTGATTTCGTACAGTTTTCCGACTTGAGTGGTGATCATCGACGATGTCATCACCTTGCTAGCATCCCCGATGAGCTCCAATTGCGGCTCTGGCACCTCTACACCTGAGGACTCGACCTTCACGGTCCGCACTCTGCTCTGGCCCTGGTCGAAGATGCCGAACGACAGGCTTTGAGATGGAGCGTACTGGATAGCGCCCATGACCTTGCCATTGACCAGCAGTTCGAGATCTATACCAAGGCTGGTCTCGGCAATAAGGCTTGAAGCCAAGCGCCCTTCAGGCAAGCTACTGGTGGCCGAAACACGGAACGTGCGTTCCATGCGGCCATCCTCCATAGTCTTCGCCTCGCCGACCTCTTCGACTTCCAAGCCAGGGGTAATTCGTTTCCAGCGCACGACCTCGAACGGCTCCATGCCGGTCACCGTGACATCTTGATGAGCGGCCACTGAGGCAAGCTGCGCTATCCGCAACTCATTGAAGCGAACCTGCTCAGGCAACAGCGAGAATATTCGTCGGACGTAGGAAGTAACCTTCAACACCTTCTTGGCGGACACGAAGTTGCCACGCACCGTGATGGTGGCGACCTTCACCCGCTCGTAGCGGTTGGAATCGAAGGTCGCGACCACGGCGCCTTTCGCACCAGCGGGAATCTCACGATTCAATGGCCACAAGTCACCTTCGAAATCAGGATCCCAATCCGGGCGGATGCCGACCCTGGTGCAGCCACATGAAGTCTCCAGTTCGAATATCTTGATCGGGTCAGGACCAGCGACCACGAACGGGAACTCAAGGTCGTATGAATGCTGCTGGAACACGTCACCGAGGTCGATCTCGTGCGTTTCCATCTGTAGCTCACTTCGCGACCTCTTGGATGGATCGAGTTGTTCGGAATGCTGGTCCTCGAACAGGCTTCCAGAAGTACCATCGGAGTCGTTGCCGTTGGCGGATGCTCGGTCGGAGCATGCGCCAATGAATGGCGACAAGCCGAGCAGGATGATTGGGAAGAGCTTCAACGCTTACAAGGATATCTGAATTATCGAATGAGGGCTTTCACCACCACTTCCCGCACTGGGATGCCTGATTCATCCGGAAATGAGATCCGCAATAAGCCATCGTATTGGCCCGCAGGAGTGTTCTCGGGAATGACCACCTTGATGCTGTACTTCTTGTTGTCTTCACGGATCTCAAGAGTGGTCACCATCACATCTGCAGCTGCGCCGACGAGTTCGAACGTTGGCTGCGGGATATCAAGGCCAGTGGAATCCAGCTTGACCGCGCGCGTTCGCTTGGGACCCTGATCGAGCACGCCGAAACTAAGCTTCAAGGCTTGAGGCGAGTAACGGATCGGGCCGAGGGCGGTGCCGGTGACGATGAACTCGAGGTTCTCACCGATATCGGTTTCGGCGATGACGTTGGATGCAAGGCGGCCCTCAGGCAAGTCGCTGGTGGCCGACACCTTGAAGGTGCGCACCATCCGACCGTCGCCGAGGATCTCGGCCTCACCGGATTCCTGCACGATGATTCCCGGGGTGACCCTGCGCCATCGGACGACCTCGAATGCCCCCATCGCAGTCACCTTGATCTCCTTGCTGACCGGCTCCTTGGCCAAGGAGGTCAGCTGCATGTCTTTGAAGCGAACTTCAGGTGGTGACAACTTGAAGATCGGCTCGATGAAAGCGCTGACGCCAAGGGTTATCTTGTTGGACAGGAAATTGCCCCGCAACGTGATCGTGGACGCCTTCTCTTCCTTATAAAGACTGCCGTCGAAGATCGCCACGACGGTACCCGACGCACCAGCAGGAATGGGCTGATTAAGTGGCCAGAATTCGCCTTCGAAATCTGGATCCCAATCGGGCCTGATGTTGGCCTCGGTGCAGCCGCAAGAAGTATCAATCTCCTCGAAGGTGATCGGGTCAGGACCGTTCACTTCGAACGGGAACTCGAGGTCATATGAAAGGCGCTGATAGACCGTGCCGAGGTCGATCTCCAGTTTCTTCATGCTGACATCGCTGCGGGAACGACCTTCAGCAATGAGTCCGTCGCCGGCCCCACCGTCAGTGGAGCTGGTGCTATCGGAACAGGCCAAGACCAGCGGCGCTAGGCCGAGGCAAACCAATGAGGCAAGTTGCAACTTCATTACTAGATTTCTACTGCTGTCTGACGACCCCGAACACTTGGATGGCTCGAATGACTGTCTGGCGTTCACCGTCCTGGGTAAAGGGCAGCGTCAGACGGACTTCACCCGCGATTTTGGCGGATTCCGGCACTAGCTTCAAATGTACCCTATATCTGCCCTCACCAGCTAGTTTTTCCACCTGAGAGGCTGCTCCAGGCAGATCCACAAGCTCGACAGTGGGGGTTTCGAGACTTCCTGAGCGTGCTCCGACCTCAATCACGCTGAAATGCTCAACACCCTTATTGACCTGACCGAGCAGCAGCCTTGAATCAGGCATCGTCCACAAGTCTCCAGCCACCTCGTATCCG
>CAZJGH010000048.1:0-7233 GCA_964545405.1 uncultured Planctomycetales bacterium
TGCCGGTGTTGGGATAGGTGTTGTCGAACGCGCGCGTGACAAGTATCGAGTCGTAGGAGTAGCCAGCAGCGGCATACTCAGCAAGGCGTATCGGTATGCGGTGGTTTGCATTCGATAAGGAGGTCAAGCCCCACTCCAGGTAGCCTTCGGCGTAGGAGCCGTAAGTCTGCCAAGTCAAGGTCCGAGAGCCATCCGAGCCTTGCCACCAGAATGGCCTGTCGTCCAAAGGAATCGCGGGGGCGCCGCCGATGAAGTCATTGGGGCCGAGTACTGCGTATGGGTAACCGGATGCACCTAACACGCGTGGTACCGCGGTACTGAAGCCAGGTACATCATTAAGGAATGCAGTACGTGATTGGTGGCCAAGCAAGGCATCGTAATGGGCGGCTCCATACGAAAGTCGGTTGACCTCCTCTTCACCGCAGTTTGCGCTGTGCAGGTTGGTGTAGTTCGAACCCAAGGCCATACGTCCTTCGGAGAGTCGCTGCTGCAGGCGTACCTTGTCGGCGAACGAAGCGCGTTGCAAGAAACCTTCGAGTTGGTGGGTGGTCTCGACCGTCCAGTAGAAATCAGGATTGGTGTCCATGATGTCGAGTGCGTCGATCAAGCGCACATAGTTGTTGCGCATCATGCCGGAAGGTGGAGCATCGAAACCCACGTCGGCATGGCAGAATTCGACGACATAAATGGTCTGTACGGTACTGGGGGCGTCAGTCTGCGCCGCCAAGCAAAGTGGAGTGGCGAGTAGAAGGCACAAGATCATCAATCAACCGTATCACGAATCGGCAAGCGCGACGTGAAAGATAGACCGGTATCGGGACCAGAGGTGGTCAGCAGCAAGCTTCCTAGAGTGGGTTGTGGGATGCCGCGATTGATCACGACCCCATTCACCTCGATCACGACTTCCTTCTTGATATCAAGGACGCGCTCATCAAGCAGTACCCACAAGCCGACCAACTCCTTGTCGCAGTCGAAGCGGATGGTGTTTCGTTCGCGATCGAGTTCCGCCACCAGGATGGCGTCGTAGATCGGTTCCTCCCAGAACAACCAATTGAGCTGGCGTTTCCAATCCAGGTGAGGTTGCCAGACGATCTTCTCGGGTATCGGGTTGCGTTCGAACTTGATGATCTTGTTCAGCAGCGCCAACATTCCACCTTCGGGCAAGCCATGGCCACGACCGTTGACTTCCCAGTATTCGAAATCCTCGTAGCCACCCCAACGTTCCTTCGCCTTCGCGACATCCTTCATCGCTGCCTGGTTGGCGTCCGGCGGGACCTGCGGGTCATCGATGCTCTGGTAGACCACCATCGGGACGTTGCGAAGGTTGGCCACCACCCCGGTGTCGATCTCAATGATCTTTCCTCCTGGCCTGTCGTACACCGGAGTGGGGGCTCCGGCGGATGGAGCCAAGGCGGCGACGCGGTCGGCGTGATGACCACCAAGGGTCCAACTGCCGTAACCACCCATGGAGTGGCCCGAGAAGAACACCAGGTTGGGGTCGATGTCCCAGGTGCGGATCGCGGCATCGACCAAGTCAATCACCCATTCCTCAGTACCGGAATCGGTCCAGCCACGCTCGGTCTTCTCGAGCACCTCGGGAAAGATCCCGACCAGATCCAATTTGCTGGCAGCAGCAGTGAAGGCGCCAGCACTCGAGTTGGCATCCCCTGACCCGACTCCACCGCCATGCATGCCGATGAGGAGTCCACGTGGCTTCTTGCTTTCGCCGCCGATGATGAAGAAGCCGCGCCGTTCCTTCTCCCAATAATGATGGCGCCCGGATTTCTTCTCCAGGGTCCGATGCATCTTGCGGTCAAGCTTCGCCAGGCTCTTGCGCCACTTCTTCACGTCCGAAGCACGAGTCAGTGAGATCGCATCGAGCTGCGCGACGATCTCCAGGCCACGCTTGAACGAGTCATCGTCACGCAGGTCGAGCTCCATGTATTCCTCGACCAAGGCAGTCTGCTGCTTCTTGCTCGGTGGCTTGGCGGGCGATTGGGGTGCAGCGACGAGGGTTGAAGCGCAACCAAGCAAGGCAAGAACGACAGGTGCCAGGCGCGGGGTGAGGCAGGAATGCATGCCCCAAAATAACAAAGCCTTGGTTTAGGCGCGGTTACGGTCGCCGGCCAGCCATTCACGCAAGGTCTCCAGGAATCGTTCCTGTTGCAGCGGCTTCGACATGTAGTCGTCCATCCCTGCCGAAAGGCACTTGCGGCGGTCACCGACCATGGCATTAGCGGTCAGGGCGATGATCGGGATACTGCTCTTGCCATTCTCCAGCGCACGGATGCGTCGAGTGGCTTCGTAGCCATCCATTTCAGGCATCTGGCAATCCATCAGGACCAGGTCGAAATCGTTTTGGTCGACCGCATGGATGGCTTCCAGTCCATTGCACACTGTGGTCACGGTCACGCCGGTCTTGTCCAGCATGCGTTCCGCCAGCTTCCTGTTCACTGAGTTGTCTTCCGCCAACAGGACCTTACCGGTGATGTCCCTGTATTCGTCCGCGGTCGGCTTGTCGGGATTCTTTACGGGTGGCTCAAGGTCTTCGGTCACTAGCTTCTGTCCAGCGTCACTCAGGAGGCGCAGCAGCTCTCTCTTGAGCTGTGGGAATTTCACTGGCTTAGTGAGGTGTGATGAGAACCCGGAAGTGCGTGCCAGTGCTGAATCACCGCGGTCACGGTTAGATGACATCAGCATCATCGGAAGGTCATCCAAGCGTCGATCCTTGCGGATCTCGTGAGCCAATTGCATGCCGTTCATTCCCGGCATTTGCTTGTCACTGATCAAGGCGGCGAATGGGTCGTTGGATTCGCTGGCCTCATGCAGGCGCGCCAAGGCCTGCTGTGCATTGGTCGCCGTCTCGTAACGACATCCCATGCGTCGGATCTGTCCTGAAAGGACCCGAAGATTGGTCTCGACGTCGTCGACTATCAGCACCCGCTGACCGACCAGTTGTTCAGCAGTGCCGGAGCTCGTCACCCGATTCTTGATCACCGGGAAGTCGAGTTCTACCCAGAACACCGATCCCTCACCGACAGTGCTTAAAGCGCCAAGTCGCCCATTCATGAGGTCTACCAACTCTCGAGTGATGGCCAATCCCAGTCCTGAGCCACCATGAGTGCGGGTGGTGGAGGAGTCGGCTTGAGTGAACTTCTCGAATAGGGTCGGGAGGATCTCGTCATCGATACCGCAACCGGTATCACGAACCTCGAAGCGCAGGCGGACATCGTCCTCGCAGCGACTCACGACGTCGACTTCGATTGCCACTTCACCCTTGGACGTGAACTTCATCGCGTTGCCGGCCAGGTTAAGCAGGATCTGTCGCAGTCGAGTGGAGTCGCCTACAAGGTTCGAAGGGACTTCTTCCGAAGCCAGCGCGTTCCAATCGATGCTCTTGAGCGACGCCCTTGCACCCAGGTCGTCCTGAACGGCTTCAAGCACCTTGTGGATGTTGAACTCAGCCGCTTCGAGTTCCATCTTGCCCGCTTCGATTCGAGACAGGTCGAGGATGTCGTTGAGCAGGTCCAGCATCGAGTCGGCACAGCTCCTGATGGTGCTCAGGAACTCGAACTGTTCCGGTTTCAGGTCGGTCTCCAGCGCCAGTTCAGTCATTCCGATGATGCCGTTCATCGGCGTGCGAATCTCATGGCTCATGTTGGCAAGGAACTCACTCTTGGCGTGGCTGGCCTCGTTGGCATGCCTGCTCGCTTGCTTGAGTTTCTCCTCGGTCTGAGCGTGGCTGGTCACATCGTGCATGGTCAGGATCATGCGATCGCCCCAGCGCGTGATGTTGACGTCGTAATGAGCGCTGGTGAATGGATGGACAAGGTGGACCGTCTGGTGGGAGGTCCTTGAGTTCATCAACCCCTGTAACCTTTGAGCTTCAGGCAGACTCTCGAACCATTGGTTCAGGGTCAGAGGCTCCCCTGGCATCACACCTAGGATCGCGCGCCCGGCAGCGTTACTGATGACTACTTCTGGTTCGTCTCCGTCCTCTTCCGCGTTGGAGAAATCGATGACGAACATCCCATCCTGGATCTGTTGCAGCGTCGATTCCAACCCTCTCTCAGCCTCGATCCGTTCTGCCTGCTGACGTCGTGCGCTTGCCACGAGGACTCCAGTCAGCGCGAACACGGCAGTCACCAAACCAGTGATCTCGATCAATGTGAAACTACTATGCGCGTAGTCTGGAATTCGATTGGGGATCTCGTCGACGAAGGTGTCCCACGCCCAGTAGGCCACGGCTGAAGTCCAAGAAAGCGCTGATGTGATGACCGCGCTGCGGAAGCCGATCATCACCGCGGCCAACAGTGGTGGAGTGAGCAGCCAGGCGGCCGCGACGGACCCGATTCCACCGAGCGGGTACATCAACCAGATAAGGAATCCAGTGAAGTAATAGAGCTGCGCGTTGGCGGCAACATAAGGCGAACGGCCTTGACCGTGCCAGATAAGGGCGCCGACGCTGACGAGCTCTCCCAAGATAATTCCGTAAGCAGCCTCGGGGATACCGGCCCAGTACCAGAACACCAGGTACGGTGCACCGATGACGAAGAAGACATAGCTCGCGAACCTGGAATTCCTCCGCACACCATCCGCGTCCTGGATGGAAAAACCAACCAGATAGCGCCAGAACCCAGTGATGTCGGCAATCTTCATTGCAATTAGGAAGCTCCAGCCAAAGAAACTGGAATCTAATCCCAAATCGGCCTAATTGGCCGAATACCTGAAGCAAAACTAGAGCTTCAAAGCCCCTTTTCGCTAAAATCCTCGCCATGACCAAGCGTCTCACTGACTATGCCGCCAGCGGCGGCTGAGCGGCCAAACTTCCACAGGGGCAGCTCTCGCAGGTCTTGCGCGTGGTTGCACCCGCAGCTCAATCACCCGACCTACTCGCTGGGCCTGATGGCTTCGACGATGTAGGTGCAGTGCGTCAAGCCAACGGCAAGGTCGGCTTGCACAGCGTCGACTTCTTTCCGCCGGTGGTCGATGATGCCGCTGCCTACGGTGCGATCGCTGCCGCTAACTCACTGTCTGACATCTATGCCTCAGGGGGCGAACCAAGTGTCGTGCTGAACTTGGCTGGTTTCCCTTGCGAATGGGGCGACGACATCCTGCAACCGATCTTCGCTGCTGCTGTGGAAGTGGTGCAGGAATCAGGCGCCCTGTGGGTAGGCGGTCACTCGGTATTGGTGAATGAGCCGTTGTTCGGTTTTTCTGTCTACGGTGAGGTCGATGAAGAACATCTGGTCACCAATGCCGCTGCCAAACCTGGCGACCGTCTGGCTCTCACCAAACCGATCGGCGCCGCTGCCGTCACCATCGCTGAAAAGCGCGGCTTGGCCTCGGCCGAGGAAGTGGCGGCAGCAGTTGCCTTGATGGGGCGCCTGAACAAAGGTGGTGCACGCGCCATGCGCGCAGCTGGCGTCAAGGCCGGCACCGACATCACCGGTTTCGGCCTACTCGGGCATGCTGGCAACATAGCGCGGGCCTCAGAGCTAGTGCTGAACATCGACAGCAGCACCATTCCGCTTTACCAAGGAGCTGATGTCCATGCCCAAAACGGCGTCATGTCAGGTGGTTCGGCGCGCGGGCGCGAAACCCTTTCTTCACTAGTCACGATTGCTGACGGAGTACCTGAGTGGCTGAGCAACATCGGTTTCGATGCCGAGACTTCCGGCGGCCTGTTGGTCTGTGTACCAGCCAATCGGGTCAGCGATTTCGAAGGCGCGATGCAAGCCGACGAGCCTTTCGCTTGGGTTGGAGAGGTCAGCTCTGGTGAGGCCCAGGTCGTATTGTCGTGAAATCACCGGAATCGAGTTACCATAAACAGTGGGTCGCTATCATATGCGGCCATCAGGAGGGAGTGGATCGGGGCTGGTGTCCCGTCCGGCCTTCAAAGCCGGTGGGGTGTCGCTCGGCGTCGCCCGGTGGGTTCGATTCCCATGCACTCCCGCCATCCTGTCATGACCGTATTAACTAACCGTTCGCAGCTGCGCACGGCCTTGGAGAAAGGCCATCGCCCTCGCGGGGCTGGCAAGCTTGGTCTCGAGTTCGAGCAGTTCATCCTCGATCGCGATGGCAAGACTGTTTCCTATTTCGGCAAAGGCGGTGTCGAAGAACTGCTCAAAACCTTGGCTGATCGCACCGGTTGGCAGGAGTATTTCGATGGCGACCATCTCGTCGGCCTGACCGCTGCCGATGGTCGAGCCATCACTCTCGAGCCAGGCGGCCAGATCGAATTCGGCTCGACTCCTTGCGCCGACCTGCAGGCATTGAACTCCGAAGTCGCGCATTATCGCGGCCTGTTGTCGAGCTTGCGTGAGGAGACCGGCTATTGTTTCTTGGCGCTTGGCTCGAACCCGAGTGCTCGCCCGGAGGACATCAAGCGCCTGCCCAAGTCACGTTACGACTACCTTGAGCCGTGGCTACAGCAAGCTGATGAACTCGGCTTGTGGATGATGAAGACCACTGCTGGGGTACAGGTTAACTTCGACCACCACGATGAAGCCGATGCGATGCTCAAGCTGCGCACGGTCTTCCGCTTGGCTCCGGTCTTCAATGCCATGTTCGCCAACTCCTTGATCAAGGCCGGTGAGTTGAGTGGATATATGAGTTGGCGTGGCCACGTCTGGACCAAGACCGACGACAGTCGCTGCGGTCTGGTTGAGGAGCTCATCGAACCTGACAGCACTTTCGATAGTTACATTGACTGGATGCTGGACGTGCCGATGCTGTTCATCGAACGCGACGGCAAATTAGTCGACAAGCGCGGCGAGAGTTTCCGTGCCATGATGCAAGCAGGTCAAGCGACCGAAGCGGATTGGGATCTGCATCTGTCGACTCCATTCCCCGAAGTCCGGTTCCGACCTCAGGTCGAGTTGCGGTGCACGGATACCGTTTCACCACAGTATGCGTTGGCTCTTTCAGCCCTCGTCGAAGGCCTGTTCTATGACCAGGACTCGCTCGAACATGCTGCCGCCCTCACTGCCCACTGGAGTTTCGGTGAACTCACCGAGACTTGGCATAACGCCCATCGAAGTGCCTTGGCTGGTGCTACCCCAGAGGGCAATGTGTTGCTTGATTATGCTCGCGAGTTATTGGCGATCGCCAAGCCGTCCGCCGTCGCAAGCCCATTCCTTGATCCCTTGCGGGAATTGCTAAGCGACGGTCGCTCGCTTGCTGAGCGGACCGCCGCCGAGATTCAAAGTGCTGGCGGGGCCGCCGAAAACA
>CAZJGH010000048.1:7258-14605 GCA_964545405.1 uncultured Planctomycetales bacterium
CCGCCGCCTTGCGGTTCTTCGACAGGCGCCGGTTCTTCGGTAACTTCAGCCTCACCAGCTTCGGTAACTTCAGCCTCACCCGCTTCGGTCGGTGCGAGCTCTTCAGCAGGTGCCGGTTCTTCGATGACAGCCTCAATCAGACGCACGGCCCGCGTCTCCTGGTTCTCGAGGCCCTTCATGTTCTCGATGAAGTCAGGGAAGTCAGCGGCAGGGATTTTGACTCCTCGCATGTCCAGAGTGCGACGCACCATGAGGTGTGAGGCACCCTTCTCCACATTGAACTGATAGTGGAAACCATCTCTGACTTCAGTGCTGTTCTCTGGACCATATTCGAGGGTCCAGGCGCTGCCAGCATCAAGTTGGACGGTGGTGCGGACCTTCTGGGAACCGCGTAGCACGAACTCGAACTGGCGTTCGGATGGCCCCAGGCCGTCGGCGATGCCAAGCTCAGGGATGCGCAAACGGGCGCCGTAGTTCTTGCCGCTGCTCTGTACGAAGTCAGGGATGAAACCATCGAACTCGATGACCAGTGGGCCGCCGATGACATCCATATCGATTACCTGGGCAGTCCGTAGGTCAAGTCCCTTGACCATCTGCGCAGACAGCTGACGTAGCGCCTGGTCGACTTCCTGTGGCGAAAGTTGCGTAATGGCTTCTCGAGCAGCAGCACCTTGCACTCCACCCATGTGGAGCTTGCCAAGGACTCCTGCTGAGCCGTCTTGCTCGATGGTGTAGGCGATATGCAGGTCCATGTCCCACATGTCGGCTAGACCAGCGCGCGAGACTTCCTCGATCCGATGGCCCTCTGGCTCCAAGATCATGGCACCAGCGCCGAGCATCGACGGTGGCAAGTCGCCGAATGGAGTGCCGCGGGTGAGCAGGCACATCCACAGTGGTTCCTCATCAGGGTCAGCGACACGCAATGCAGCGATCTGGTAATCGGTGCCGGTGTCGAAGGAGACCACTGGATTCTCGTTCAACTCCGGAGCGGACATCTGCAGCATCGCCCATTCATGGTGGATGCCCTCGAGTCGATAGAGGGTCGAAAGAAGGTAAGTGGGGTCACCACGCTTCAAGGTCCAGACGTCGACCAGGTCACCTTCATCCTCGAAGTCGAGAATGAGGTCAGTGACCGCGCCATAGATACGCTCTGCCTTGTCGCGGTTGCCACCACTCAAGTTGAGGCCAGCAAGGAAGTCGCGCAATTCAAGCTCGATGTCGGCTGGGACCGAAGTCTGCCACAAGTAGTAGGAACGCCAGCTTTCGGCACTACGCTCGATAGGCAGGTCTTCGCCATAGGCGACCCATGGCAACAGTTCCATTTCCGAAGGCATCAACACTTCAGGCTCAAGTCGCTCGTTGTCATGGCGGGCGAAGATGTGCACCTTGCCATCATTCCAATCGACTATCTCATGGCTTCCGTCGAAACCGTGCTCGCGCAGCAGTCCGTCTGCACCATTCGGTACGAATACCACCCAGCGGCTCAACGCGAATGGTTCCTCGAAAGAGGAGAAGCGCCAATCGCCAGGAGTCGCGGCGACGCCGAACAGGCCTGGTTCGAAACGGTCGTAGATGGTCTCGATGACATCGCCTGGATCGAGTGAAGGCATCACCAGACTACCGTTGACTTGATGCGGCTCGAGGATGCTGCCATCACTGGTGATGACGTGGGCGAGTTGAAGTTCACCCATGACTCCCATCTCGTTGAGGATCTCGGTGCCGTTACGGTCCAAGGCCAGGTCGAGGTTGTGGGTGCGGTAGATGAAGCCACCGTTAGGCAAGACGTAGACCATGCCGCTATCCAGCAACATCGCAGTGGAGCTGTCCTGCGCGATGCTGTCACGCTTGGCCAACTGCCCAGCCACGTCAGGGCCGAAGGTGCTGAAGAATTCAGCAGCATCATCCTTGTGGTCGAGTGCCTTAAGCACACGCAACGAGGACTCACTGCTTGGGTCGAGAGCAAGGACGTCCTCGAACGCTTCGATGGCGGCCGCAGTCTGCCCATGCTTGAGTAGGTACTTGGCGAGAGCTCGGTGGGCACCAGGGTAATCAGGGGTACTGGCGACGTCTTCGCGCAGCTCGTTGAGGATCTCATCTTGCTGGCCATCCATGCGCCATAACCTGCGCTGCAGGCTCTCGGTGCGAGGGTGATCAGGTTCTTCCAGGGCGATCTGGGCGAGCAGGTCACGCGCGAGCTGAACTTGATACTGCTCGGAGCTATCCAGCAGCAGATCGACCATGTTCCATCCACCGCCAGGGCTGGTGAACAGGCGTGCGGCGGCGTAACCCAATGCGTTGGCGCGGTCGCCATTGTCGTCAGCGATCATCTCCAGCTGCTCCCAAGCCCAATCGGCGTGGGGGAAGTCGGTAGTGAGTGCTTCGAGGTTCGGCTTGGCCAAGGTGCCGGTCGCATCGATCTCGAGCAGCAGTAGCGCTTCGAGCAGCAGTGCACCGTAGAGGTCTGGGTGCTCAGCGATCAACTCGCGGGCTGCGGTCAACGCATCTTCACGCTTGTCTTCGCTGAGAAGCCTGTTGGCCGCGAACAATTCCAGGCTGACGTCATTGCAGCCCAGTTCGGCGCTGCGAGTCTCAACCTCGATAAGGCGGTTGCGAGTGATCGAGTTCGGTAGGTGATAGGACTCGGCCAGGGCGCGATGCTGCCAATGCAGCCACGCGGTGGTCTGGCGCGCGTCCATCTCGATCGGTTCGGGAGTAGCCAGCGCCAAGTCGGCACGGTTGTGATGCAGGGCTAAGGTGCAACGCAGGATGGTATCCCAAGGATCGTTCCCGGCAGGCTGCCAGTAAGCCACGTCCAACACATCGGCAGGCATAGGGATGGCCGGCAGTTCAGGAGTGCTGGTCTCATCTTCCCACTCGAAGAACGGCAGCAGACGGCCGTCGCGGGTCAATAGGCGTCCACCAAGGCGAAGGTCATCACCTACTTCATACTGAACCAGCAGCAGGTTCCACCCGGCCTGCACGTTGACGTAGGCTTGCAACACGTTGCGGCGTTCTGGTAAGCCTTCACGTAATGACTCGAAAGTGGGCATGCCATTCCACCACGCACGGACTGCTTCGTCCGCATGCAGTTCGAGCATGGCCACCTGCGGCTCTGCGCGAACCCATATTGCTGCATAGCCACTGCCCACGTTCTTCCACGCGAAGCGGTCGGGGCTGATCAAGGTTCGGTTGGCGCGACGGGTCAGGGTCTGCCAAGTTCGGGTCTGGCCGTTGGCCGGGTCGGTGACCTCGAGCTGCCGCGGGTCAGGAGGAATCGTGCCGGCGCGCAATGGCGTGGCATGATCAAGCTGGCCCCAAGGTTGCAGCACGCGCCAGTTCTTGAACCAAGAGTCGAACAGGTCGTCTTGGTGCACAGGACGTACAGGCAGGGGGTCCTGGGCGAATGAGTGGAAACGGCTCAGCTGCAATTCCTGCAAGTACAGACGTCGCAGGTCGGTAGATGCAGCACCATCTTCGACACCTTCGATGAGGTTGGCGAGCAACGCCGGGTCGATGCGGGTGACGCAGTAGTCATTGACCTGCAAGGCTTGACGTGCGGCTGCGCTCAACAACGGCGATGAGCGGTCGTTGAGCATGGCCAGCAGCAGGTCGTCGCGCATGCTGTCCATGTCGCCGTTGAACAGTCCTGGGTGACCGGCGATCAACTCTGAAGTGAGCTGGGAAGTATCGACGCCTGTCTCTTGCGGCGCGATGGCAGGGCTACTGAGGAGTAGCGCGGCGAGGGTTAGGGTGGTGATCATTGCTGGTCCTCCTGGTCATCGACTTGAGTCTCTTCAGGCGCTGCCGCGCCGGTCGGTTGTAGTTCCGAATCAGTCTCAGGAGGTGGAGGTGGGGTGATTTCCAAGAAGCGATCTTGGCTGTTATCGATTACCCGACACAAGGAACGGAAGGCGGCATAGCGCTCGACCGGAATGCGGTGGGTCAAGAGTTCGTAGCGTTCGCTCACACGAAGGCCGCTTTCAGTGCGCTCGATCGACCATGAGTAGGTCGCGTCGTCGTTGTTGACCTCGATAGCCGGCGGCAGGGTCTGAATGTCCCACCCGCCAGGCAAGGTGATGTCCATGGTGATGTCGCGTACCCATGGGCTGTCGAGCAGCAGGTCGGTTTCCCGTTCGACTTCAGCAGCGGTGGTCTGCAGCAGGTCGAGGGTGTTGAGCATGGCTGGAATCTCCAAGCGCCCTTCGACCACGCGTGCCAGGCTGGTGGCGTTGGCGCCGAACAGCATGCGCAGTGGCTTATCGAGCTGTTCTACGTCCTGGATGTCGTAGGTCACGTTGCCATCGAGTGGTCCGAGTTGAGCCGACAGCATCCGCTCGACGGTCTCTCTGCGTTCCTGATCGCCGCCGGCGAAGGCGCTGCGGTAGTTAGGGTCCCAGCGACCTTGCGGGTTCAGGAACATCTGTACTTCAGCACTGCCGTCGACGGCGTAGTCGATGGCGTAGCGCTCGGAACGCGTGTTGTCAGTGGCGGCCGAGAAGGGGATCCGTACGCGTTCGATGCCGTCAGGCTTGACGACCAGCACCTGTGCGCCGCGGTCGTCGTAAGGCAACACGTCGATCGGGTGCAGGCGCGCGGTTCCATCGACGAACATCGCAGGCAAATCCTGCTGGGCAGGAATGTAGGCTATGCAGTGGTTGAAGTGGTTGACCATAGCAAGGCTGAGGTCTTCTTCATGGCGACGACCACCATGGCGACCGTCAGCCGAACGTAGGATCAAGACCGGGTAGGCCTCGACACCGATCTCGGACAGCATGGCCCGCAACAGGATCGCCTTGTCCTTACAGTCACCGAATTGACGACTGAAGATCACTGGCGCGGTGTATGGCTGGTAACCGTGCACACCGAACTCCCAGGCGTTGTAGCGAATGTCGTTGGCGACGAATCCATAGATTGCCGAAACCTGGTCGTGCAGGCTTGGCTTGCCGTCGACGAGTTCAGCGACCTTGGTCTTCATCTCAGGTGAGACCGTGATGCCTGCATCGATGAGGTTCCACCACCAGGCGCCGAAGTCATTCCAGGTGGCATAAGAGCTGGCTTGCACGCGGGCAACGGTCTCCTCGGCATGCGGCATCAGGTTCTCGATGCGCTGCGGGGCGAGGTCGTGCACCGTCCAGGTATGGCTGGTGCCGAAGGAGTCGGTGGTGCCAACTTCAGCCTCGGATCCTTCCAGACGAATGGTGTGGAACTCGAGCGGCAGTTCATCGGGAACCAACAGCACCAGCTGGCTTTCGCGCGTTGGAACCGAGCGATCGGCAGTCATGGCATGGTCGATGGCGAAGTACTTGCCGAAGAAGTTGGTGCTGCGGTCGCTGACCTTCCACTCGAGGTCGATGACGTCGCCGACTCGCAGGCTAGGCAGATCGACTTGGCTGGCACGCCAACCGCTGTCGGTGCGCGCGGTCTCCATGGTGCCATCGGTGTGAAGCACATTCACGGTCAAGACTCGCAGCTCCTCATCGCCCCAGCTGAACGGGAAGTAGACCTCATCCAACTCGCGGACGCCATTGGAGCTCAGTACCCGAATGACCTTGCGGAAGTAGCGGTTAGCAGTGCTGTCAGGGTTGACACGCACAACGCTACGGTAAAGCAGGTATTCGTGGCTGTAGTCACCATTTCCTTGTTCCACGCTGGCTTCACCATGGCGTGCGATCACTGCCGCCAAATCCTCGTGGTAGGGGGCATCGAAGGTGGCGCCGTCGAGCGATTGCAGGTGGTCGAGCAGGCGTTGCTCATCTTCAGCGCTGAAATCGATGTCGAGTTCCTTCTCCAAGGCCACTACTGCCTCTTCGACCTGACCGGCAGCGAGATGCAAGCGGGCCAGCAGGGCTAATGATGCGGCTGACTCAGGCTTGATCGCCAAGGCACGTTCCATCAATGAGAACGCGGTCTCGAGGTCGCCCTGTGATTGGAAGCGCTTGGCGTATTCACGCAAAATGGCAGAGCTCCATGGCCGTGCCGTCATCAGTTGTTCGAGTTCCTGAAGCTCCTTGTCAGCGTCGAATCCAGGACGCTGCAGACGCTGCCAGTCGATGATGTTCACCAATGCGCTGGAGTTGCCGGTCGCGGCATGAACCTCCCTCAACGTGGCGATCAGCTCTGGGTTGCCGCGGCGCAAGGCCTGACGAGCGGCTGGCAAGAGGATCTTCGGGTACTTAGAGATCAGTGGATGCTGCAGACTGGTGGTGTAGGTCTGGTACGCCAAGTCGTCGTGCTCGAAGGCCGAATAGATTGCAGCCTTTATCGCGTGTAGCCACGGTTGGTCGTGGCCAGCTGCTTCAAGTCGGCGGGTCGCATCCAGCGCCACGCTTTCGATGTGCTGGTAACGCAACACCGCAATCGCGCGTTGCAGGTTCGGGAATACCGAGCCAGGGTCCTGTGCCAGGATGATCTGCGCTTGTTGCAGCCACGGATTGAGATCGGCCTCTTCAGCATCGATGTCCTCGTCCGGGAACAATGAACTGGCGTAATCGATCCGGTAGATCAGGTGCTCAGGGTCGAGGTCGACGGCCATGCGCAGGTCGTCGCGTCCAGGGAACATCGACTTGGGCGCGGTCTTGTACCAACGCTGCAGGACGCCAAGACGGTGGTAGGCTTGCGCATCTTCCGGTGCGAACATGGTGGTCGCCAGGTAATAGGCGATCGCGCCAGGAGGAGCCAAGATGGTCTCGGCAGGCTGGGCGTTGCTGAGCATCTGCGGGACGACCTCGGTCGACGGTGCTGAATCATGCTGAAGATGCAGTGCCTTACCGGTCTCGGCATCGATCAGTCGTGCTTGCAAACGTGGTGAATGGTCGCGACTGCCCAACTTGATGGCGATCTCGTTCCAGCCACGGTGCAAGGTCAACGGTGCAGCCAAGGAATCGATGTTCATGTCGTGCTCACCACCGGCGTGCAGGATGGTCGTGCCGTCATGCCAGACGCGTGCTTCCCCGGCGATGCCGAGCATCAGGAATGCCTCTTGATCGACATCCGACATTACCCATGTGCGCAGCATTACAGCGGATTGCTCGGCGGGATTCAGTAGCAGTGAGAAATCCAGCACTCCATTGGCTGGCGTCGCCTGTGGCGTAGTGCGCCATGAAACTGGACGAACCTTGCCGGCGAATACGGCAAGGTTGCTTGGGTCGGTTTCCGGTGGCAGTTGCCCGTCTAGGGCGATGCCTCGCTCATTGTCGAAGGGGCCTATGAACTGCCAGTCGGTCAGTTTGCCGAGGTCTTGTGCCGATTGTTCGTAGCACCAGCGAGTCAGTGCCCAGGCGGTGCCGTCTTGCTCGGTCACCGCTAGCGATCCGAGTAGCTCACGGCAAAGTCCGGCATGGCCCCGCA
>CAZJGH010000049.1:0-14407 GCA_964545405.1 uncultured Planctomycetales bacterium
CATTGGCTGACGCCGCTCGCCGTGCAGGTGACAAGCTCACCTTGTTCGTGGCCGAGTTCGGCAATGATTCGGTGGATGGCGCGTTGCAAGCCCAGGGCATTGCCTTCGCGATTCCCGTCGAGGTCCTGTTCAGTATCTTCTCGGAGCACTTCCCTGCGAGCACTGCGGTCTCGAGAAGGATCGGCGTTTACGTCGAAGAACAGATTCGCGTCATCGAGCAGCCTGGCCAAGAGCCACGCCACACCTGGGAAGTCGTGGTCACTGGATTGATGCCTCAAACTCCAGGAGAGTCATCGGGGGTGCTTCCTGGCGACGTAGTCCTAAGCCTCGGAGGTTTACCAACTCCATCGCTGCAGGGATTAGGCGTAGCCATCCATAGCGCTCAGGTGTCGACCACGATCGTGGTTCGGCGCAGCGGAGAGAAGCTAGAGCTTCCTCTCGAATTCGAGCTTTAATAGCTGAATTGGAGCGGTTCAGTCGCCTTTCGCTTGAAGAGCGTCGAACTCTGAGATGATGTCTAGTGCCTTGCGTACTTGCGAGGAATCGAATGCCAAATCGGTAATCGCCACGAATTCCCGCATGTCTGATGCGGCTTCCGATAGGCGACCACGCTCATAGCGACACAGGCCTCGCGAATGAAGCGCAGGTGCCGAATCAGGGCTCAAGCCGAGAATGGTGGTGTACTGCAGCTCCTCCGCCTGGAACGATTCGTTGCGGCGGTGGATACCTGCTACCAAGAAGTGGACAGCGACTTCGCGCTTCATGTCACTGCGTAACATGCGGCGCACGTACTGCTCTTGGTCGATGTCGAGCCTGGTGTCAGTCGCAAGCAGGCGGTTGTTGTACTGACGGGACTCCTGAAGCAATCCCAGCGAAGTCTGAAGAGCCGCCAAGGCTTCGACGTCATTGCCTAGAAGTGCGTTCACTTGCCCACTCATTTCCAAGGCGTTGAGGTTCTCTGGGGTCTCAAGCAGGACCGAATCCAGCAAGACGTCGGCGCTGACGAAATGCTCCATTGCCTTGGTCTTCTTGTCTGCAGCTGTCTGCAGCCCCTTGGCCTGCATTTCTGGATCGGCGTCTGGGTACTTGAGGAGACTCTCGGTCTCCGACTCCGCGACGCTGAACAGGGTGGAGCCGTAACGGAAGTGCCATTCGGCCATGGCCTGGTCGGCCTTGTAGTTTTCCAGCTCCTCTTGCGCGATCTCTAGGTAATAGAGAGCGTGTGACACTTCGGTCAAATCGCGGTGGAGAAGCAGTGAACGGCCAGCAATCAGGTTGAGGCCGCCGTCCTCGGGGTCGATCTCGAGGCCGCGCCGTGCTTGCTGATAAGCCTGGGTGTAGCGCCCAGAGTTGTAGTAATTGGTTGCCCGGTCGAAATAATCCTGCTTCTGCGATTCAAGATTCTCTTCTTCGGGGCTCGACCCACACGCGACAAGCGTAGGGAGCAGCAGCAGTAGCAGGGCGGGGCGTTTCCAGTCCATGGGTGTCTATTATGCGGCAGGGCAGCCCCTGCGGGGAGGGCAATACCAGCGTGCAGCTGATATGCCCTCGGAAGCTTGCGGTTACTCGCGGTCCCAGAGCCAAGGGGCTGAAATCTGGTCCCAATCCTCTAGGCCTTCAGGGAAGAAGATGCCGAGCTCGCGTTCAGCGCTTTCCTGGCTGTCTGAGCCATGGATCAGGTTGTAGGACTTGGAACAGCCGAAATCACCACGGATGGTGCCTGCGTCAGCTTCGATTCCAAAGGTCTTACCCATCAAGCGACGGGCAACCGCGATCGCGTCAGGGCCACGCAGGGCCATCGCCAAGATCGGTGAGCAGGTCATGAAACCCACTAAGCCGTCGTAAAACGGCTTGCCGACGTGTTCAGCGTAGTGCTTAGCGGCGGTTTCTTGAGACATGCGCATCAGACGCATGCCGACGAGCTGCAGGCCTTTTTCCTCGAAACGAGAGATGATTCGGCCGGCCAGGCCACGGTGAAGTGCGTCTGGCTTGAGTAGGAGGAGAGTAGTTTCCACGTGATTAATCAGGGTTTGGATGCGGGGAAGCGGAGGAGGATAGGCGTTTTGCGCAAACTTTGCCAGTTTCTGGATTGATGAAGGCGCGAATGCTTCTAGAATATCGCCGATTCTCGCCCAGGCCCCACCATGTCATTGGGGATGGGCGAAGTTCTTTTGCCCTCACAAGAAGAGAATCGTGTCAAAACACCGTTCTTCGGAGTCTCCCCCTAACAATGCCCCAGGCACTCGTCAGTTCAATGATTACGCGCGCCTGTCAGGTATCGGTCTGGAGTTCTCCGCGTCTGTTGCTCTAGTCGGTTGGCTAGGTTGGCTAATAGACGGTTGGACAGGTCTCAGCGACCGATTCCCGCTTTTTCTGTTGCTTGGCGTTTTCGTGGGTTTAGCCCTCGGGATCTACCGCCTGCAACTGAAGATTTCACCCAAGCCGCCCGAGCAAGACTCGCAAAACCAAGAAGAAGATTCGCAGTGAAACTCATCCTGGTCTTGATGTTTCTCGGACTACCTGCTGTGATGTTGTTTCCCGTCGAATGGCGGGTCGCAATCACTGTTGGCTGGGTGCCGATGATGGTCTCGGAGGCTCTCTTGAGTGCCAAACGTTGTGCTTCGTTGCGCAGCGAAGGCAGCTCTGAGCTTCTGCTGGTCATGGTTTTCGGTTTCCTGGGGCGTTTCTTCTTGTTGGTGGTAGGTGCTGTCCTTGGAGCCAAGGCCGGTCTCTATCCCGAGGGTCCCTTCATGGCTTCCTGCCTCGCCGCGATCGTGGTGGGGGAAGCCGTCTCATTGCCGACCATGGCCCGTGGCCGTCGGCAACGTCGTGCTGAATCCGAATAATCAGCCGTACAACCCATTCCTTCTGACGTGATCTCGTCCATCTTGAACACACTTGTGAACACACTTACCGCTTCTGGCGGTGGTGAGGGTGGTGGCAACCCGTTTGACCACCTCTTCCCGCACGTTGTTCCGCAGGAGAGCTTTCATGGCTATCACCTGCCACACATATTCGGCCTCCAGGTCTGGGACATCCAGATCTTCCAGGTCCTGGCAGTAGTGGTGATGATCTTGGCTTTCTCCGGTGTTCGGAGCGTGATCGTCAACAACGGTCAAGGACGGGTGTCGAAGGTATTCGCCGGTTGGGTCGCCTGGCTTCGTGATGAAGTCGTCTACCCCAGCCTCGGCAAGGAGAACGGTCGGCGCCTATTGCCCCTGTTCCTTTCGGTCTTCTTCTTTATCACATTCATGAACTTGTTCGGCCTTATCCCTTACGGGCTGACGGCTACTGCAAGTGTCTATACCACCGCCGGATTGGCGGTCATCACCCTAGTGGTGATGCTTGTCGGCGGCATGATCGCCCAAGGCCCAGTCAAGTTCTGGGTGAACCTGGTTCCACATGGCGTCCCTGCCGCGTTGTGGCCACTACTGTTCGTTCTCGAGGTGGCCGGCTTGGTCATCAAACCTTTCGCCCTGACCATGCGTCTGATGGCGAACATGACTGGAGGCCACTTGGTCATCCTGTCTTTCCTCGGCCTGATGTTCTTCTTCGGGCAGAGCAGCACTGTCGTCGGCTGGACGGTTTCCCCGTTCGTCGTCGGCATGTCTGTTTTCATGATGATCATCGAGGGCTTCGTTGCCCTCCTGCAAGCTTATGTCTTCACCTTACTTTCGGTGATTTTCGTAGGCATGTGCTTGCATCCTGACCACTAACGAATCCACTTCCCAATACCAAGAGATGTTTGAAACTCTCCTTCAAGAGCCTGTGTCCGAAGAAGTCTTAACTCAGACTGTCAAGATTGCCCAGGCTGCCAATGACCACGCTATCGCCGCAATCGGCGCTGGCCTCTCCGTGATTGGTGCCGGCATCGGCATCGGCATGATCGGCGGCAAAGCCGGTGAAGCAATCGCACGCCAGCCAGAAGCAACTGGCGACATCAAGGGTAACGCCATCGTTTTGGCAGCTCTCGTTGAAGGTGCAACCTTCTTCGCGATCGTTGTCGGCCTGCTCTTCGCACTTAAGTAAACCCTTTCGGGAAGTGTGCGCCTCGTCGGTTCTCGATGGGGCGCGGATTCCCGGTTCTGAACAATGTTCAACCTCCTTTTGATCCCAATGCCCAGCGGCGGCGGAAACGGGCTTGATAGCCTGCTTGACGTCGGTGCCAGTAGCTTCTTCTGGACGCCATTGATCTTCCTGCTCTCACTTCCGGTAATGTGGAAGTTCGTGTTCGGTCCGATCACTAAGGCTCTCGAGGAGCGCGAGGACAACTCGCGTAACGCTGCTGCAGCTGCAGAGGCGGCCCGTGAGGAAACCGAGCGGATGAAGGTTGCGATTCAGGAAGATCTCGATGCTGCGCGGCGTGAAGCCACTAAGCAGGTGGCCGAGGCGAAAGCCCGGGCTGCTGAACGCGAGAAGGAACTGATGGCAGCTGCCAAGGATGAAGCTGAAAAGGAGCGCGCTCGCGCTCAAGCAGAGATCGCCCAGGCACTCAACAGTGCACGTGAGGTCCTGCGCAAGGAAGCTGTCCAGCTCGGTGTCACTGTTGCCGAACAGGTAATCAAGCGTGAGTTCTCTGCCGAGGACCAAGAGCGTTTGGTGACTGATTTCCAGAACCAGGCAAACCTCAACTAGCATGTCTGCCACACACGTTTCATCTGCTGCTCGTCGCTATGGCCGCGCCTTGTTCGAAGTCGCGCTGCAAAACGGCACACTTGATGCCGTGCGCGCCGACATGAAGTTGCTCGGGACAGTCCTCGCTGAGTCAGCCACTGCTACCGCGTTGGCCGACCCCCGCATGGACGACCGCCAGAAGCGTGCAATGCTCGACAAGGCTTTCGATGCCTACATTCACGATCACACCCGTTTCCTGATGGGCGTGCTCGAGAAGCGCACTCGCCTCGCCTTGCTGGCACAGATCCCTGCTGCTTTCGAGGAGCTGCTCGATGACCATGAAGGTCGTCTGCGTGGTGACCTCGAATCTGCCAAGCCGCTCAGCGATGAAGATCGCGTTCGCGTCGAGGCAGCCCTATCCGAGAAGACCGGCAAGAAGGTCTCCTTGGAAACTACGGTCGACGAGTCCTTGCTCGGCGGCATTCGGGTCACGCTCGGCGGTACCCGCTACGACGGCTCCGCAAAGGGCCGCCTCGACGGACTTCGTCAACGTTTAGAGAATGTGGAGCTCGGCTGAGCCCGCCAGATTCAATCGCATAAAGAATGGAACTCCAACCATCTGAAGTAACTTCGGTCCTCAAGCAAGAGATCGAAAGTTTCCAGGCAGGCTCCTCGACCGAACAGGTCGGCCAGGTCCTGCAAGTAGGCGACGGTGTCGCCCGCGTCTACGGCTTAGACAAC
Source organism: uncultured Planctomycetales bacterium (assembly GCA_964545405.1). Taxonomy (GTDB): domain Bacteria; phylum Planctomycetota; class UBA1135; order UBA1135; family UBA1135. Next base: position 5,356 of record CAZJGH010000049.1, read on the forward strand.
TGCATGATGTCAGAGCTGATCGAGTTCACTGGAGGTGCAATGGGCATGGCCCTGAACCTCGAGGAGGACAACGTCGGCTGCGTACTGCTCGGTGACGCCGCTTCCGTGAAGGAAGGCGATACCGTGAAGTGCACTGGGCGCATCATCTCAGTGCCGACTGGTGACCAGATGCTCGGCCGCGTGGTCGATGCTCTCGGTAACCCGGTCGATGGCAAAGGCTCGATCAACTCGACTGATGACGACCTGCGTCCGATTGAACAGGATGCTCCATCAGTGGTTGAGCGTGAGCCGGTCTCTGAGCCTATGGCTTCCGGCCTCAAGGCGATCGATGCCATGATCCCGGTAGGCCGCGGACAGCGCGAATTGCTGATCGGTGACCGTCAGACCGGTAAGACCGCCATCGCGATCGATGCCATCATCAACCAAAAGTCCACCGGTGGGGGTGACCCCAACAATGAGGATCAAGTCCTCTGCGTGTACGTCGCGGTTGGTCAGAAGCAGTCCACCGTAGTGGATGTTCAGCGCAAGCTTGATGCCGCGGGTGCTTCGCCTTACACCATCATCGTGAACGCGTCGGCTTCGGAAGAGGCTTCGATGCAGTTCATCGCCCCTTACTCCGGCACCGCCATGGCAGAACGTTTCCGTGACGCCGGCCGCCACGTATTGGTGATCTACGATGACTTGACCAAGCAGGCTTACGCCTACCGTCAGGTGATGTTGCTGCTGCGTCGTCCTCCAGGCCGTGAGGCTTACCCAGGCGACGTATTCAACCTGCACTCACGCCTCCTTGAGCGCTCCGCGAAGGTCGCTCAAAACGCTCCAGAGATCAACCCTCAGAAGTACTCGAAGGGTGGCGGTTCGATTACCTCACTGCCGATCATCGAGACTCAGGAAGGCGATGTCTCTGCATACATCCCGACCAACGTGATCTCGATTACTGACGGTCAGATCTTCCTTGAAGCCGACTTGTTCTACTCGGGCGTGCGTCCTGCAGTGAACGTGGGTATCTCGGTATCTCGTGTAGGTGGTGCAGCTCAGACTCCGGCGATGAAGAAGGTCGCTGGTGGTCTACGAATCAACCTCGCTCAATACCGTGAGCTTGAGGCCTTTGCTCAGTTCGGCTCCGACTTGGATGCCGCGACACAGCAGGCCCTGACCCGTGGCGCTCGCCTTGTCGAGCTATTGAAGCAAGGTCAGTACTTGCCACTGGAAAACGCCGACCAGATCGTCTCCATCTTCGCTGGTACTTCCGGCAAGCTTGACGACATCGAGGTCAGCGATGTGACTGAATTCGCTAACGGTTTCATCGAGTTCATGAAGGCCAACCATGCCGACATCATGGGTGAGCTGAACAAGTGGAGCACCAAGTGGACCGATGAGCTCGCCGATTCCGTCGGTGCGGCTTGCGACACCTTCAAAGCTCAGTTCATCGCCTAACCAGGCTAACTAACCGTGGCAAACATTCGCGACCTGCGCCAGCGCATCACCAGCGTCGGCAACATCCAGAAGATTACCCGCGCCATGGAAATGGTCGCAACTACCAAGTTGCGCCGCTTCCAGGGTCGGACGATCGATGCGAAGCCATACGGCGAGGAGCTTGAGAAATTGGTACAGGGATTGTCCGGTGCGGTCGCTTCCGAGCCTGCCGCTGCCGGTGAGTCCGCCGCCTTGTTCACTCAAGGAAGTACCGATAAGCCGCTGGGCATCCTGGTCGTCGGTTCAGACCGAGGATTGTGTGGTGCATACAACACCAACGTGTTCCGCAAGCTGATCGAGATCCTCGCGGAACTTGAAGGTGATTACGTCCTTTACGTGATCGGCCGTAAGGCCCAAGCCGAGGCTCAACGGCGCGGATTGAACATCCACGCATACATGGAGGACTTCAACCTCGAATCCTCCTCGTTCGGCAAGGCTGCCGGAGTCGCCAACATGTTGGTCAACGATTTCCGTCAGGGCAAATTGTCGAGCGTCGCCGTTTGCGCGACCAAGTTCCGCACCATGGTGCGCTACGAAGCGACCTTCGATCCGTTCCTGCCGATCGCGCCTGCCGCTGAAGAAGAAGCGAGCGCTGCGGCTGAACCAATCCTCGAACCGGGTGGCCCGCAAGTGCTCGGTAGTCTCATCCCACGATACCTCGAAACGCGTATTTACCACGCAATGCTCGAGGCCATCACTTCCGAATACGCATCACGGCGCTTCGCGATGAAGAACGCCACCGATGCTGCGGGTGACATGAAGAAAGAGCTTACCCGCCTCTACAACCGCGCCCGCCAGGCCAAGATCACGCAGGAAATCTCCGAGATCGTGTCCGGCGCCGAGGCCCTCTAGTCACAGTACAACCCACGCCAATCATGAGCGCTTTAGGTTCCATTCAACAGATCTTCGGTCCAGTCATCGACATTGCGTTCGATGGCGATCTCCCTGCAATCAACGACGCAGTCGAAGTTCCACGCGACGGTCAGGATTCCCTGGTCGCCGAAGTCGCACAGCACCTCGGTGATAGCAGCGTCCGTTGCATCGCTATGGCATCCACCGACGGTCTGCGTCGCGGCATGCCAGCAAACGCCACCGGCGCACCGATCATGGTGCCAGTAGGTGATTGCACCACTGGTCGTGTCTTCAACCTGCTCGGTCGTCCACTGGATACGGTGGCCAAGGGCGAGGTAGACATCAAGGAGCGTTGGCCAATCCACCGCCCTGCCCCTAAGTTCGAAGAGCAAGAGGCAGTATCGGAGGTCTTCGAGACCGGCATCAAGGTCGTCGACCTGCTGTGCCCATTCGCGCTCGGCGGCAAGATCGGCTTGTTCGGTGGCGCTGGTGTAGGCAAGACTGTTCTCATCCAGGAGCTCATCCGAATCACTGCGGTAGAGAAAGGCGGTTTCTCGGTGTTCTGTGGAGTAGGGGAGCGAACTCGTGAGGGAACCGACCTGTGGATCGAGATGACCGAGGCGGAGTACACCACTCCTGATGGCAACAAGGCTGCAGTTATCGATAACGCAGTGTTGGTGTTCGGTCAGATGAACGAACCACCGGGATCACGTCTTCGCGTCGCGCTCTCTGGCCTGACCATGGCGGAGTACTTCCGCGATGTCGAGAACAAGGACGTGTTGCTCTTCGTTGACAACATCTTCCGCTTCACCCAGGCTGGTTCCGAAGTGTCTGCCCTGCTCGGACGTATCCCTTCGGCTGTGGGTTATCAGCCGACGCTTGGTTCCGAGATGGGTGCTCTGCAAGAGCGAATCACCTCGACCAACAAGGGTTCAGTGACCTCGATGCAGGCCGTCTACGTGCCTGCTGACGACTTCACCGACCCGGCACCAGTTGCTTCCTTCGCTCACTTGGATTCGACCATCCTCTTGGATCGTGCGATCACTGAGCTCGGTATCTACCCTGCAGTCCACCCGCTGAAGTCGACTTCGCGTATGTTGGACCCACAGGTCGTAGGTGACGATCACTACTCAGTGGCCACCCAAGCTCAGCGCATGCTGCAGCGTTACGCCGACTTGAAGGACATCATCGCCATCCTCGGTATGGAGGAGCTGTCCGACGAGGATAAGCAGGTCGTGCACCGCGCACGTCGCCTGCAGCGCTTCCTGTCCCAGCCATTCTTCGTTGCTGAGCAGTTCACTGGAGCTCCAGGGCGCTTCGTGTCTCGTGAGGACACGGTCCGCTCCTTCCGCGAGATCCTTGATGGCAAGCACGATGACCTGCCAGAACAGGCCTTCTACATGGTTGGTGGCATCGACGAGGCTGTCGAGCGCGCCAAGACCCTGTAGACTTGAGCTGAATCGAAATGAACACCACCTCTACTTCGCTGACTTTGCGCATCGTCTCGCCCGAGGCGACGATTTTGGACGCAGAGGTCAAGTCGGTTCAAGTGCCTGGGGAAGATGGCCTGTTCGGCGTACTTCCTCGTCACGCCACCATGGTTTCCTTGACCGATAGCGGTCTGCTGAAGGCTGTGGGGCTGAATGGTGAGAATATCGAATACGTGATTCACGGCGGCTTCTGCGAAGTCCGAGACAATGTGGTCACTGTGCTTTCGCGTTCTGCCGAAAAGGCTGAAGACATCGATTTGGAGCGTGCCCAAAAGGCCGCCAAACGCGCACAAGACATCCTGCGCAGCGACATTGCGGAGCTCGACTTGACTCGTGCTCTAGCCGCCTTGCGACGTGCGATGATCCGTGAGAAGTTGGCCCGTAAACGATGAGCGGCTCCGCCGCCATGCGTTCACATACCTGCGGTCAACTTCGCGCTGAAGATGTCGGGACGGAAGTCGTCCTGGCTGGTTGGGTCGCCAACCGACGTGACCATGGTCCAGTTCGATTCGTCGATCTCCGCGATCGCTACGGCATCATCCAACTGATCGCCGAGGAGGATTCGTCCCCAGCTGGAATGGAAGGCCTGAGTGGCCTTCACCCAGAAGATGTGATCCAAGTTCGTGGCACGGTCCGGATGCGGGTTGAAGGTCAGCGCAATGCCGACCGCTCGACCGGTGATGTGGAAGTCCTGGTCGATTCGGTAGAGAAGATCTCCTCGGCAGCTCGTCTGCCTTTCGAGATCGCCGACCACATCGATGTGCCAGAGGAGATGCTCATGCGTTTCCGCTACTTGGATATGCGTCGCTCACCGATGCAGGAGCGCATGAAGATGCGCACCAAGGCCAACCACTCCTTGCGCAATACCTTGATCGATGAGGGTTTCTATGAGATCGAAACCCCGATGCTGACGCGCAGTACCCCAGAAGGTGCTCGTGATTACCTGGTGCCAAGCCGTATGCGGCAGGGCTCGTGGTATGCGTTGCCGCAATCTCCACAGCTGTTCAAGCAGTTGAGCATGGTCGGTGGCATGGACAAGTACTTCCAGATCGCACGCTGCATGCGTGACGAGGACTTGCGTGCCGACCGTCAACCTGAGTTCACTCAGCTCGATATGGAGATGTCCTTCGTCGATGAGGAAGACGTCTACGCCCTGGTCGAGCGGGTAATGGCCGCACTTTATCGGGATGTCAAGGACGAGGAACTGGCGTTGCCTCTGGAACGCATGCCGTTCAGCGAATCCGTCAGGCGCTTCGCCAGCGACAAGCCTGACTTGCGCAACCCCATCGAGATCGTCGACTTGGCCGCAGAAGGCGCAGAGCTTGGTTTCGTGGTCTTCGACAACGTCCTCAAGGACGGCGGCTGGGTGCGCGGTATTCGCGTCCCTGGCGGAGCTTCCTTGTCGCGTAAGCAGATCGATTCAATCGAAGGCGCTGCTAAGGATGCTGGAGCCGGTGGTGCAGCCTGGTGCAAGATCGCTGAGGAGGGCCCGACCGGCCCACTTTCACGTTTCTTGAAGGCCGCAGAAGGAGATGCCCCTGTCGACTGCCCAGTCAAGATCGGTGGCTTGTCTCCCGCAGGCGCGGAATTCCTCAAGCATCTCGACGCCCACCCAGGCGACTTGGTGGTCACGATCGCAGATTCTCCACGCAAGGCAATGACAGCCCTCGACGCCATCCGCAACAAGGCTGGTGCCGTGATGGACCTGATTCAAGGTCCTGACCGATTGCTTTGGATCACCGAGTTCCCTCTCTTCGAGGAGACCGATGACGGTGGCTACCATCCAGCTCACCATCCATTCACTTGTCCGGTGATGGATGATGTCGATGCACTCAAGGCCGGTGAAAAAGCCGCGATCCGCTCGCGTGCTTATGACTTGGTTCTGAATGGCGTAGAACTCGGTTCCGGCTCGGTCCGGATCCATGACCGCCAGCTTCAAAAGACCATCTTCCAAGCCATCGGCTTGACCGAAGAGGTCGCTAACGAGCGCTTCGAGTTCCTGCTCGAAGCTTTCCGCTACGGCGTTCCTCCACATGCTGGTTTCGCGATCGGCTTGGATCGGCTGTACGCATTACTTTTTGGCGCAGACACCATCCGCGATGTTATTGCGTTCCCGAAGACCGCTACAGCTAGTTGCCCCTTAACCGGGGCGCCGTCGGTGGTCGATGAAACCCAGATGGAAGAGTTGGGAATCTCCCAACAGACGCCAGCCACCTTAAACGAGGCATAACCATAGGCTCACGTAGAAAACGTTACGCACCTCCTGAGAAGGAGAAGTACCGGGTAAACCGCCGGATTCGCATCCGCGAGGTTTTCCTGATTGATGAAGAAGGCACGCAGATTGGCCCGACGCCGACACATGTCGCGTTGAAGAAGGCTGAAGCAGCTGGGCTTGATCTCGTCGAGGTCGCCCCGAACTCGCGCCCGCCCGTATGCAAGATTCTTGACTACGGTCGCTTCAAGTACGAACAGAAGAAGAAGAGCAAGGGTAAGCCTAAGTCCACTTCTTCGGTACTCAAGGAAGTCCGAGTGCGTCCGAAGATCGATATCCACGACCTGGAAATCAAGATCCGCAAGGCTCGCGAGTTCCTGGAAGCGGGGCACAAGGTGCAAGTCACATGCCTGTTCCGTGGCCGTGAGATGGCTTATCAGAGCATCGGCCGAGGGGTCATGCTCAAGGTCGCCAAGGAGCTTGAGGACATCGCACGTGTGGAACGCAATCCAAGGATGGAAGGTCGCCGCATGAACCTGATGATGGGTAAGCGCACGACTCCACTGGTTCGCACCCCTGACCCGTCCGAGGAGGGCGATGCACAGCCGAAGGTCAAGTCCATGCCTGTAACCCACCAGGAAGACTATGCTGACCTCCCAGCTATCCCGGCAAAACCCAAGGATAGTGAGCCAGATGAGCCTGAAGAGGCGCCTGAAGCCCCCGCGGCTTCCGATAGCCCTGAGAAGTCCGAATAGGGCTTCTCTTGACCTAGACCCCAAATGCCGTAAAATACTCGGCTCGATTTTCCCCACTTGGCCCTAAGACACAGGAGGATACTGTGCCCAAGCAGAAAACCAAAAAAGCAGTCTCAAAACGCTTCAAACTTACCAAGAACGGTAAGGTCATTCGCCGTCACCAGATGACGGGTCACTTCATGTGCGCTAAGACGTCCAAGCGGCGTCGCAACCTTCGCCGCACCGCGGTGGTACCTGGCGGTATCGCTGTGAACCTCGCCAAACTGATGCAGAGCTGAGGTAAGGAGAAATGACAAGAACTCGTAACGTAGTACCTCGCGTTCGCCGCCGTAAGCGCCTTATGCGCCGTGCGAAAGGTTTCTGGGGTGGTCGTCATCGCCTGTTGCGCACGGTCAAGGAGACCTTGCTGCGCTCAGGCAACTTCGCCTACCGCGATCGCAAGAATCGCAAGCGCGTATTCCGCAAGTTGTGGATTCAGCGCATCAACGCTGGTGCCCGCATGAACGGCATGAGCTACAGTCGCTTGATCGATGGCATGAACAAGGCCAACATCGACATCGACCGCAAGGCTCTGTCTGAGCTTGCTTTCCACGATCCAGCTGCATTCAGTGCGGTCGTAGAAAAGGCCCAAGCCGCACTCGCTGCCTGATTCGGAAACACCAATGCGTGACCGTCTCGAAGCACTTTGCCGTGACGGAATCGCCGCGGTGTCCGAAGCTAGTGACGCTAGCGCCCTGCAGGAGGTAGAAGTCCAACTGTTGGGGCGCAACGGCGCACTCACGGCCCTGTTGAAAGGGCTAGGCAAGTTGTCCCATGATGAGCGCCCTGCAGCGGGCAAGCTGGCCAATGAGGTCAAGCAACAGCTCCAACAGGCGATCGACGATTGCCGCACAAGGCTTGAGCAGGCTGAGCTCGACCAGGATCTGGCAGGAGTCGGCATCGACCCGACATTGCCAGGCGCTGATTTGCCAGCCGGTGGAGTGCACCCAGTAATGGCGGTTGCTCGCGAACTCGAAGATCTCTTCAGTTCGATGGGCTACGTGATTTGGGATGGCCCCGAGGTCGAGACGGAAGCACATAACTTCGACGACCTCAACATCCCCGCTGACCATCCAGCTCGTGAATCACACGACACCATCTGGATGCAGGAGACGAATGCCGATGGACGCCTGTGCTTGCGCACCCATACGTCACCGGTCCAGGTTCGCGCCCTGCAGGAATTCGGTGCGCCCCTGAGAGTCGTGGCGCCGGGACGAGTGTTCCGCCAGGAAGCCCAAGATGCCACCCATGAGCATACTTTCCACCAGATGGAGGGCTTGGTCGTGGACAAGGGGATTGGGGTCCCGCATATGCTTCACGCCATGAACAGCATGCTCGAAGGCGTGTTCGGTCGGAAGCTGGAGACCAGATTACGGCCCGGATTCTTCCCCTTCGTCGAACCTGGTTTCGAATTGGATGCGCGTTGTCCTTTCTGCAAGGAGGGCTGCAAGGTCTGCAAGGGTTCGACCTGGATCGAGTTGATGCCGGGTGGCTTGGTGCATCCGAATGTGTTGCGTGCCGCTGGTGTCGACTCAGAGGTATACAGCGGCTTCGCCTTCGGGCTCGGCCTGTCCCGGATGGCCATGTTGCGTTACGGCATCCACGATATCCGCTGGATGATGAGTGGCGATTTGCGTTTCCTCGAACAGTTCACGGCATGAAGATCTCACTCAACTGGGTCGGCGATTACGTCGACATCTCGGATATGTCGGCGGCTAAGGTCGCTGAGTTGTTGTCCATGAACACTGCCGAGGTCGAAGGCGTCGAGGTCTTCGGCGAATCGATCGAGGATGTGGTCGTCGGTCATGTGATCGATTGCGGCCAACATCCCGATGCCGACAAGCTGTCGGTGACGATGGTGGAATATGGCGCTGACGAACCTGCTCCTGTGGTTTGTGGAGCCCCGAACGTGCGCAAGGGCTTGAAGATCGCCTTTGCACCTGTCGGCACCAAGCTACCAGGTGACCTGAAGATCAAGAAAGCCAAGCTGCGCGGTCAGGTTTCCTGCGGCATGATCTGCTCGGAAAGCGAACTCGAGATGAGTGATGAGCACGACGGCATCCTTGAGCTGCCAGAAGATGCCCCAATCGGTCAGCGCTTGATCGATTACCTGGGCATGCGGGATTTCGTTCTGGAGCTCGACAACAAGTCATTGACCCATCGTCCTGACCTGTGGGGGCACTACGGCTTTGCTCGTGAGTTGGCCGTGATCCTTGATCGCCCATTGA
>CAZJGH010000050.1:0-14344 GCA_964545405.1 uncultured Planctomycetales bacterium
AGTCTCGATGGGCCTCTCGATTGGACCGAGTGGTGGAACAAGAACAAGAACGTCGCTGACGTCTGGAGAGACGAGTGATCCGCAGTGGGGTGGCGGCAATGTTGGTTGTTGCCAGCATTGCGCTGGGGTGTTCACGACAACAGCCAGGCGACGACGCCTCGCCAGCACATTTCTTTCCCGAACGCAACGCATGGGCCGGGATCGCTGACGATGGCCTGCGTGTCATCGTCGAACCGATAGCGGAAACCATCCACGCCAAGCCCGCCATCGCCTCGGAAGTCGACTTGTTGCGGGAGACCCTCGCCATCGACCCCAATCAACAGTTGTTGCGAGTGGTACTCAAACCTGACGGCGACTCCGGGTTGCCTGCCGAACGTGGAACGGTCCGGGTTGGCGGCATCGAATACGCCCCCATGGAGGTAATGCCGGAAGGTCTTGATGCCCAGGGGCGTCTTATCTGGAACTCCGTCGTCACCGGTGGGCGTGATCTGGTTCCAGCGGAGGGTGAGCTCCAGCATTGGTCATACCTACTGCTCGCCACTTCGCCGGCATTGCCAAATCCTCAAGATAAGATGTCTTGGCATAGCAAGGCCTTCTCGGTCGACCTGCAGAGCAAGTCATGGAGCGAGGCTGAACGGCAGAACTTCCTCGATGCAGCAACCCAAGTAGAAGATGAATGACGGTCTAGAACCTATTCCAGACGACGAGCAGCAGCTCGCTGTTCAAGGAACTACGCAGCCAGGTTCATTGCTGCGCTTGCGCGATGTTCAGGCGCTCAATCGCTCATTTCGCCGTCTGGCTGAGGTCCAAGAGGCCTTGCTCGATCGGCTCGAGACCCTCGAACAGGAGAAGGCTGAAACATCGCGTCTTAATGGTCCTTTGATGGCCCTCGGCGGAGTGGCCTTGGGTTTGAGTATCGCGGTGCTTGCCTACGTGTTGTGGCAAGACAAGGAACCCATGGTGCTGCCTGCCCCTGCGACCCCTGAGATAACCGTGCAGGCTCCTGAGGTGACCGTCTCGGCTCCAGACAATTCAGAGCTCGCTCAAGCCATGAGCGACATGAATGCCAACATCGCATCTGTCCTACAGGCACAGAAAGAGGATCGGCAACAGTTGGGTGAGCTGACCGCGAAACTACTTCTCTCGGAAGAAGAGAAGAATCAACTGCTGCGCGAGTTCGCACTTGCCGAAGAACGCTACCAAGCAGACTTGGCCACTGCCGAAGCAAATGCCGCGACCAACAGGGCAGCTACGGAAAACTCTGGCCTGATCACTCCGGACACCGATGTTGGTGATCGGGCGACAACCTCAAACAACGTCAATACCGAAACCGCTGACTTGTTGGTTCAGGCTATCAACGGGATCCTGACTGCCGATGGCTACAGCTCCTTGCGCCTGCAGGCGGGAGTACTTGGGGATGACAAGGCTTCGTTGAAGAACGTGACTTGGATGTCCTGGGGACGCGACGGGCTCGCTGACTCAGTGATTCGGGCGGATATCCTTGAGTTCGAGTTGCACCAGATGACGAGCACCTTGGTGCTGCGTTTCTTCGAAGGTGATCGCGTCGCCGATGGATCTCGTACGCCATTGCCTGCCAACGGCCTGCGCTTGGATCTCGAGGATGTGAGTGCCCAAAGTTGGCAGCGATTGTTGCCAGGGCTGCTCGATAGCGCTCCTGCGGTTGCTGCAATAGACTCTCCTGCTGACCCACCTGTGAGTGTCGAGCAGGCTGTTGTTCCAGTGTCGTCGGCGCCGTTATCAGCCAAGGTGGTGCGCAAGTCCCTTGATGACCTGATCTCTAATCGTGGGTCGTTCAGCTACTACCGACTCAATGCCCTAGGCTCCATCGATGGCAAGATACTGAAGATGGTGCAGATCAATTGGCACGACAACTCGGGTCGCTTGGTCAAGACCATCGAAGCGGATACTCTCGAGGTGATCCTGCATCCTGGTGGTTCCGTCGAGTTGTTGCTGCGCAACGGCGCCTTCCTCGACGATGGAGTCAAGAGTCCATTCTCATCGGACCGGTTCCGTCTGCACTTGCCCAGCCAGGACTTGAACTCCTGGCGCAGCTCCGGTGTTCCATACACCGAAAGCGATCACTAAGTGGCTTCCGGTAGCAGCGGGGAACGGCAGATACTGAGCGTCAGCGGCTTACTTGAAGCCGCGAGGTCCGTCCTGGAGACCGATATCGGTCCGGTGTGGTTGGAGGCCGAAGTCTTCGAGTATCGTGGCCCTCATCGTGGTAGCGGCCACTACTACTTCAAGCTGCGTGATGCCAACGCGACCGTCAGCGCCATCATGTGGCGAGGAGTCGCGCAGCGGGCCTTGCGCGAGGAACTTACTGAGGGGCAGAAGGTGCTGGTGCGAGGTAGGTTCGATATCTACTCGCAGCGAGGCACCCTGAGTTTCGTACTCGATCATGTCGAGGGAGCCGGGCGCGGTGACCTGGCAGCACAATTCGAACAGTTGAAGAAACGCCTTCATGCCGAGGGCTTGTTCGACGAAGCCAACAAGAAACCGCTTCCGGTACGCCCCCAGCGGATCGTGGTGATTACCGGCAAGGACTCCGCAGCTGAGGCCGACATCCTTTCCACATTGGCAGCTAGCGAGGCGCCTATTCATGTCTTGATGAGCCATGCCCGCGTCCAGGGTGAAGGCGCTGCAGGTGAGTTAGTGGTCGCGATTGACCAGGCCTCGAAGATCAGGCCAGATTTGATCCTGTTGAGCCGAGGAGGAGGGTCCCTCGAGGACTTGTGGGCCTTCAATGAGGAATCCCTGGTGCGCGCGATCGCTGCCTGCCCGGTGCCGATCGTTTCTGCAGTCGGTCATGAGGTGGATTTCACACTGTCCGATTTCACCGCCGACCGGCGCGCCATCACTCCGACCGACGGAGCCCAGCAGATTTGTGAAGGCTGGATTGAAGCATTCGAACGGGTTGAGGAACTCGCTGATGGTTTGACGGCTGCAATGGAGCGGGCAATGCGTGAACGCCATTTCGCCCTCAACCGGGCCATGCGTTCCTTTCTGGCGCAAGCCCCAGCGCGACGAGTTGAGCGTGCCAGAGTCCGCTTCAGTCATGCAGAGCAAGGTCTGACTAATGCAGTCAACTCGCAGCTCAGGCGCTCCACCATGCGTCTGCAACGTGCCGGACGAAGGTTGCTGTCGGCTGGCCCCCAGACCAAGGTTGCTGCTGCTTCTGCCGTCTTGGATAAAGCCAACGCTCAGCTCGAGGCCGGTAACCCGCGTGCTTTGCTCGCCCGTGGCTATGCGTTGGTTCAGGTAGCTGGAAGCTCAGCCTTCCTGCGCGACTCCGCTGAAGCTGCAAGTGGCTCTCTGTTGGACATCCAACTGGCCGTCGGGAAACTCAGCGCGCGCGTAGAATAGGGGCGTGGCAGCAAAAAAGAAGAAGGCGGGATTCGAGCAGCAGCTGGTGCAATTGGAGCAGTTGGTCGCTGAGCTTGAAAGTGGTGAACTTGAGCTGGAAGAAGGCGTTGCTCGATATCGGGAAGGCGTCGAGCTGCTCAAGACCCTCAATGGCTCGCTGTCGGCCGCCGAACAGCAAGTCGAGGAGCTGACCGTCACTTTGCAGCAAGAACTCGCACAGTTGGAGCAAGACGATGCCGACGGTACCGACGATGTCGTCTGAGTTCGGAAGTTGGCTCAAGGATGTGCGCCCATCTGTGGATGAGGCTCTTGAGCACGCTCTCGGTGCTACGTCCTTGTCGCATGTCCCGCCAACCTTGCGAGAGCCGATGGCCTATGCCTTGCTTGGTAATGGCAAGCGGGTGCGACCCGCACTGTGCCTACTTGCCGCCGAGGCCTGTGGTGGCGACAGCAGGGTGGCAATGCCGGCTGCGATCGCCTGCGAAATGGTCCACGCCTATTCCCTTATTCATGATGACCTGCCGTGCATGGACGATGATTCGTTGCGTCGAGGACGCCCGACCGTGCACATCAAGTTCGGCGAGGCGACTGCGGTGTTGGCCGGCGATGCCTTGCAAGCACTTGCCTTTGGGACTCTAGCCGATCAAGACCGACATGATTTGGTAGCCGCTCAAGTTCGTCAGCTTGCCGCTGCGGCTGGGGCCAGTGGCATGGTCGGTGGGCAGCAGCTCGATATGGATGCCGAGGGCCAGACCTTGGATATCGACTCCGTGCTCCATCTGCATAGTGCCAAGACTGGTGCCTTATTGGGCGCCGCACTCCGCATGGGTGTTGCAGCTGCTGGAGCTCCGGCTGCTGGCTGGGGCGAATACGCTGCCAGCATCGGAAGGTTGTTCCAGATCACTGATGACGTCATCGACGCATCATCTTCCACAGCTGAGCTCGGCAAGACTGCCGGTAAGGATTCTTCCGCTGGCAAGGCCACCGTGGTGGCGGCGCTGGGGTTGGATGGCGCCAGGGCTTTGGTAGCGCAAGAAGTAGAGGCCGCGTTGGCTGCTCTTGAGGATATCGGTCCTGCACGGCGCTACGATGAACTCGCTGATCTGCCCCGCTTTTTGGGCGCGCGCACCTCATAACGGCTAGAATTCCCCTCCGTCGGCACGCTCGATCCACTACCCGATTGTCATGACGCCTTTGCACCTCGCTCAGCTTCGCTCACCGCAAGAACTTCAGGGCCGTTCGCCCGAGGACCTCGAGGCCCTGTGCGCCGAAATGCGTACAGCGCTGGTGGAGAAGGTATTCAGTACCGGCGGTCACTTGGGCAGTAACCTCGGCGTGATCGAGCTGACCGTCGCGTTGCATCACACATTCGATTTCCTGCGCGACAAGCTGGTCTTCGACGTGAGCCACCAGTGTTATCCCCACAAGATGCTCACTGGGCGTTACGACCGATTCTCGACTTTACGCCAGACCGATGGCATGTCGGGCTTCACTTGCCGCAAGGAATCTCCTTACGACCTGCTTACTGCCGGTCACGCCGGCACCGCAATCTCATTCGCTGCAGGTCTTGCGGCTGGCTTGAAGGGCAGCGCACCTGAAGGCGAGGATGATCCATGGGCTGTGGCGTTCGTAGGCGACGCTGGATTCAGTGCCGGCGTCAGCTTTGAGGGTCTCACCCAAGCGGCTGACAATAACGCGCGCATGCTGGTCGTGTTGAACGACAACGAGTGGTCGATCGCGCGCTCAGTCGGAGCCTTGGCTCGGTACTTGTCGAGGATCCGCTCATCGCGCACCTTGCACCGTACCTACGATCGCCTCAAGTCACTTGCGCATAGCCTGCCGATCGTCGGCAGCCGCATGGAAGAGGTCGGCGAGGTCATTCGCCACGTCCTGATTCCAGGCCACGTATTCGAGGAACTCGGAGTCAACTACATCGGTCCGCTTGATGGTCATGATGTCGCGGGTATTACGGATGCACTCGAACGTGCCAAGCGCATCGAGGGTGTCACCTTGCTGCACTTCCTGACCGAGAAGGGGCGCGGATACGCCCCGGCAGGTGATGACCCAGAGCGCGCCCATGGCGTCAGCCCGCCACCCTTGTCTAAGGTTCCGGCGCCCAAGGCTGAAACCGAAGAATCCAGCGAAGCAGCGCCGCGGCGCAGCTACACCCAAGTCTTCAGTGATGTGGTCTGTGCAGCAGCAGATAAGGATCAGAGGATTCATGCCATAACGGCTGCGATGCCTTCCGGCACCGGCCTGAGCGAGTTCGCTGAGCGGTTCCCTGAAAGGTTCCACGACACCGGAATCACCGAGCAACATGCTGTCGCCTTGGCAGGGGGGATGGCAACCATGGGTAAGCGTCCGGTGGTGGCTATCTATTCGTCATTCCTGCAGCGTGGCTACGACCAAGTGTTCCAAGAGGTAGCCCTACAGGAAGAGAGTGTCCTCTTCTGCCTCGATCGCGCTGGCCTGGTCGGTCAGGACGGTCCGACTCACATGGGGCTCTACGACATGGCCTACTTGCGGCCATTCCCTGGCATGGTGCTGGCATCACCACGTGATGGTGTGGATCTAGAGCGGATGATGGACTGGTCGTTGAACAGTAAGGGGCCATGGGCATTGCGCTGGCCTCGCGGAACCACTCCCGACGAGATCGGTTCTCCTTCTTCGTTGCGCCCTGAGATGGAGCCGGGCACCGCAGAGTTGCTGCGCGCAGGCGATAGAGGCTCGGTTTTCGCTTTAGGAGCGATGGTCGAGATCGCGCTCGAGGCAGCATCCAAGTTGCAGGCAAACACTGGCATCGAAGTCGAGGTCTACGACGCTAGATTCTGCAAACCAATCGATCGAGACGCAGTGCTTGGCGCAGCAGCTAGGTTCGGTTGGGTCGCCACAGTCGAGGAACATGCCGCTGCCGGCGGCTTCGGCTCGGCGGTCGCTGAGATGCTGTCGGATTGTTCACTTGATAATCCACGTGCTGCATCATGTCGCTTGTCCCGGCATGCGGTACCCGACACCTTCGTTCAGCACATGACCAGTCGGGATGAACAACTAGCCTTCTGCGGCTTGGATTCGAGTTCCCTTGCTGCGGCTTGGGCTGACTCCTTACAGACGTCCAAACAAGAGCTTCCAGTCAAATGAATCACGGCGGGTGTTCAGATTCCAACGGCAAGCGCAAGCCATTGCTTCCGACAAGTAGGGCTCCGCACTTCCTGATTGTCGGTGACCCGAACAAGGCCGAGGCTGAGCCACTTGCCGGTCGCATCGAGGAGTTCATCCTCACTCATAAGGCGCGCGTCTCGAAGGATTTCTGCGGAACTTATGAACCTATCGACTGCAAACCTGATTTCGTCATCGTGCTCGGTGGTGATGGTGCCATCCTTGCGGTATCCCATCGTCTCGGTAAGCGTCGGGTTCCAGTCATGGGAGTCAACCTCGGCAAGGTAGGCTTCCTCGCCAGCGTGTCTGAAGAACGCATCGAACCGGTGCTTGAACGGGTGTTCGCCGATAAGGCGCGGGTCGAGGATCGCGCGATGATGAGTTTTGCCGTCAAGCGAGATGGCAAGGTCGTGGTCGATTCACATGTGTTGAACGAGATCGTCGTAAACCGTATCGCCAACAACAGCCTGATAACCGTTGATTTCGTCGACGAGGGTCGCCACGTATGTACCTGGCATGGCGATGGCGTGATCGTCTCAACCGCTACTGGCTCGACCGCGTACAACCTGTCAGCTGGTGGCCCCATCTTGGCGCCGAGTCTCGATGCGTTGGTCATCCAGCCATTGGCCCCACATATGTTGGGGATGCGTTCGCTGGTGCTGCGCGCCGATCGTTACATCACCCTGAAGGTTTATGAGCAGGGTTGCTTGACAAGTGATGGGCACCTCGAAGGCAAGCTCCAACCAGGTGACCGCATCCGCATCGGCCCTAGCCGTCGGCGCTTGCCGCTGGTGGTAGACCCCAACAACCGCTTCTATTCGCGGTTGCGCAGTAAATTGCATTGGGGCGAGAGTCCCGGCCCCGGTTAGGCCAAGGCCTAGCCGTAGATGCCGCGCAGGCTATCGAAGTAAGCCACACGTTCGACACCTAGCATGCAGGTGGCCAAGCGCAAGCCGACCTTGTGCTTGCCAGCTTCGGCACGCGCGCGGTCGTAGGCCTCGATGATCATGCGATCCAAACGAGCTTCGACATCTTCTCGTGGCCACATGTAGCCCATGCGGTTCTGTACCCATTCGAAGTAGGCGATGATGCTCGCTCCGGCGTTACCCAGAAGGTCAGGAAGGATCGGAATCCCACGTTCCTGCAGGATGGCGTCAGCCTTGCGCGTGGTCGGGCCGTTGGCGGCTTCGACGATCACCTTGGCGTTGATGCAGTGTGCGTTCTTGCCGGTGATCTGGTTGGCTGCAGCAGCGGGGATCAGCACATCACATTCTATGCACAGGAAATCCTCGTCGGGAATCGGCTCAGCGCCACGGAACCCAGCCAAGGTGCCATGCTTGGTGCGGTAATCCATGGCCTGCTCTACATCGATGCCAGCCGGGTTGTAGAGGCTGCCACCAGCATCGCTGAAACCGATCACGGTATGGCCGAAGCTGGCTATCTCACGGGCGACTTGGCTGCCGACGTTGCCGGCACCTTGCACCACCACACGAGCTTTCGAAGTGAAGCCCATGTCAGCCAGACGACGCTCCATGAGCACCCGTACTCCACGGCCGACTGCGCTGTCACGGCAGACGGTGCCGCCGAGGCCTTCAGGCTTGCCGACCACGACCGAGTTCTCGGTGTGGCGTACGTGCATGGAGTAGGTGTCGAGACACCAAGCCATGATCTGCGAGTTGCTGTGCAGGTCAGGGGCGAGGATGTCGCGTTCAGGGCCAAGGAAATCGAGCAGACCGGCGGTGTACCGGCGCACGACACTTTCGACTACCCGTGGACTGTGGTCACGCGGATCGAAATCCACTCCGCCCATAGCACCTCCGAAGGGCACGTTGAGTGCCGCACACTTCCAGGTGTTCCATGCCGCAAGTGCAGCAAGTTGGGTGCGGGTCATGGTCTTGTCGAGGCGCAAGCCACCAAGGCATGGGCCGAGCGACAAGTTGTGGCGAATCCGGAAGCCATTGAAGACCTGGACCTCACCGTGGTCGTCGATCACCGGAATCGCGAATTTGAACTGCCGGTCGGGGCGACGCAGCAGCATGTAGAGATCCGGGTCGAGGCCGAGTAGTTGAGCGGCTTCATCGAAGCGCTCCATCATCGACGAGAAGGGGTTGTCGTCGGACAACTCCGGGGTCGGGGCCATCGGTTCCTCGATGGGAGGCATCATGTCGTGATCAGGCATAGATTCCCCTCAGGTTCAGGCAGTAGTTGACGCGATCGATGGCCTTGCAGTAGGCGCCGATCCGTGGGCTGGTCTCGTACTTGGCGGCAGCTTCGACGACGTCGGTGAAGGAATCCACCATGATGCGTTCCATACGGTCGAACACCAATTGCTCTTCCCAGAAGTAGCCCATGCGGTTCTGTACCCACTCGAAGTAGGAGACGGTCACACCACCGGCGTTAGCCAGGATGTCGGGAGCGACGAACACTCCACGGCCTTCGAGGATGGCGTCCGCTTCGGCCGACGTCGGTCCATTGGCGCCCTCGACGATGACTTTCGCCTTGATGTCGGCAGCGTTCGCGGAGGTAATCTGGTTCTCGGTCGCTGCAGGAACCAAGACTTCACAATCCAGGGTCAGCAGTTGTGAGTTGTCGATGTAATCGCAGTTCGGGAAGCCTTCAAGCGTTCCCTTGTCCTTCAACCAATCGAGCACGGCGGAGATGTCCAGGCCATTGTCGTTGTGGATAGCGCCATACATGTCGCTGATGCCGACGACCTTGTGGCCCATCTCATGCAGGAACAGTGCGCCAAGACCACCGACGTTGCCAGCCCCTTGCACTACCACCCGACAACCCTTGTCAGGCATGCCCAGATGCTTGAGCGCTTCGCGGACCGTGAAGGCGACACCCAAGCCGGTCGCTTCGCGGCGACCCTTGGAGCCACCAAGCCCGATCGGCTTGCCGGTGACGATGGAGGCCGTCGTCGCACGCGTGTGCATCGAGTAGGTGTCCATCAACCAAGCCATGGTCTGCTCGCCAGTGTTCATGTCTGGCGCGGGAACATCGCGTTCCGGGCCGAGGATGTCCAACAGGTTGGCGGTGTAGCGACGGGTCAAGCGTTCGAGCTCGCCCTGCGACATGCGGCGCGGATCACAGATGATGCCGCCTTTACCACCACCGAACGGCACGTTGACGACCGCGCACTTCCAGGTCATCCAGGCAGAAAGCGCTCGCACCTCATCGAGGCTGACCTCAGGTGAGAAGCGGATGCCTCCTTTCGCCGGGCCACGTGCGATCGAGTGTTGCACCCTATAGCCAGTGAACACACGCAACGAGCCGTCGTCCATCTTGACCGGCACGGAAACGGTGAGTTCCTGATAGGGGGTGGCGAGGATGCGGTAAACACCGTCATCGAGTTGGACCAAATCAGCTGCTTTCTCCAAACGCTTCTGCATCTGGAGGAAGGGATTTGATTCTGACCCTTGGTGGTCTGTTGTCTTGGTTACGGCCATCGGAGTGGGGCCAGGGACTTGGGGGGGATGAGAACTCCCGGGGGGGCAGAGAATATCCTGTCCAGCCACGCATTGGGAGAGGCAAAGAGTGGGAAGTGGTCTCCAACTTATCGGCAAAAGCTTGTTTCTAGGCAACAGATAGTCGAAAATGCTTACATGTCCGAAGTTCGTGACATCCAGATGTACCGGCCGAAGGGGCGGCCCACCACCACCCTCGACCAAGGGCGCATTCTTGCTGCTCAGGAGGACGTACATCTGCTTGAAAAGCTCCAATTGTCCACCCTCAGTGAGGCTATGAGCTTTTCTGACGGCGTTTTGGTGCGGGACGCTGGCCCTCGTAAGACCTACCGGGTCGAGGTCGACGACGCCGTCCTGTTCATCAAGCTGCACCACGATGTGCCGCTTAAGCGTCGCATGGCACTGATGGGGCGCCGCTCAGCCAGTCCGGCCCACATTGAATGGGATGCGATCGGTATGTTGCGGAAAACCGGCTTCGACGTACCTGAGCCGGTCGCTTTCGGCGAGAACATCTCCTTATTGGGCTGTCCACGGCAATCATTCATCGTGACCAGGGAGGTCAAAGGCCCCCAGCTCGACCACCTGCTTGCCAATGGCTACCCGAACCCCAATGGCGTAAGTGAGAGGCAGGCCCGTGACCAGGTCCTGAACGATGTCGCAGGCATGGTGCGCCGCTTCCATTCGACGGGTTTTTATCACAAGGACCTGTACCTTTGTCACCTCATCGTGACTGACGATCCACGTTGGGGGCGCCCATACTTCATCGACCTGGAACGAGTAGATCGCGACTTCCCGCCGCGCCGGCGCTGGTTCGTCAAGGACTTGGCCGCGATGAACCACTCTGCGCCACCGACTGTCACACGGGCTGATCGCATGAGATTCCTGCTGCGCTATATGTCCAAGACGCGCCTGGATAATCATTCCAAGCGATGTCTACGTGACGTCATCAACAAGACCGCGCGGATGGCTGCTCACGTGCCCAAATACGGATGAAAATAGCTGTCCTGCTTGACCACTGGCATCATGCCGGGGGCGGGCTTGAACAGTATCTAAAGTTCGTCCTGCCCAGCCTGCAGGCAAGCGGGCACCAAGTTCTGCTGGTCGCGAATGGTGCGCACCGGCAACCGCCCGAGGACATCGAGACCCTGCACCTTGAACGAGGACGCTTCCTGCCGCGCCCGTGGTCGGATTATGCCGAGGCTCGTGAAGCAGTGGCTGCAGCGCGCAAATGGGGCGCTGATGCAGTCTTCTCGCCGCGCACGATCTCCTTCCCTGGTTCCTTGTGGCAACCGATGGGAGGTAGCGCCCCACATGTCCAGGCCGCGCGATCACGTCCACCGAGCCTGCGCACTCGCGCGTTGATGCGTCTTGAGGACGCAGCGTTGCGCGCCGCTGAAGTCGTATTCGTCCCATCGCCGATGGTCGGCAGGGAGATTGCGGAGCGCGTTCCCGATAAGTCACAGGTGTTGGCTCCGCTACCGCTGCTGCAGGAGCCAGTCGGGTTGGCGCAGCCACGTATGCAGCGTGATTGGGAAACCGAGAACCCATTGCGAATCGTCCACTGTGGGCGTGATCCGTTAAGGCATGGCGCAGCCGCAGCGGTCGAGTGGTTCACATCTATTCGCGCCCGCAAGATCCCGGCCGAACTCGATCTATGGTCCAAGACCAAGTCCCACGCTGCGCGTGCGATCGGTCGGAGTGTGGAAGACCTAGAGGCATCAGGAGTGACCTTGCACGATTGGGATGGTCGGTTTCATGACGCTCTAGGTGGTGCAGACCTGTTGGTCCACCCCACGCGCTACGACTCATTCTCATTGGTCTGCCTTGAAGCAGCAGCCGCTGGTGTTCCGGTGGTCACCACGCCGCAAGCTGGAGTCGCGGAACTGCTGCCTCCTGAGCTGTGTGTGGCAGTTGCACCAAACCTGACTGAGGTTGCCGCCGCCAGTGCCCTCGAGTTGTTGGTGACCGCAAGTTCTACTCCTTCAGATAAGTGGCAACAGCTCGTGATGGACTTGCGAGAGTCATTCTCCCTGCAAGGGCATGTCGACCTGCTCGCTGGCACCTTGTCCAATCTCGCTATGTCACAATCCGTCTCATGACCGACCTCCTGCGACTGCATGAAGTTGCCGCCCGCGATGGCTTACAGAACGAGAAGGCCATCCTCTCGACGTCGCGCAAACTAGAGCTGCTGCAACTCCTGGCTTCTGCCGGACCGGATTCACTGGAGGTGACGTCCTTCGTACGCGCAGACCTTGTTCCCCAACTTGCCGATGCGATCGACTTGTGCGAAGCCTTGCGCGATGTTCGGTGGCGCAAGGAAATTCCGTTGGTCGGTCTGGTCCTGAATCAACGCGGCTACGAGAGTTTCCGTGTCAGCGGCCTCGATGCGATCACCGCAGTCATAGGTGCCAATGAGGGTTTCTCCCGCGCGAACTCAGGAATGGAGATAGCTAAGGCGGTGGAAGTCAATCGTCAGCTATGTGCTGCGGCTGAGCACGACGGCTTCCCGGTAAGGCTATACCTGTCGATGGCGTTCGGATCGCCGTCGGAAGGGGATACGGATCCTGGAGTAGTCCTGGATCTCGTAGCCGCGGCAGCGGACATGGGTGTTGAACGGGTCGTGTTGTCTGATACCGTCGGAGTCGGGCGCGCGGAGCAGGTCGAAGCCTTGATAACTGGCGCCCTGGAGCATCTACCCATCGAAAAGCTAGCTCTGCATATGCACGACACTTATGGCACGGCCTTGGAGAATTGCGTTGTCGGGATGGATATGGGCGTGCGGATGTTCGACGCATCTGCTGGTGGGACCGGTGGCTGTCCTTTCGCCCCAGGTGCTGCTGGAAACCTGGCCAGTGGAGCATTGTTGGCTGAGGCCGAAGCGCGTGGCATTGGGCCACACATGGATGTGAGTGCTATCGACGAGGCTGCAACCCTTCTTGCCACTGAGCTGGGCAGGCCATTGGCGTTGGGCTCGCAACGTCGGCCCAGCTGAAGCTGCGATTCACGCACAAGGGCTGGCGGGAAAGTCGCTCTCCATTTGGCTATCCTATGGCTATGGCAGACCAAGACTTGGTGCTCCTCGAGCGAGACGATCACGTCGCCCGAATCGTGGTGAACAGGGCGGCAGCGCGCAATGCGCTGAGCTTGCCGACCATCAAACGCATGCGTGCGCTCTTGGCTGAACTGCACAAGGATGGCGACGTATGGGTGGTCGTCATCACCGGTGCCGGTGACCAGGCGTTTTGTGCCGGCGCAGACTTGAAGGAACGTCGCACCATGAATGAAGAACAGGTCGCCGAGTTCGTCAAGAACATCCGAGGCTTGATGGACGACATCGCCAGCCTTCCTCAGCCTACGGTCGCAGCCATGAATGGGCATGCCTTTGGTGGTGGCTGTGAAATGGCATTGGCCTGTGACCTCAGGATCCTTGATGCCAACGCGCAGATAGGTCTCACTGAAACCAGCCTGGCGATCATTCCAGGTGCTGGTGGCACGATTCGCCTGCCGAGGTTGGTCGGTGCCGCGAAGGCCAAGGAGTTGATCCTGATGGCGCGTCGCCTCGATGCAACCGAGGCCTTGAACATCGGTCTGGTGCATCGCGTCGCCCCAAGCGGCTTCATCTCTGGAGTCGCGGACGAGATGGTCGAGGCCCTGTTGCGCAACGGCCCCTTGGCGGTCCAGGCAGCGAAGGCGGCGATCGATGGTGGCCTGGATCTTCCGGCCGCCCTCGCCCTCGAACATGAGGCTTCCTGCTACGCGCGGATAATCCCGACTTCCGACCGCCTCGAAGCCTTAGCTGCGTTCGCAGAGAAGCGCGCCCCCAAGTTCAAGGGTCAGTAACGGTCTGGCACAGGCATGTGGCTGAAATGGATAGTCTGTGCAGTTGAACAGGCCAAGCGCGGAGCTTTCAGCAACGCGCAAGAGTCATGGCAAGCAGTGCGTCAGAAATCTGGGTTCTGGGGCCAGTTCGGTGGCTGGGACGACAACTCTAGTGAAATAGCTGCCGTCCTTGGGCTATGGTCAAGTCAAAAGGCGCTCGAAGAGTTCATGGACCCTGACGGACTTCATGACCGGATATGTTCGGCGAACAAGCAGGCAGCCACGATGCGTAGCTGTACGACCAGCGTGTTCAAGGAGCTGTTTCCGATGTCAGGCCAGTTCCCGGGAATCCGTGCCGCCTCGCGACATGGCACATGGTTGCGCGTCGCGAGCTGTAGAGTAGCCGACAGTGGCTATGCTGAATTCCTGGAAGCACAACGAGAGATATGGCTCCCTGGGATGCGTAGTGCTGATGGAATGTTAGGAGGCAGTTTCGCCGGCGATGGAGCCGACGG
>CAZJGH010000051.1:0-14320 GCA_964545405.1 uncultured Planctomycetales bacterium
GCTGCGGGCCGAAGGCATGCAAGGCATCGGAAGGAGTGGGCCGCCCAGGACTTGACGCGGAGCGAGGCTTGCGCAGCGAGCCAACCGCGAACGCGGCGGCCGGGGTGCCTGCGACGACCGATGCTGCGGGCCGAAGGCATGCAAGGCATCGGAAGGAGTGGGCCGCCCAGGACTTGAACCTGGAACCGACGAATTATGAGTTCGCTGCTCTAACCGATTGAGCTACCGGCCCATCCATTGGGTGGGAATTGTAAAGTCGCGGGGGGACCGTGGGGATGGCCGTGGCGACTAAGAAACCGAAGGTGAAAGGAAAGCTCAGCCTTGCCGTACCAAGGAGAACACCATCGGCTCATCAAGCTCACCGCCATTCATCGAATGCCAGGTGGCGGTCAGGTGATCTCCATCCAGGTGATAGCGCACATCATGCATATGATCCGACTTGGAGCAGCGCTTGAAGTTGGCGCCGGCACCCATGCAGGTGAATATCAGGTCACCCGTGGCTTAATCGATGGACGCCGCCATGTTGGGGTGATTCTTGCCTGCGCAATAATGGGTCATGAACAAGCCTTCCGGGCTGGAGTAATACATGGTGACCATCTCGTGAGGCTGACCGCGAAAGAGAGTCTCGATGACCACTGAACCACCGGCGGTAGAGGCGAACTCAGTCACCACTTCATCCGTCGCGGCACCGTTCTCGTCGGCTTGAACCCAAGTGCCGAGAAAGGAGTCGAGATCGCTCAAGCGAGCATGGTTGTGATCGGTCTTGCTGGAGTGCGATACTGAATAACCATCGTGAACGACGACCTGGCAGGAGATAATGGAGGTCGCCAGGGCCAGGCAAATCGCCGTTTGAAGGCTGAAGAGATTGTTGATACTCATGTCGCCAGGATAACAACGTCCAGGATTGAGCGCTGCCTGCATCTCCGAATGGCTGTTAGACTTGCTGTCCTCATGTTAGCTGTTTGCACAACTTTCCTCCTTTCGTTCGCAGCGGCACAGGATGTGCCTGCATATAAAGTGCCTCCCGATGGCTATAACTCGCCGGCTTCGATCTCGTCAGAGTTACAGGACATGGCGAGCGCGAACGACGCGATGACGCTGATCCAGATCGGCAACAGCAGTGCCGGCACGCCGCTGTTGATGGCCGCCTTCGCCGGTCCACAATTCGCGAACGCGACCGCACCTGGTACCCCAGCGATCCTGGTGGTCGCCAACCTGGAAGGCGACCGATTGGCCGCCAGCGAGATGGCACTGGGCTTGTGCCGACACCTCGCTACCGGCGACGCACCGATCCTGCAGCAAGCCCAAGTCTTCGTGCTGCCGGTAGCCAATCCCGATGCAGCCGCCAATGCCTTCGCCGGCTTGGCGCCATGGCGCGGCGCACCGACCGACAATGATCGTGACGGACGCATCGATGAAGACGGTCTCAATGATCTCGATGGCGATGGTCAACTCCTATGGATGCGAGTGCCGCGACCTGAAGGTACCTGGCTTGCTGATGAACTCGACCCTCGCTTGTCGCGCGAAGCCGACGCTGCGGAAAGTGAAACCGGAGTATTCGTCTATTCACGTGAAGGCGCAGACGACGATGGCGACCGAACGCGTATGGAAGATGGCCCTGGTGGAGTTGAGCTTGAAGCCAACTTCCCCCACCGCTGGGTCCAGTACGCACCTAATGCAGGTAGCTTTCAACTGAGTGAGCCCGAGAGTAGGGCCCTGGTCGATTTCGTAATCCGTCACCAATCGATCGCCTTGGCCATCGTGCTTGATGACGAGGACAACATCGCCAAGCCCGCAGGTGGCATTGATCGCTCCGACCAACGGTCCACCGACCCTCTCAAGGATGACGCCGCGCTACTGAAGATTCTTGGTGCGCGTTTCCATGAGGATGAGCAGATCGAGGCTCCGCGGTCCGCTGATCACGGGGATGGCAACTTCGCCGATTGGCTCTACTTCCAGCGTGGCATCCTGACCATCGAGTCAGCCGTTTGGTCGCCTCCACTTGATGAGAAGCCTGAGAAGGTCGAGCAAAGTGAAGAGGAAACCGGGGAGGAGGAAACCGCAGAAGAGGAAGAGTCCGAAGAGGAAGTCGAGGTCGGGACCACCGATGGCCATAAGCTGTTGCTGTGGGCAGACCGTTGGTACCAAGGTGCCGCATTCAGGCCCTGGGCAAGCCACGACCATGCCGAGCTCGGGATGATCGAGATCGGTGGATGGAAACCCCTGGTGCTCGAAAATCCTCCTTCTGCACTGCTGCCTGCGTTGACTGACAACCTGAGCAGCTTCATCGATTCACTTGCAGGCGACTTTCCGCAACTGCGCTGGTCGGTAGAAGTGACTGCCTTGGATGACAGCGGCGTATTCGAGGCCCGCGCGTTCCTGGTCTGCGATGGCTTGATCCCGACGATGTCGGCGATGGGTCGCGCTACTCGCCAACACATGCCCTTGCGGATCAACCTTGAACTGCCACCTGATGGCGAACTATTGGTCGGAAGACGAGTGCAATCGGTCGAACGACTGGTTGGCCTCGGCGACAACTCGGAATTCCACTGGATCTATCGCACACCACAAGGTTCAGAAGCCCCGCGCATCCGCGCAACCTCAAGGATCGCCGGCGAGGCGCTCGCAACTTTGGAGGCCAAGTGATGAACATCCCGAACAACTTCCCTTCAGCCAAGACACTGTGCTGCCTTGGCCTGACCTTGATCGGTCTTTGCGCAACCACCGAAGCCACTGCCCAAGAAGCAGGCGGGCGCTGGCTACCGAAGGTGGAGATCCCGTGGAACCGTTACTACTCCCACGGCGAACTGCAAGGTCACATGGATAGCCTTCAACAGGCTTATCCTGATTTCATCGAGTTCATCAAGATCGGCGAGTCCTTCGAGGGACGTCCGATGAGAGTGATGGTGCTCACCAACAAGCACACTGGCGCTCATACCGACAAGGCCGCGATGTGGGTCGACGGCAACGTGCACGGAAATGAGGTGCAAGGCGGCGAAGCAGCGATCTACCTGGCCTGGTGGTTGCTCGAGCATTACGCTGACAACGAACGGGCGAAGAACCTGCTCGATAGTCGTGCGTTCTACATCCTGCCGGCCCAGAACCCAGACGGGCGCGACCATTGGTTCGAACGCGCCAACACCGGCAGCAGTTCACGATCGGGCACCACCCCCACCGACAATGACCGGGATGGCCTGTTCGATGAGGACGATTATGACGACCTGGATGGCGATGGTGAGATCGTGTCGATGCGCAAACAGGTACCTATGGGCCGCGGGACGCACCGCCTCGACCGCGATGATCCGCGCATCATGGTGCCGGTGAGCGGCGACCAGCAAGGTGATTGGATCATGCTAGGGCGCGAAGGCATCGATAACGATGGTGACGGGCGCACCAACGAGGATGGCTTAGGTGGCTATGACATGAACCGTAACTGGCCAAGCGATTGGCAGCCTAACCACATCCAACGCGGTGCCGGGGACTACCCATTCAGTTACCCGGAAACCGCGGCGATCGGCAACTTCATCATCAACCACCCCAACATCGCCGCGTCGCAGAGCTTCCACAATACCGGCGGCATGATCCTGCGCGGACCTGGCGACGAGAGCGTTCGCTACCCGCGATCGGACATCCAGGTCTACGATGCCCTTGGTGAGGAAGGGGAGCTGATGCTGCCGTTCTACAAGTACATGATCCTGCATGCCGACCTCTACACCGTGCACGGTGGCTTCGTGAACTGGACTTACGAAGGACAAGGGATCTTCTCCTTCACCAACGAGCTATGGAACTCGCCGCAGTACTGGGGCAAGGATCGTGAACGCACCGGTGACTGGTGGTCCTCCAGCCAAAAACACCAGCTCGAGTTCAATGACTCGGTAACGCTCGGCGACATCTACGTCGACTGGCATCCTTACGATCACCCCGTCTATGGCGAGATCGAGATCGGCGGATTCAAACGTCAGCACGGCCGTGTCGCACCTTCGTTCATGATCGAGGATATGCTGCACCGTAACGCGATGTTCTGTGCGCGCCATGCTGAGGAGATCGCGCAGGTGAGCATCGATGAGCCCGAGGTCGAAGACCTTGGGGATGGTCTTTATCGAGTGCGAGTCGATCTGGTCAACTCCAAGCTCATGCCGAGTCGCTCCGGTATGGCAGCGATGCACAACATCGGCACTCCAGACATCGTGCAGATATCCGGCAAGGATCTACAGGTACTTGCAGGCGGCTTGATCCGCGATCGCTTCCGCCCAGAGCGCATGACCTCGTCGACATTGGAGCCGCAGCGCTTGCGCCTCGAGAATGGCGTGCCCGGACATGGGCGCGTGACCGTCTCTTGGCTGGTGCGTGGAAGTGGCGATTTCACCATCAGCTACAGCGCTGAGAAGGCCGACAGCAAGGAGAAGCCGGGTATCCTTTAGGGATGCTCGGAATCCTCCGCCAGTTCGCCCGCGCACTCACCGGCAAGGTCGACCCCCTAGAGTTCGCGCTAGGAATCCTGTTCGGCATCCTTCTCGGCATCATCCCGATGCACGAGATCGATCCCGGCAGCGGCTTCCTTGGCCTTAACGGCTTGTGGCTCTGGTCGCTCATCTTCTGCTTGGTGTTGAAGGCATCCATTCCCATCGCGGTCCTGTTCGCCGGCTTCTCGAAGCTGCTCGCGATCCTGTTCCTTGATGCGGCAGCCGTGACCATGGGCAAAGGACTGCTCGACAGCGGCCTGCCCGAGAGCATGATCATCGGATTCGGCAATACGCTGCCATCGTGGCAACTGCATACCTATTGGGGCATGGGCACCGCCATCCTCGGCATCTGCATGGCTGCGATCATGTTCATCGCCAGCTACATGACCATGCGCACCAAGCTGCCACTCTGGCGTGATCGTTTCGGTCAGACCAAACTGGCGAAGGCCCTCGGCGGGTTCTTCCTGTTCCGCATCATCGGGAGGTTGATCGCATGATCGCAATCCTACGTAAAGGTTTCCTGCTGCTGCTCGCGGTATTGGTCTTGGCGCTGCTCGGCGCGCTCATCTTCGGTGGCGATGCCTTGTTCAGTCATGCACTTCGCAAGTACGGTCCAGTCGCATTCCACCAGCCTGTCGACTTCGAGACCGCTGAACTGTCGGTACTTGGCGGCAGCGCCGGGGTAGAGCAGTTCAAGGTCGGTACGACGGAATACCCGATGCTTGATATCGGCAAGGCCGAGATCAATATCAGCACCATGGCAGTGTTGGATGGGCGGGTCGTGATCGAGAACGCGCAACTGGATGACACCTTGCTGCACTTGATCGTCAAGCCCGACGGCACCCTAGCCTTCGACCCTGGTCCCCCGCCACCTGACGTGGTGGAAGCTGAAGGTCCGGTCGAGCAGGCTGAAGAACTGCCTCCAGCCGAGGACCGCGACTTCGTGCAGATTGCCGTCGAGTATTGGGAGCGCTATCAACAGTACAAGGAGTACTACGACATGCTGCCTGTCGGTGGCGATGACGGCGAGACCAGCGAAAGTGCGGAAGAAGAGGTCGGTCGTGCCAAATACCCGGGTATGCCTGATTACGTCAAGGCAGCGCAGACCGCCGCCGCCGCCGATGCAGAAGGAGTGTTCTGGCTGAGCAATGCCAGCATCAAGGACTTCAACTGGGAGACCATCGACAAGCGCAATGGCAAGCCGATCCTGCCCGCGATCGACAACTTCACCTTCTCACTGGCCAACATCGGTACCCCGCCGGATGGTGCGACTCCTGCTGCCACCTACAAGGGCAGTGGCGGCCTGCAAGCCGGCGGTGCGATTGACTTCACCCTGGCCCTATCACGTGACGCGACACTATCGAGCCTCGACTTCACCGCTGACGGCTTGCCGGTAGCCAGCGTCACTGACCTGATAAACAAGTCGTTGCCGTTCTCGATCAACGGCGGCACATTGGACATCAGTACCCAAGGCGTGGCGTTCAATGCCGAGCAACTCGGTGGCGGAATACGCATCGTCCTCAATGACACGACATTGAAGGCGTTGCCTAACAGCCCTGATGTCTTGGGTGTGCCGGCGCGCGAGTTCTGCACGCTGCTTAACTCGGCACTGCAGAGTCAGCCGGTCGCCTTCATGATCAACCTCGGTGGAACACCTTCTTCTCCGACCTTCGATATCGAGAACGAGACCGATCTCGGCGACATGCTCGGCGGAGCGGTCAAGGCTGAGGTCGAGCGTCGCGCGCAGGAGTTCATCGATGAACAGACCGACGAGTTGCAGGAGAAGGCCGGCGACCTGCTCAAGGACAAGTTAGGCGACAACCTTCCTGAAGGGGTCGGTGAACAGCTTGACGAAGCCTTGAAAGGCAAGGTCGATGTCGGCGGCCTGTTCGGCGGCAAGAAGAAGAAGGACTGAGCGCGACCGCGTCAGTCTTTGCTCTCCTCCACCATGGAGGAGGGCATCTCCTTGATGAAGACGTCCTGCTTGGAGTAAGGAATCTCGATGCCAGCTGAATCGAAGCGCAGGTAGACCGCGCGCATCAGCAAGTGCCTGACGTTACCGCGAAGTTCCGGATCGGGAATCCAGGCCAACAACTCGAAATCGAGGCTCGACGCACCGAAGGCACGCATCCGCACCCGTGGCTCAGGGTCCTTGCACACCAGCTTGGCGTCGATGTCGTTGACGCTCGCGAGCAACTCCTTGATGACCGTATCGATATCCGATCCGTATGCGGCGCCAACCGGAATTCGAATCCGCCCCTTCACATGTGGGCCACCGGTCTCGTTGACGATCTTGGCGCCCCCCATGACGGCATTGGGGACGGTGATCTCGATGTCATCGCGGGTGACCACCCGCGTCGAGCGCAAACCGATGAAGGCGACCTTGCCACGCTCTCCGCTGTCGAGGCGAATGTAATCGCCGACACGATAAGGACGGTCGGCGAGGATGAAGACGCCGGCGAAGAGGTTGCTGAGGGTGTCTTGTGCAGCGAAGCCGACCGCCAAGCCGACGATACCCGCGGATGCCAACCAACCGCCTGCATCGAAATCCCAGATGCTGATGCCCATGTACACGATCACCGCGAACAGGATCACCTTGGCGAGGTTGTTGAAGAGCGGGAAGGTCGAATCCTGGACCGCGTGATAACGACTCTGGTTCTTCGATGCCGAGCGCAGGATCACCCCGACCACGCGGAAACCGAAGGTCGCCCAGATGAACAATCCGATGGTCAAGAGGGCGCGGATGGTGAAGGTCTGCACCGAGATGTCGAACTGCATCAAGCGTGTCGCGACCGCCAAGCCGATCAGGATCACGGTGTTCATAACCGGCGAGTGCAAGGCCGCCAGTACAGCGTCATCGGCAGTGGTCTTGGTGCGCGAAGTGAGAGCCTTGAAGACTCCAGTGCAAAGCCAATCGAATACCTTGGCCAGGACTAATGAGGCGCCGACAACTATCAGCGCCTGCAGCCACAAGTTCTCAGTGATGTGAGACAGCCATCCGGTCAGCTTCTCGGTAAGCCAACCTATCTGTTCTTCAGTCGTTCCATCACCTTGAACCAGAAGAAGCAGTAGGTTCATCAATTATCCTCCGGCGGGCGCAAAGTCATCAGTCGCGACTGTACACGCTCCACATCCTTCCCGGAAATCGGTTGGCGCAGCAGTGACAGCAAGACGTCGGCGCTTGCTTGCGATTCTCCACTGGCAGCGAGCAGGGCGGAATAGGCCAAACCAGCCTCTACATGGCTAGGCTCGACCTCAAGGCAGCGGTCGTAGGCCAATCCGGCCTCTGCATCGCGCCCTATCTCCTGACGGGCGGTCGCCAACATGAAGAATGCCTCACTGTGCTGTGGAGCAGCTGCGGTCAGGCGTTCGAGCAGCACGACACAGTTCTCATAGTGCGAGACTTCGCCACTACGTTTGGCCGTGGCGAAAGAAGCTGAGGCCATATCAGCAAGCAAAACGAAGTCCTCCGGACGTTCGGCGCTCATCTGTTCGTACAAAGCCAGGGCATCCTCAGGGCGATTCGCAAGTTCCAAGGCTTGTGCCCGTTGACGTTTCAGCTCCACCGTCAACGGCTCTATCAACATCAGGCGATCGAGGTAGAACAACGCATCTTCACCGCGACGACTAGCGACGGCCGTACGAGCACATGCGCGTAGGACCAAGACGTCCTCAGCTGCCAACGTCGATAGATCGCGATACAGCGGGAAGGCTTCCTCTGGTTGCTCTTGCGCTTCGAAGACCTGTGCCATCGCGAAAGCCAGCGCCGGCGTGGCTCCGAACTCAGCGATACCATCGCGCGCAACCGTAGCTGCTGAACTGGTTTGCCCGGCTTGCAGCAATGACCACGAGTGCAGTGCGCAGACCTCGTTGCCAAGCGAATTTTCCGCGCGCAGCTGCTGCAGACGCATCGCTGCCTGTTCTCCCTGATCCTCCTTCAGCAGTCCCACTGCATCGAGCAAGCCGTTCACCTGCTGCACATCAGTCTCGGTTGGGCGCAACCAAGCAGGGATATGCTCCATCCCCTGAACAGCTATGGCGTCCGCGAAAGCGCGCTGCTGGTCCTGGGATTGCACTGGTGGCACGTTCTGCCGCTCACCAAATAGGGTAGTGAAGGTGCTGCACGAGCAGCACAAAAGCAACAACAACCAAGGAGTCGACCGCAACGATTTCATCTTTGACCATTCTACCGTTACAATCCCAAGGCATCCCCAACGCCATGCTGCGCTCCGACATAAAAGCCGTCTTCCTCGACGCTGGAAATACCCTGTTCACCGAACACACCAGCCGCCCTGAAATCTATCAGGCGGTGATCCTGGAGCATGGGGTCGATGCGCTCGACCTCAACGAGGTGAATGCGGCGATGCAACACGCCTTCGCCGACCTGCCGAGCACCCTTGATGGCAACTTCCGCTACAGCTCGGCGTGGTTCCAGGCATTCAACCACCGGGTGCTCA
Organism: uncultured Planctomycetales bacterium; assembly: GCA_964545405.1. Lineage (GTDB taxonomy): Bacteria > Planctomycetota > UBA1135 > UBA1135 > UBA1135. The sequence goes on from CAZJGH010000051.1 coordinate 8,921, forward strand.
TGGAATGCGGTGTCGCTGAAGACAAACTCGAACCCGGACACCTTGCCTTGCGCAAGCATTTCGAGGATCCTTCGTCCTACCGGTTGTTCGATGAAGTTCGGGAGGTTCTTGAGCTGTTGTCGGAGAACGGAATGCAGGTCGGTATCGTCTCGAACTGGTCCGACCACCTACCGGAGTTGCTCGATGGCCTGGGCCTCGGCGACTTGGTCTCCTTCATCATCACCAGCGCCGACCTCAAGACTGAGAAACCGGGTCGCGCCATTTTCGAACGCGCCTTGTTCCGAGCAGGTGTCGCGGCAAGTGAGACCGTCCATGCTGGCGATCATTTCGAACGGGATGTCGAAGGCGCGCTCAACGCCGGTCTCCGCGCCGTGTGGGTAGATCGCTCGCAAGACAGCAAGGATGACCACGAAGGCGTGCCGGTGGTTTCCGACTTGCACGGCCTCGTGCGACTGCTCGAATCGCAACCTAATCCGGTCAGCAATTAGGCCGCAGCGATATCCTTGGCAGGGTAATTGCCATGGACTGCCGCGTCGCCCTGTGCCAAATGCGCCCCAAGTTGGGTGTCATCGATTCCAATCTCGAAGCCCACCATGCGTGGCTCGACAAGGCCATTGCCGCTGATGTGCAGTTGGCCATCTTCCCCGAGCTTTCGCTGACGGGTTATTTCCTGCGGGACCTCACCCAAGACATCGCCCTGCGCCTCGAGGACGACCGGATCCAGGAGCTGGTGGCACGGTCGACGGATTGCAGCATCGTCTTCGGCTTCGTCGAGGAAAGTCACGATCACCGCTTCTACAACAGCGTGATCTTCGCTGAGGATGGCGAGATCCTGCAGGTCCATCGCAAGGTCCACCTGCCAGATTACGGCATCTTCGAGGAAGGTCGCTACTTCGCCGCCGGCGACAGCTTCACTCCCGTAATCAGCAAGCACGGGCGCTTCGGATTGCTCATCTGTGAAGACGCGTGGCACATGTCATCCGGCTGGATTCATTTCCTCAACGGTGTCGACGCCCTGCTTATTCCGGTAGCTTCACCCGCACGCGGCATCGATACGGATGAACCGGAAATGAGCTCGCAACAATCTTGGCGCACCCTTGCCGATGCCCAAGCTCTGTTCTTCCAGAGTTGGGTATTGCGTTGTAATCGAGTCGGCTTCGAGGACGGCACCATGTTCTGGGGTGGGTCTTGTGTCTCATCCCCGTTCGGCTCGGTCGTCGCCGAGGCTCACGGCGAGGACGAAGAGCTACTCATCCACACTATCGATAGTGAAGCACTCAAGCGCGCACGCATCCAGACACCGCTCCTGCGCGATGCACGCCCGGAGTTGGTGCGGCTTCATCTGGCGCGATTGCTCGGTGATCCAGATGCGCAACTTGCCGCTCAGGCGCAAGCAGATCAGCCAAGTTGATGATGACTTCAATACCTCCCCCGCCAGGCTGCAATGTCGAACTGACCGAACGGGTGTTGGTGCGGTTCCTGCGTGAAGAGACGCAACGCATCGGCATGTCACGGGCGGTCCTCGGTTTGAGTGGTGGCATCGATAGCGCCTTGGTAATCGAACTAGCTGTCCGCGCACTTGGCGCCGACAACGTCTTGGCGGTGGCTATGCCATATCGCGAAAGTCACCCCGATAGCCTTGCCTTGGCATATGACTCCGCCGCACATGCTGAGGTCGAACTCGAAGTCGCTGATATCACGCCGATGGCCGATGGCTACCTCGAGAACAACCCTGACTTGAGCGATACTTCCGATCCGTCTGTCCGACTACGTCGTGGCAACGTCTTCTCGCGCCTGCGCATGACGACCTTGTACGATCGCTCAGCCAAGCTTGGTGGTTTGGTCTTCGGCACGTCGAACAAGACCGAGTTGATGCTCGGCTACGGCACTCAGCACGGCGACATGGCCTCGGGAATTAACCCGATCGGTGACCTATACAAGTCTCAAGTCGTAGCCTTATCGCGCCATCTCGGCGTCCCTGCTGCGATCATCGACCGGCCACCGAGTGCCGACTTGTGGGCTGGGCAGACCGATGAACAAGAACTCGGTTTCACCTACGACTCGATCGACGCCTTGTTGTTCCGCTTGATCGATCGCCGTCAATCGCGTGAATCCCTGCTGGCCGAAGGATTCGATCCAGAGTTCATCGACGCCATCAGCGAACGGGTCCGCATCAACCAGTACAAACGCAGACCGCCACTGATCGCCAAGGTCGCCGCTCGCACGGTCAACTTGGATTACCGCTACGCCCGCGATTGGGGAACCTAAATCCATGGCCAGCGCCTCTCCTCTCCCCGGAACAAGTCGCTGCACCGTTGTTGCGGTCTTGGATGCAAGAGTTGGTAAGGCAGACCACGAGCTACTCGACCAGACAGAACACGCCCTGAAGGCAATCGATGATCGATGGCCTGATGCTTGGCTAGAGACACCGAGCTGCAGTGACAACGGAACAGTAGTTCAAGCGGTGCTCAAGTCTCCGGAGTTGGCTTTCGATTTCGCCGTGGCAATCAACCTGGCGATATGGCCCCGACGCTTTCGCTTTCATGCCACGAGTACCGGCCACGAATCAGCTCGTCAGCAACTCGGCTCGCACAAGCTTCCATTCACGATCAACCTCATCGGACTCAACAAGGTTGATGCCCAGGTGATCGAAGCGACCGCCAGACTTCATGCTACGGTGATGCGGGATTGGAAACCATCTCGCGCGAAAGCAGCGGTCGCGATGCGTTTATCGGCCAATCAGAATGAAGCGGCCGCACGTTTGAATATTCGTCAACAGTCGGTCTCAGAAGCCTTGCGGGCGGGTCACGCCAAGGAACTGGTCGCCTGTGAAGATGCGATACGGGAGCGATTAGGAACCTTGGGGAGCTAGCTGCTCATATTGGCAAGCTGTGTACAGAGCTCGTCAATATCTGTGTTGAATACTTCTTCTTGTGAGATCGGCGAGGTACCGCGCAATGCTGTGCGAGCGCGACGACATACCTTCAATGTATTCTCGACTTGGCGCTTCACGCGCAACATGCGATCGGCATTTGGAGCGCCTTCGTCCATATTCTGGACAACCTTCTGGCGTGCAACTTCGAGGACCGAAATAAGGGCTTCGATCTTCGTCAACATTTCGGCCCGATATGTAGGGTCGCTGAGCTTCTGCTCAGAATCAAAGGGAGAGTTATTGGACATTTTCCGGGGGGAACTGGGTTCGAGTGAACTCTACCCCCCGGAAGGATGGCGTGCAGGCTTTATTAGGCCTAGTAGTGGCTCAGAGCGAGCATCAGACGGCTCTCCTGGCGGTAGTCCATGCCAGCCAACATGCTGGAGATGGTGGCACCGCTATGGGTGTCGCCCAGGAAGCCAAGCCCCATTACAAGGTGTGCTGCCTGTATGTCCTGAACTTGGGCCCCAAGCTCCTCGCGCAGGCTATCAGCCAACAGGCGCAAGGCTGCAGTCGATCGTGAGGTCGCCAAGGCTCGGGATGCAGCCCAACGGACTCCGTCATCATCGTCGTTGACCAACATCTTGACCAAGGCCACGCTGGTCTTCTCCGACTTCGCCAGGCCAAGGCCGGTGGCGATACCGCGCCGTTCAGCTGGGGTCAGCTTCTCCTGCGTGGTCAGTTCGATCAGCAGCTCGTCAGCGGCATCCGTACCTAGCAAACCCAAACCAGTTGCCAGGTAGCCACGGAAAGTCGGGCTCACGTTCTTCATGCTGAGGCAGCGCTCGATCTGAGACTTGCCTCCAGGGGCTCCTTAGAAACCCACGGCGACGGCAGCCGCACCACGCAGGATCTCTTCATCCCTGCGTGGTGAGGCATTATCGTCATGTTTCCTATCATCAGTGCCATGCAGAAGGGTCGCGACGAGGGCCGGGTAGGCGCCATCGAACTTCGACATTCCAGCTGCAATAGCCCACGCGGCGTGAATGCTCTCTTCATCCTTACGCGTGGGGTGGAGTTCCTTCAACACGGTCTCGGCTTGACGACCGCCGAGGCGACCGATGGCCAGCAGGCAGATGCCGCGCAAGCGCTGATCAGACGATTCGCGCACGACTTCAGCAAGCTGACGAACCGCACCTTTATCACCGAGGCGACCCAGTGCTTGGGCAGCGGCAGTGGCGACGCCAAAACCGGTGTCGAGCAATGATTCCTCGAGGACCGGACGTGCGCGGCGATCGCCGAGGGCTCCAAGGGCCTGAATGGCGGTAGTGCGCAGGTGAGTGGTGGTGGCGTCCTGCTCCATCGCCTTGACCAAGTTCATCAAGAGCGGCGTGAAGTCATTGGAACCGTGAACACCGGCAGCGAGCATGCTCGCCAACAGCAGGTCTTCTTGGACCTTCCAGCTCTTGTTGTAGTAGACCTTGTTCAGGTAACCCTTCAAGACCGTGCCGCTTTCGACGCGGCCACTCAAACCTAAGCCAAGAGCTGCGAAGGCGCGGGTGGCCTGATCGGGATTCTCCTCGAAAGTAGAGGTCAAGAGCTTGATGCCTTGCTCAGAAGCCATCAGTCCCAAACCCATATATGCGGCTTGTCGAACTGACTCCACTTGATCACGAGTGGTGCGCTGCAAGAAGGTGTCGGCAGCGGGATAACCGATTCGTCCAAGTGACAGCGCTGCGGCTTCGCGAATCGCTGGCACGTCGGAATGCAAGGCATCGATCAGCAAGGGCATACTGACAAGCAGAAGATCCTGGCGCTCGACGGCCCAGGATTCGGAACCATAGCTACCCTTCTCGTTTACAGCACGAGCAGGGAAATCAGGTTCGCCCCGGAATAGGACATCGCGTTCGTTCTCGAACCAGAACTCCCAGCGGTTCAATCCACTGTTCGAATAGCCGAGGTTGAAATCCGGTGCGGCAGTGTTGTCGCCGCCGGGGACTTGAAGAGAGGTTAGTTCGAGCAGAGTTCCACCTTCGGGACCACGGTGTGCACCGGGTACTGCAGATGGTTCCTGAATTGCTGCGAACAGAAGTAGGGCTGTGATGGTTACAGACATGACGATCCTGCTGAATGAGTAGGCGACTCATTAGCGGGACCTACAGCGGGAACCTGAGGTCAAATTTGGGAAAATCTCTAGAACATCGAGCCGAAGACCGTTTCCAGCTCTTCAGTCGGCAATTGGCTCACTACATAAATACGTCGGCCGGGCAAATCGCCCTCTGCTACCCGAATTCCACCAATAGAGGCTTCTTTCACCAAGGAGGCGCCAGCCAGATAGTTCATCGCCGGGGCGGCTACGATTCGCTGTTGGGCGACGAACAGGAGGTGAATGCCATCCGTGTACATGGCGGCGTGGATATTGCCGAAGCCTGCCATTACGCCGTTCGCGAGGAGCAGGCGTTTCTCCAGCAAGTAAAAGCCTGGTGGCAAATACTGAGGGCTGCCTGGAGGGAAGCCCAGTTTGGGTT
>CAZJGH010000052.1:0-11064 GCA_964545405.1 uncultured Planctomycetales bacterium
GAGCGGCATGCGCCAAGGGTTGAGCAGTTGCCGGTCATGGAAGTCGGCGGCGAAGGAAATCTCTAGGTCTAAGTAGAGGATCTCGCCTTGGTAGACCTGGCTCTGCGTGGACAAGACCTGGTCGTTGGCGGCGCGGCGAACTTCCAGTTGCAAGGTCGCGTTCTCTTGCACCGATACATCTTGCGCGGCCAAAGCCAGCAGCACACTGCAGCAAAGGGAAACTACCATTCCAAAGCTCCACTGAGATCCAGCTTCTGCTCCGCCTTACGTGCGGCTTCTTGCAGATCCAATCGATCGAGTTGTTGCATCAGTCGTTCCTGTTCGGCCGGGTCCATCGGTGCGGCGTTCAAATCCGGCGGGCCATTCATCTTCCCAACATTAGGGTCGGCGTTGCCAGCATTTGCTTGCTGTTCTTCGCGCAACAATGCTAGTCGGTAATCCGCACGTTGGGTATTGCGCAAGGCTTCGGGCCATTCGTCGCGCGTCTCCAACGCAGCCTGCCAGGCTTGAAGCGCTGCCTCTGTATGTGCGATCGCACGCTCCAAAGCACCTGCTGGTGGCACCGGTCCATGCGCCTCAAACTCTGCGAGCTCACTCCGACGCCATGCCAAGTTGCCTAGGAAGAAGTCGCGCCATGCAAGATCGTTACGGTTACCACTGCTGGCTATTTGGTCGGCGACTTGTGCGGCGCGATCCAGATCGCGTGACTTGAGGCAAGCCAGAGCTAAGTTGCGCAAAGCCTCTGGGCTGGACTGCTGGGCAAGGGCATTTTCGAAATGCTGCTTCGCTGGTTGGTAGTCTTCTGTGGCATAAGCCTCAAGGCCAGCATTCATCTCCGTGTGCGAATCTTGTTGGATTTGCCAATAGCTGAACTGCAAAAGGGCGATGAGTACTATGACTCTCCAAGTTGGCGGTGCCTGGTAAGTACTGCCGTTCATGACCGCCTCCTGGAGAATCCTGCCATGGCCAATATGGCGCCGAACAGAGCCAATGCTAGTGGGATCTGATAACGATTCGCTCGCTCCATATCGGGATCGCCAGTCGCGGCATCACGCGCGCGTGGCAACAAGCTTTGCAGATACCAATCGCGCAAAATGCCCGGTTCTGCGTTGAGTTGGATGCTGCGGCCGCTGCTGGCCTCTGCCATTTGGATCAAGCTGCTGCGATCCAATCGAGAGATCACTTCGTTGCCATCCTTATCTTTCAGGTAGAACTCACTGTCATCGCCATCGGTGAGGGTAATCTTGCTTCCTTGCTCGGTACCAATGCCAAGCGTGAACAAGGTGATGCCGTCGGCGCGACATTGCTCCGCTTCTGCCAAGGCACGACCACCGCGGTCTTCGCCATCGGTAATCAGTAGGACATTCTTTTGCGTGCCTGGTGCGGCTTCGAGCAGCACCCGCGCTTGACTGAGGGCGGAAGCGAGATCGGTTCCACCTTGACGCACGCTTAACGGCGATGCCAGATCCAGGAGCGACAGGAAACTGGCATGATCGGAAGTCAGCGGTGCGGCACGTTGCGCTTCACCGGCGAACAGGATCAGGCCAATACGATCGGCACCAAGGGTGTTGATGAGTTCATGCAACTCAAGACGCGCACGCCCAAGTCTGTCGGGAGCCAAGTCGCGCGCCAACATGGAGCGCGAAACATCCAAGCACACCAGTAGATCGATTCCGCGTTGACGCACGGCATCTTCATCGACGCCCCAGCGCGGTTGCGCCAATGCAGCGATACCGCCGAACAGCAACAAGGCGGTTGGCAGGAAGCGCTTCATGAACGAACCCTCCAGACCCATCGGTTCAACCACGACGCCACGAACCAAAGGATCAGTCCGGCGATCAGGAATGGCAGGAAGCGATCCGCTTGACGCCACGGCAGTTGCTGGAAACGCGTGCGCTCAAGTTGATCGATTGCGCCATACACTTGCTCCAAAGCAGTGGCGTCGCGCGCGGCGAAGGCACGGCCGCCAGTCACGGAGGTGACTGCTTGCAAAGTTGCACGGGTGGCGTCGGCATCGGGGCCGGCAGCGATGGCATGAACGCGCACGCCCCATTCACGACAAAGTGCGGCGGCTTCTTGCGGTTTGATGGCAGCACTACCGGCGGTAGCCACGGTCTCTTCGCCATCGGTCAGTAACACGATGACCTTGGAAGCGGATGGCAAGTCGCGCAGTTGCACGGCGGCGCGTGCCAGGGCGGTGCCAATTCCGGTTGCGTCGTCTTCGCGACCTTCTGGCACTTGCTCCAGGTCGTGGAGTAGCGTGAGCAAGCTGCGATGATCCAAGGTTGGTGGACAGACCAGTCGTGCATCTCTGGCAAAGCTCACAAGTCCAAGCCGATCTTCGGCGCGGACTTTGATGAAGGAGGATGCTGCTTGCCGAGCGAAGTCGAGACGGGTGTTGGATTGCGAGACGGCGTTGGAGTTGGATTGTGTTGACACGTCGCCATCGCCGGGGCTGCCTGCACCGCTTCCAACCGCACCGCCCAAATCGGTTGCGGCCATCGAAGAGGACAAGTCCAAGCACAACAACAAATCGATTCCTTCGCGCTCAATCGGCAACCGCTGTTGCTGTTGCGGACGTGCCAGCGCCACCACCATCAACAAGACTGCCAAGCTTTGCACCAGCGGCGGCAAGATGCGTGTGTGCTGCCGATGGCTGTGCGGAAGATGTGGCACGAAGCGGAACATTGCAAAGTCCCTGGCTTTCGGGCGCCATATGATGCGTACCAACAAGGCCACCGGCAATAGCAATGCCACCCACAGCAACCATGGATCGCTGAAGCTCCAACTTGAATCGAAGCCGAGCCAACTCACAGTTCTTCCCCCTGCGTCTCTAGCCACGCTTCAACATCTCTAAGCGTTGCTTGCCAATTCGAAACGCTTGGACGATGATCCGCGAATAGCACGCCACTGGTGAATGCCAGCAAGGGCTTCAAGATCGCGGGCGCCAAATCAATCAGTGCCCTATCCGCACCCGCGGTAGCGGCTCCATCTCCTGCACCGGAGGTGCTTGATGAAACCGCAAGGATCTCCGCATCGGTGGCGCTATGGCAATCGCGCTTCAAGCCTCGACCGACTTGTTCGCGCAATAAATGCGAAAGGCATTCAGCCTCACGGCGTTGATCCGGTGAAAGGTCCTGCAAGTAGGAATGCAACAGAGCCCATGCGCGTTGTGCGGAACTTGCCGACGCCTCTGCTGCCACGATCTTGCGTTCATGTTGCAGTGTCTTGCGTTGCTCTTGTGCATGGCGCAACCATTGCCACGCCATCCACAACACCAGCAAGGCCGCTGCCACGAACAACAACCAATACCCATAAGCAATGCTTAAGGCTTCAACTTCACTTGGCAGTTCCGGCGCGGTGCTTGGGTCGAAGACGGCTGCATCTTGCTCTTGCCACAACAACAACTTCATGAGCGCGAGGCTCTGCCAGTGCGTCGTTGGAAGAAGGAAAGAATCGGCCTTGCTACAGCATCGGGATCCGCAGTTATTGGGATCGGTACATCCAAGCGCGCAACACCGGCACCGCGCAACATCTGGCGCACCTCATGATCCCACTGCGCCACGCGTTCGCGATATTCCTGCTGCACTTGCTCGGAACTGCCATCGACGATGCGTCGGCCAAGTCCTTCGGCATCGCGCAAGCGCCACATGCCTTTGGGCGGGTCCTTCAGCTCCGGCGCCAACAAACGCACTGCAATCACTTCATGGTGACGCGCGCACTCATGCAAGGCAGGCTGCCATTTGTCGCCGAGAAAATCAGAGACCAAGAAAACCGCACTATGTTTAGGCAGGGCGCGCGTGGCCATATTCAAAGCCACCGCGGGATCACTATGTTGGCTCTCACTCTGTAAGGAGAGGAAGTCGCGCACGATCCGCAACACATGACTCAAGCCTTTGCGCGGCTGCTCGAATCGCCGTACTTCTTCGTCGTAACCGATGAAAGCCACGCGATCATCGTGTTGCACGGCGGCGAGCATCAAGCTTGCACAAACACGCGCGGCCATCTGCCTTGGTGACCAAGCGCTGAAGCCCGCGTCCATAGAGGCAGACAAGTCGAGCAAGAAAGCCAAGTTCAGTTGGCGGTCGTCGACATACTTCTTCACGAAGGGCCGCCCCATACGCGCGGTCACGTTCCAATCCACACTGCGCGGGTCATCGCCTTCGACGTATTCACGCACCTCTTCAAACTCGATTCCCGAACCGCGGAACACCGAACGATAACCACCGGCTAAAGCGCCTTGGACTAAGCGCCCACTCTGCACACGAATATGCCGCACTTCGCGCAACAACTGCTGCAGCTCGTCGCCGGCGGGATCGCGCTCCATCAATGCAATGCTTAAGGCACAGGCACGGTATCCAAGACCGTGGCCATGATGTCCTCCACCGAAACGCCTTCGGCTTCCGCCTCGTAGGTGGTCACGATGCGATGGCGCAGAACTTCAGGAGCAACCGCCTTGATGTCTTCCGGCATGACGAATGCACGGCCGCGCAAAAATGCATGTGCGCGCGAAGCTTGGGTCAACGACAACGATGCACGTGGCGATGCTCCATACAGGATCAAAGGCTCGAAGTCTGCCAATCCTGCGGCGGCGGGTTCGCGCGTGGCGAAGACCAAATCAATGATGTATTGACGCGCCGCGCCTGACAGCAACACTTGATCCAAAAGACTGCGCACGGCAAGGATTTGCTCTGGCTGCGCGATGACCTTTGGCTTCAAGGAACTGCCGCTATGCGCCATGCGGTCGATGATCATCGCTTCTTCTTCGCGGCTTGGATGATGCACCAAGACCTTCAACATGAAGCGGTCAACTTGCGCTTCGGGTAAGGCATAGGTGCCTTCCAACTCAACTGGATTCTGCGTGGCCAAGACCAAGAATGGGTTCGGCAAGACACGCGTATCACCTGCAAGACTTACTTGACGCTCCTGCATGGCTTCGAGCAAAGCCGATTGCACCTTGGCAGGTGCGCGGTTGATTTCATCGGCGAGCAGGAAGTTACTGAAGACCGGTCCTTCGCGCACGGTCCACTCTCCACTATCGGGGTGGAAAACATGGGTGCCGAGAAGATCGGAAGGCAGCAAATCCGGCGTGAATTGAATACGTCGGAAAGTGCCGCCGAGGGCGCGGGCGAGAGTCTCCACCGCGAGAGATTTTGCCAATCCTGGTAGACCTTCGAGCAACAGGTGGCCATCGGCCAGAAGCGCAATGAGCAGGGCCTCGACCAGCTCCTCTTGGCCCACAATCACGCTTTCCATCTCACGACGCAGCTCCTGCAGGAAGGCGCCTTCCTGTTCGATCCTTGCTGTCACTTGTTCGATGGTTTCCACGGCAAAAGCATAGCAGTCTGCGCGGGCAACAAAACGCCGTTGGCCCGGGATTTGCTAGCCTACGGTTACCATGCGCGCGACATCCTTTTTCCCTTTGGTTCTGGCAGTTTCAATTTTCATGCCAGCCGCCGCTGAAGCCCAACAGGGCAACGGCCTTCCACCTGGCGTGACCCGCGAACAGATGTGGTTCGCCCCCACCGCCGAGGATTGGGCAAAACCGTGTTTGGTGCCGTGGCAACGCACTTGGGCCGATGCTCTCGACCTATCGCAGCAGACTAAGAAGGCCATTTTGGTTTGCGTGAACATGGATGGTGAGATTGCCAGTGAGCATTGGGCGGGTATTCGTTACCGCAAGCCCGAGATCGCAGAGTTGTTCGACCAATACGTTTGCGTGATTGCTTCGACTTATCGCCACAACCCTACCGATTACGACTCCGAGGGCAATCGCGTGCCATGCCCACGGTTCGGAACTGTTACCTGTGGGGAACATATTTGGATGGAGCCAACGGTCTTTGGCAAGTTCCTTGATGACACGCGCGTCGCGCCGCGCCACATCATGGTCGAGCTGGATGGAACTGAAACTTACGACATCTTCTACGCCAACGACATCAAGTCGATAGTGGAAACGGTGAGCAATGGAATCACCGAACGTGAGATCAAGCCAGAGGATCCACCAAAGGGTGACCGCAGTCTCGCCGAGTTGGTCGCGAGCCCAAATGCGGTCGATCGCGCACGCATTGAATCCGATTGGAATAGTGGTGACCGTCAAACGCGCCAGGAAATCATGGCTGCGGCAATGACGACCGGTGCAAAGGCCCCCGTCGACTTGTTGCGCAAGGCAGCTTTCGGTTTCGATAGTGAGTTGAGCAGCCAAGCCTTGGACCTATTGGCCAAATCCGGCGACGACAAGGCGGTCGGTTTGATCAATGACCTGTTGCATGGGCCGCTCGAACCAGAACGCCGCGCCGAGTTAATCGCTTCGCTGGAACGCCTCAGTGGACAGGTGCCGGTTGCCAAACGCTTGGTCGCAGTGCACCGTGGATTGCAGGCAGGCACCAGCGTGATCGATCTTGAGGCATGGAACGCTGGTTTCTCCGGCAATGTTCAGACTGACGCCTCAAGTGATGCTGCCAAGTTATTGGAAGAGGCCGTGCGTCCTGAGAACCTTGCGGCCATGGCGAATCAATCCGCGCGCGTGCGCAAGGTTGCCGTCGAGCAATTCGAACTGGCCATGGAAGCCGGTCAAGCGGAACTAAAAGCGGGTTCCAAGAGTTGGTTGTCGCACGCGGTCGTGGCGATCTCCGCCAACTACCTGGCTGAAACTGCAATCGCCGCCGAAGCCGCGCAGAATGCCGTGGCCTCTTTGCCACCTGGCGAATCAAGCTGGAACGCCTTCGCAGTACTTTCGATCTTCGCCGAAGGCCGACGCACCACGATCCGCGCAGCCGCCGACGCCAACAAGCCTTGGCCACCGGAATGGTTGAGTGAGGCCCAATCGGCTTATGCCGTCATGGCGCAACATCCGGCAAGCACCGAGGTCGAAGTGATGCGTCACTATGATTTCCTGGTTCGCCTTGGCGCCGTCGCGCCAGCAAGCCGCGCCTTGCAAGCAGGGCTGCAACGCTATGAAGATTCCGCTGGCCTGCACGAACGTTACCGCTTGTTGCTGGTCGCCGAGCAAGGCGTCGATGGTGTCGAACCGGCTTATCAAGCTTGGCTGAATCGCGCCGACGCACCGAAGTACCTGCGTTGGTTCTCCGCCCAAGCCTCGTTGTTCACTGCCGAGCAGTTGCGCAAGCTGAATCGCTTGCAAGATGCCGATGCCGCCTACCAGCGTGCAATCTACGGCTTCTACGAGCAAGGCGTTGCTGCGCCTGAGACCAAAGATAACTCGATGACCTTCGAGGTCCTTGCCATGGCTGGACGCGCACGCATTGCTCTTGAGAGTGGCGATTTGCCTTCCGCAACCTCGTACATCCTTGCCGCCTTCGAGCATAAGCCAGAAGCTGCCGCGACCTTGGATAGTCAGAACGTGTCACCGGTTGGTGTGGCCAAGAAGGTTCTTGCCGCATTGCTTGAGGCCGAAGATGAAGTCCGCGCCAAACAGGTGCAGGATGCGCTGACCGAGCTGGAAGAGTTCGATTCGAGATTGCTCGAGCTTCCGGAGTTCGAGCGCATGCGCTGAGGAAATAGATCATGATGGCCGTCGCCGAGATTCGTCGGCAGCATGGTGAGTTAGAGGTCGACTATCGCGATTCGGGTGTACCCAAATCCCATCAGTTCAATCGTGGCAATCTCGGCGAGGCCACCAATGGTTGGTACTTGCTGATTCATGAACCGGCGGCGGCGCGAAATGGGGCGTCTTCGATTTCAACCGTGCGAACGCCATCGAGTTAGTCTGGCACAGTGGTCTGCCCAGGCGCATGACCTGGATCCTCTGATGGTCCTTGCAGATGCCACTAAAGCGGCGAGCCCACAATGAATACTTGGAATTATCGCGAATTAAAGGTAATTATTCCTACCTGAAATTATTTGTAAGAGATATACTCAAAACAGCCTTCGCTGATGTTTGCTCTTAGCCCAATTGCCATGAAGACTGTAATCCTAGAAGAGACTGCTTGTTGCAACCTATGTCAATCCGATGACGCCGAAGTTGTTTTTGAACCCGGCGTTGCGCAGGAGGGGCGTATCGTCCGATGCAGGAATTGCGACTTGATGTACGTGAGCCCGCGCCAACGTGTGGAGCTGAATGATTACCGCGAACGGGGTGAAGGAGAGAAGGCTGGTTGGGAGGTCAGTCCTTCCGGTCTGGAACGACAGCGCAATCAAGTGCGCGACTATCGGCATGCGCTGGATGCAGCTGTGGAACATGCGCCAGGCGGTAAGGCACTGGAAGTGGGTTGCTGCACCGGCGCCTTATTGAATGAGTTGAAGGAGCGCGGCATGGATTGCCTTGGCGTGGAACCGAACTCATTCGCCGCACGCTATGGCCGTGAGAATTTCTGTCTTGATGTCCGCGTCGCGACTTTGGATGAGGTGGACTTGGAACAGAACACTTTCGATGTCGTCCTGTTCCTGCACGTGATCGAACATGTCACCGATCCGATCGCGGTGTTGCGCACCATCCACCGAGTATTGAAACCCGGCGGCTTGTTAATCATCGAGACACCTCGCTACGACACCTTGACCTTCCGCTTGTTCGGGCGCCGTGAACGCAACATCGTCGACAACTGGCACCTTTATTTCTACACCACCGAAACGCTCAAGAAGTCCTTGGAAGAAGCTGGCTTTGAGGTCGTAAAAAAACACGTGCCAAGCCGCACGGTCACTCCATCGCGTGCCATCGGCGCCGTCGGCAAGGCCTTCCGATTGAACTGGCTTGAGGTGGTCGGACAGTGGATGGCCAAAGGGCGTGTGAACTCGTGGTGCGCGGTACCTCTAAACATGCGTGATATCCTGCGTTTCCACGCCATCGCCAAGGAGTAACCGAAGGCACAACCGCATCGCGGGCTGGCGGCAGCGATTGCCCGCAAGCGCTGACAAGCCGCTATTCTGGAAGCTGTCCAGCCATGGCTTCGCTCCCCAGAATTCTCCCCATCTCGCTGCTGCTTTCGAGCAGTGTTTTCCTTGCTCCCACGCTGCCGGCGCAGCAGGCGCCGATCGATTACGCGCGCGACGTGGCGCCGATCCTCGAGAAGCATTGTTACGACTGTCACGGCAAGTACAGTCAGAAGGCTGGTCTGCGCTTGGACCAGCGCGCTGCGGCATTGGCCGGCAGTTCTTTCGGTCAGGATCCGGTGTTGCTGGAAGGCGATCGCGATGGCTCCTTACTTTGGGAGTTGATCGTTGCCGAGGATCCGGAAGAGCGCATGCCTCCGGAAGACAAGGATCCGATGACCGATAATGAGATCAAGATCATCGGTGATTGGATCGAGAGTGGCATGGCGTGGCCCGATGACGGCGAGGAAGCGACCTGGCCAGTGAAGCATTGGGCTTATCAACGAGTGCGTCCGGAAGCCCCGCCTAAGTTGGAGGACTTCCCGGAGCAGTGGCAGAGTTGGCCGCGCAACGAAATCGATCAGTATCTACTAGCGCAAATGCTTGAACGTGGATTGACTCCACAAAATCAGGCCGACGCCGGCGTGTTGTTGCGTCGTGCTGCCTTGGACTTGACCGGCTTGCCTCCCACCGTGGAAGAGTTGGATGCGTTCTTGGCCGATCCTTCTGATCGTGCCTGGGATCATGCGATCGCAGGCTTGATGGCGTCGCCGCATTATGGCGAGCAGCAAGCGCAACGCTGGCTGGACTTGGCACGCTACGCCGATTCGAATGGTTACGAAAAGGATGAGAACCGAAGCATTTGGCCTTACCGCGACTGGGTGGTCAACGCCTACAACCAGGATATGGGTTATGAGCAGTTCACCATTGAGCAGATCGCCGGTGACCTGATGCCGGAGCCAACGCAGTCTTCCTTAATCGCCACAGGCTTTCACCGCAACACCATGGTGAACAATGAAGGCGGCACCGATGATGAAGAGTACCGCGTTGCCGCAGTGAAGGATCGCACGGATACAACTGCCACGGTTTGGCTTGGAAGCACTCTTGGTTGCGCGCAATGCCACAACCATAAATACGATCCCTTCACGCAACGCGATTACTACCAGCTTTACGCATACTTCAACCAAACTGCGGATGGCGGTAAATCCAACACGCCGGAGATGGCGGTGCAAGTGCCACGAATCGAAGAAGAGCGCGCTGCGATCGTTAAGGAGCTTGAAGCACTGCAAGGAAACTACCCCGCGGAAGCCTCCGACTTCCTTTGGGTGAATCAGTCTGTTCCGGAAGGCTCCAGCCAAGATGGCGATTGGAGCACTACGGTTGATGATCGCAACATCACGATCCGCGAGCGCACCGTAAGTGGATTCCAACAGCATCATTTCTCAGGAGCGTCGGCGCCGGTCACGATTTTGCCTGGCGACCGCTTCCTGTTCCAGGTTTGGCTTGACCCCGACGCCATGCCGCGCGAGCTGTTCTTGCAGTTCCATGAGGCAGGCGGCGATTGGGAACACCGCGCTTACTTAGGTGAAGACCTTCAGCATTGGGGTGAAGCCGGAACCGCGGCGCGCAAGCCGATCGGTGACTTGCCTGCTGGTGGAAGCTGGCAACGCATTGAAGTTAATCCTGAAGATGTTGGCCTACCCATAGGAACGAAGGTCGATGGTCTGGCTTTCGGCCAGTTCGACGGCCTCGTCAAATGGGCACCTGCCGGTTTGGTCAGCCGTAATCTGAATCCACTGGCTGCCCTCCCCGCCGACCTAGAAGCACGACTCAAGCGCGTGAATCGCAAGTCGACCACCATGGTCATGCGCGCCGTGGATCAACCACGCACCACGCACCTACTTGAGAAAGGTAGCTTTTTGACTCCAGGCTACGAGGTGCAACCCGGCGTCCCCGCGGTCTTGCGCGGCCGACGTAAACCAAACCCTGCCGGTCGTCTGGAACTTGCACAATGGTTGGTGAACAAGCGTAATGCAGTGACCGCCCGCGTTGAGGTCAATCGCGTCTGGCAGCAAGTCTTCGGCACCGGCCTGACTGCCACCGTGGATGACTTCGGTTCGCAAGGCGAGAATCCAACGCACCCACAACTGCTGGATTGGCTGGCCTTGGAATTCATGAAGAACGGTTGGAGCCGCAAGTGGTTATTGACCACCTTGATGAACTCGGCCGCCTATCGTC
>CAZJGH010000052.1:11110-14160 GCA_964545405.1 uncultured Planctomycetales bacterium
AAGAACGACCCGACCAACCGTTATTACTCACACTTTCCGCGCTTGCGCTTGAGTGGTGAGAACTTACGCGACTCGAACCTGGCGGTGTCTGGCTTGCTCGTGCGCGAACTTGGTGGACCGAGCGTCTTCCCGCCGCAACCTGCGGGAATCGATGCCGGCACTTACGCCGGAGACCGATGGCGCACCAGCACTGGCCCGGATCGCTATCGCCGCGGCATCTACACCTTCTGGCGCCGCACTTCACCCTACCCAAGTTTCGCGATGTTCGACGCTACCAGCCGCGAGACCTTGTGCGCACGACGTGATCGTTCAAATACACCGCTTCAAGCTTTAGCGTTGATGAACGATCCGGCCTACAGCGAAATGGCGAATGCCTTCGCCCAACGATTGGAGTCGATGAAGATGCCGGATAAGGACCGCATCACATATGGATTCCGAAGTTGCACGGGCCGCACGCCGTCGGCCGATGAAGTCGCCGTATTCACGCAACTACTCAGCGAAGATGGCTGGGAAAGTGTCGCACGTGTTTTGTTGAACCTAGATGACACCCTGAACCGCGGATGATCGATCGCCGTCAATTTCTTTCACAAGCCTTAGGCGGTTTCGGCGGCCTGGCTCTCGGTAGTCTTGCGTTGACCGACTTGCTTGGCGCGCAACCACACGGGCGCGGCCTACTGCACAACCCACTTCAGGATCCGCAAGGTGCTGCTGGTGAATTGGCCGGCTTGCCGCACTTCGCGCCCAAGGCCAAGCGCGTGATCTACTTGCATATGGCTGGTTCGCCATCGCAGTTGGATTTGTTCGATCCAAAACCAAAACTCACCGAGTACGACGGGCAGGATATTCCTGAGAGCTTCATCGCCAAGGAACGCTTCGCCTTCATCAAGGGCACGCCGAAGGTGTTGGCATCGCCTTATGAATTCAAGCAGCATGGCGACAGTGGTCAGTGGATTTCGGAGTTGCTCCCCCACACCGCCGCCATCGCCGACAAGTTGACCGTGGTGCGTTCGATGACGACCACGCAGTTCAACCACGCGCCCGCGCAGTTGTTCTTGAACACCGGTCATCATCTTGCCGGCCGTCCGAGTCTGGGTTCTTGGTTGAGCTACGGCTTGGGTAATGAGAACCAGAACCTGCCCGCATTCGTGGTCATGCTGTCCGGCAAGTTCGGACCCAGTGCTGGTGCCACCGCGTGGAGCAATGGATTCCTGCCGTCGCAATACCAAGGCGTGCGTTTGCATGATGGCGCCGATCCGGTGCTGTTCCTGTCGAATCCTGAGGGGGTGTCCACAGAGCAGCGTCGCCGTGAGTTGGATGCCTTAGGTGAGTTGAACCGCAAGTCGGCGCAACGCAATAACGATGCCGAAACCTTGGCGCGCATTGAGCAATATGAACTAGCCTTCCGCATGCAGCGTGAAGTTCCGGAGATCGCTGACCTGACCACCGAGAGCGCCGAGACCTTGGAGATGTACGGTGTGGAACCGGGTAAGCCATCGTTCGCGTCGAACTGCTTGTTCGCCCGACGCCTTGCCGAGAGCGGCGTGCGTTTCATCCAACTCTACGATTGGGGGTGGGATAGTCATGGCACCAACCCGAGCGATGACATCATTACTTCCTTGCCGGAGCAATGTCGTCGCACCGACCAAGCCGCCGCGGCGTTGGTGAAGGACCTTGAGCAACGCGGTCTGTTGGATGACACGCTTGTGGTCTGGGGCGGTGAGTTCGGTCGCACTCCTATGAACGAGAAGCGCAACGGCTCTACCTTCCTGGGGCGTGATCATCATCCGCATGCCTTCACGATGTGGTTCGCTGGTGGCGGTATGAAGCCGGGCGTGGCACATGGCGCGACCGATGAATTCGGCTACTTCACCACCGAGGACAAGGTCGACGTACACGACCTGCACGCCACCATGCTGCATCTACTCGGCGTGGATCACGAGCGCTTGACTTATACATCGCAAGGCCGCCCATTCCGCCTGACCGATGTCGCCGGAAATGTGATTCACGACCTATTGGCCTGACAGCCGGGCATCTGCCAGCACCGTTCGCAGCCCGATATGGAAAGGACCACTCCGAGCTAGATTGGGGCTTGGTACATTTCCGAGGCCATGGTTCACATCGTCCCCCGGAACTTCCTCGCTGTATTGCTGATCTCCATTCTTTGGGCCGTAGCCGTCGCGCCGCTCGCCGCACAGGTTCATTACCAACCTGGCGGATCGCCGTGGAATCAAAGGGCACATGATGGACCGGATTCTGAAGTACCCGGCTGGTACTACAATTTGGGCATCACCGGCATCCGTGTCGAGCTGACCGAAGATGCACCCGAATGGCTGTTGGTGAAGTACGTCTTTGAGGATTCGCCGGCGCACAAAAAGGTTAAGGTCGGCGACCTAATCGCCGGCGCCGGCGGCAAGTTCTTCTCCACTCCCCATCAAAACGGTTACGGAATGGACAAGTTCGGGCCGGATGGACCCATCGCGGATTTCGCCGAAGCGCTGGAAGCTTGCCAACGGAAGAAAGCGAACGGCAAACTCGACTTGAACATCGTGCGCGATGGCAAGCAGAAAAAGGTGCCACTATCGATCGGCA
Organism: uncultured Planctomycetales bacterium; assembly: GCA_964545405.1. Lineage (GTDB taxonomy): Bacteria > Planctomycetota > UBA1135 > UBA1135 > UBA1135. The sequence continues at coordinate 13,700 of CAZJGH010000052.1, forward strand.
AGAAGTACGGCGCCTTCGCCAAGACCTTCCCTTTCGAGTGCGCCAAGACCGACGCCATCCAGGAAGATCTCTACAAGTACCTATTGGAACATCAACGCAAAGATGGGTCCTGGGGTTCGCCGCCGCACGACACCTTCGCGCCCTTGGCCTTGATGGCGAGCGGCACCAAGAAGCACATGGCCGCGGCCAAGAAGAGTGTGCAATTTCACGCCAAGAACACCAGCCGCGAGGACGACTCTTGGTTGGTCAACTGGAAGTACATGGCCGCCGCCATCGTAATGAGTGAGTACTACCTCATCACCGAAGAGAAATGGGTGTTGAAGGAATTGGAAGAGGTCTATGACTTCCTCTACAGCAGCCAGTACACCGACACTGCGCAGATCAATCCAAAGGCTAAAGAAACCCATCCGCATTCCTTCCCGAAGGAGCCTGGCGATGCCGAAGGTGGTTGGGGGCACAAT
>CAZJGH010000053.1:0-6839 GCA_964545405.1 uncultured Planctomycetales bacterium
AGGCTACTTGGCGGCACCACCCTTCTTTTCGAGGAACGGCTTTAACTCGAAGATGAATTGCTCAACGTCCTTGAACTCGCGGTAGACCGAAGCGAAGCGCACATAAGCGACTTGATCTAGCTTCTTGAGCTCTTCCATGACCAACTGACCTATGTACTTGCTACCGACCTCGCGATCGAACATCTCGGTCAAGCGGCGTTCGATTCCGGATGTGATCTTCTCGAGATCCTCCATCGCGACTGGTCTCTTCTCGCAAGCCTTCAGGATGCCCTTGAGGATTTGCCCACGATCGAAAGGCACGCGTGAGCCATCTTTCTTGACCACACGCAAGGGAGTTTCCTCCATGCGCTCGTACGTGGTGAAGCGGCGACTGCATTCCATGCATTCGCGGCGTCGGCGGATGGAAAATCCATCCGCAGCGGAACGCGAATCGATTACGCGATCATGATCGGCTTGGCAATAAGGGCAACGCACGGCAACAACGGGTTGTGGAGACCAACTGACGTGACCCTTTTTACCACAACATCTTGCGGCAATCTACTTCCCAATGCAAAAGGATGAAAACAACTTATCGAGGACATCTTCCGGGGTGAACTCACCCACCAGAATCGCCAAAGTAGATAAGGCCTGGCGCAACTCTTCAGCGACTAGATCCTGGTGGCCACCCTGCTCGTCCCATTGCCTGGCTCGCGCCACTGCAAGCAAAGCACCAGCAAGTGATTCCTGGTAGCGCTCACTATGTAGGATATGGTTGGAAAGCGCTTTTTCACAAGAGGTTAGGGAATCCAGCGTAGCCTCAGATAGAGCCCTGAATCCACCTTCCCCGGCACCATCAGGCACACTGGAAACAGCAACGGATCTGAAATCCTGACCCACAAGGCGCTCGATATGAAGTCGCAAATTCCCGACTTGGTCTGACTCACAATCGGCCTTGGTCCAGACCACCAGGCTTGGTGCAGCCGGCAGTTGGCTGGGCAAATCTTCAACTTGGGTGTCAGGTGCCACACACAGCCAAAGCAAATCTACCGACATCTCGCTCCGCTCCAAGAGGTTTCTGGCGGCTAGGTCTCTTGCATCGACGGTCTCCCCGCCCACCCCTGGGAAATCGATCAAGGTAAGAGGCATCTCCGACCCAGGCATATGCCACTGTGCTTCACGACGATCCCTGGTAGTTCCAGCACCAGCAGAAATCAGCGCGGCTTCTCCTGTCAATTTGCTGAACAATGTTGTTTTCCCAGCATTAGGAGCACCGAACAAGGCGATACGGTAGTTGCCGCCATGGCGAACAAGACGTTGTCGCTCAGAGGACAAGCCCTCCTCCAGCAAGTCTGAGGCGCGGTCCAATAACGTGCCGACCTCGCCTGGAGCCAAGTCCTGGGAATCACCTTCTTCGAAATCAAGGCCTGCCTCAAGCTCGGAAAGCGCCTCGACCAAGACCTCACGGCAGCTTGACATGCACCCTCCCAGTGAGCCTCCAAGGACCTGAGTTGCAGCACGGGCAGAGGCTGAAGACCTTGCTTCAACCAACTCCAAGACGGCCTCGGCTTGGGTGAGATCAAGCCTGCCATTGATGAATGCGCGGCGCGTGAATTCCCCTGGCTCAGCAAGCCGGCAGCCGCTACCGATCAATTGATGCAACACCGCTGTAACCAGAGGCTGTGAACCAGGCATGTGCAGTTCGATCACATCCTCTCCCGTGGCTGAATGCGGCCCCGGGAAGACCAGTGCGTTGGCGCTCACGACGACACCTGGCAAGGCTTCAAGCTGAATCATGTGCGATTCACGCCTGCGCCCCAACTCGGAAGCCTGGAATGGAAGGTACCTATCAGCGTTGGCTAATAGATTCGGCCCACTTACACGTATTACTGCGCGCGGCGCCGCCCCTTCCGGAGTGGCGGGCGCCACGATGATGTCTTGCTTACTTGCCGCCACCTTGCGCAGCAGCCTTTTCAGCCAATGCCTTGGCTTGTGGGCTACCAGGAACTGGCCAGCGCTTCCTGATCACCTGCTGCTCGAAGATACCGATCAACGATGAAGTGATCATGTAGAGCGACAATCCGGCCGCGTAGTTGTAGAGGATCAGGCCGAACAGGATGGGCATGAAGGCCATCATCTTCTGCATTTGAGCCTGCTGCGGGTCAGTCGGCTTGGGCATCGCTCGCTGGTGAACGACCCACAACACCACCATGATCAGTGGCAACAAGTTGAAGGTGGTGACATTGGTGAATGGGAAGAAATCCAACACCGGACCACCGAAATCGATCAGCGCATCAGGACGCGCCAAGTCATCGATCCAGCCGAAGAAAGGCTCCTGGCGGATGAGGATCGAGGAGCGCAGCGCCTGGAACAAGCCGACGAAGATCGGCATCTGCAGGAACATCGGCAGACAGCCACCCACAGGTGGTGAAAGCTTATGCTTCTTGTAGATCTTCATGGTCTCCTCATTCTTCTTCTGAGGATCCTTGCCGTACTTCTTGTTGATGGCGTCGAGCTGTGGCTTGACCTTCGCCATCTTCGCTTGATACTCAGCCATCTTGATTTGGCTGTGACGCATGATCGGGAACACTGCCGCCTTGACTACCACCGTCAACAGGATGATGGCGATTCCCCAGTTGCCTACGATCGAATGGAACATGTTCATGATCCACAACAGCACTGGCGCCACGTAGGAGGTCAGGAATAGTCGATAGAAGAACGAGCGGCCGTAGTCAGCGTAATGGATGACCTCTGACATGTCGCCGTACTTAGCGGCGGTCAGCAGACGCGTATCCTTCGGACCGATGTACCACTGGAACTGCTTGTGCTCGGCGGTGTCGATGGTGCCGAGGTGCAAGCTGAACATCCCAGCGACAGACGCACGTTTCCAGTATTCGGCGTCAGGACTGACCACTGCGGAAGTGCCGTCTTCAAGCTGAAGCTCGGAAGATGCGGCCAGGTCATCCCACAGGACCTCTGCAACTGCACCCTGAAAGCCACTAGTGCCCAAGGCTTGAATGGATGAGAGGAAATACTTGGAACCCTCGACGATGAATGGGATGCCAGGGTTGGTCCAACGTTCGGCCACAGCACGATTGGCAAGGCGCTCCCCGGTTGGCAAGAGGAAGTCGACGTCATCCAGCTCGCCATAATCGGTAATCGCTACCCCGACGTATGGGTTGGGATAGAAGTTGTCATCAGTGGTGCGTAACCCTCCGCCGGTCCCTAATGAAAGGGTCAGGTCGCGACCGACGGCTATCTTGTCGCGTGGCACTGCGGAGATTTCCGCATCGATGTGATAGTTGCCGTCCTCCAGACGGACCGTCTTGGTGAGATCGACGCTCCCATCCTCGCTCGACCAGGTGAACTTCAGTTCGCGGCCGTCATTGCTCTTGACCACTTGCCACTGTTCGGAGTCGAGGTTCGGCTTGATTCGTGTGACGCTATCGGCCGGCAACAGGAAGTCTGACTGGCTTTCGATCAGGCGGAAGGCATCGCGACGGCGGTAACTGGTGGAGCTGGTGCCGGCCTTCTCCTCGACCCAATTGGAATCGTAGATCACCAGCCAGTCTCCTTCCTCGATGTCACCCTGATGCAGCTCGGGGGTGAATCGTTTCAGGAGGATACGGCCGCAGGATGCGCCATTAGCGCTCCATTCGGTGCGCACCATCTCGTTCTCGAGCACGATGTCATATTGCTCGGGAGGCGCGTTCTCGAAACTCTCAAGCCACTGAGATGTAGCAACCACTGTTTCCGGGTTCTTCTCCGAAAAACAGGTGTTGATGATGAAGACTGCTACCAGGCTCCAGAGGGCAATTGTGATGAAGCGTTTTCCCATGGTGGAAAGCGTTGAGGAGAAGCAGGCGCTGGTGCCCTAGCGGCCCAGCAACAGGCGTGCAGCCAGGCTCTCGGGCAATCCCGCTTCCTGGATGCGTTTGACTGATGCCTCGACGTCGTAGTCGAGACGGCGGTAACGGACTGTGTCGCCATCGAACAAGGCGTAACACAGACGCTTATCGCTATCACGCGGTTGGCCAACAGAGCCGACGTTAATCATGTAGCGCCGCTCGCCTTCGAGCTTGAGCACTACATCTTGACCGACTGCGCGTTGGAAGGAGCTACCTTCGCCGAACCAGCCAGGATGATGAGTGTGACCGTAGAAGGAGATGCGATGCTCGGCCGACTCGAAGTTAGCAAGGACGCGCTCGCTATCTGCAGCAAGGGTGGGCATGAGATACTCAGCAAGTGGTTCACGCGGCGAGGCGTGCACGATCTGGACTGCCTCGTAGCCGTTGGGTGTGAGCTCCATCGAAGGCACCAGCGAACCCAGCCAGTCCCACAGCCCCCAGTGATCCTCGTGCTCTGGGTCGATGGCATGGCGGGTCCAATCGATGGCACTCAAGGCTCGCTCGTTGAAACCGATGGCATCCTGGTCATCAAGCAAGGCGGCATCGTGGTTGCCCTGGAGGCACACCTGGCAGCGTTCCTTGACCAGCTCGATCACCTCGCGTGGGGAGGCCCCGTATCCGATTACATCCCCCAAACAGACCACAGTCTCGACACCGAGGGACTCGATGTCTTTCATGGCGACTTCCAACGCTTCGATGTTGGAGTGTAAATCAGAGATGATGGCAATCAAAACAAGACCGCGCGCAGGCTTCCGGCAGCGGCGGGTGGAGGGTATTCTCGTTCCCCTGTCCACTTGCTGCAACCCGCCATGAAACACAGACTGATTGCCCTTATTCCAGCCCTGTTCCTCGCCTTACCCTCTGCCACCCAGGCCCAGGAGGATGAAGCCGAAAAAGGCCTCGGAGAGGGAGTCGTGGCTCGAGTCGGCGACACAGAAATCAGCCTCGAGGAGTACAAGGAATTCCTCTGGTCGCGCTACGGCAAACGCCCCCTCAGCCAAATGGTCGACCACATTCTGGTCCGCCAGGCTGCTGAAGATTATGGCCTGACCCTGGATAAACCGGCCTTAATGGCGGCTTTCGAGGAAAGATTCGACCAGAGCAAGCAGGGCCGCAGTATCGAGGAGTTCGACCAGGTCTTGCGAGAAGCTGGCCAGACTAGGCAGATGTTCACCTCCAACCTGAGGATTGACCTGGCTCACGAGCAGATGCTCGACAAGCTGGTGATGGTCACTCGGGTGGCTACTGACACCCGCATTGAACGCGCTTTTGATGCTAAATACGGAGCTGGCGGTAATCAGGTCAAGGTCCGCCACATCCTGGTGATGCCACATTTCCTGCGCGCCGAACGAATCCGAGCTGGCGAGAGCGCAGCCGCCATCAAGCCTGAGGAGATGAAGGCAGAAGCTCGCAAGCTTGCTGAGACTTGCCTTTCTGAGCTGCATGCTGGCGCATCCTTCGAGGAACAGGTCGCTCAGTATTCGCACGACCAGGTGTCACGTCAGAATCTCGGCGAACTGCCGAGCTACAGGCCGGGTCTTTATGGCCCCGCATTCACTCAAGCGGTTTCCGACCTGCCCGTTGGCCAAGTCTCCAGTATCATCGAATCCGGTGCTGGCTATCACATCGTGCAGGTCTCCGAACGGATCACTACCAACCTGGAAGACGTGCGCTCATCGCTGGTCGATGAAGTCATGAACGCGGTACCTACTTGGCAGGATCGAGAGCAGGTCCTGGCAGCTCTGCGCGATGCCGGCGACATCAAGCTTTGGTGAACCCATAGCACTGCTTAGAGACAATGTAGTCTTTGACGACTTTCGGCACTCCAGCTGGCATCACTCCCTTCGCCAAGGCAGCGCGAATCTCGGTCGAACTGATCGGGACTTCAGGCATGTCCAGGAAGTCAGCGTGAAACGACTTCGATAGTTCTTCCGGCAAGGACGAGCTGAAATCGGATAGTTGCTGTGACCCCCACCCCGGGCGTGGAACGAACACGAAGGTCACGCGCTCGAACAACTCTGGCACATCACGCCAAGTGAGCAGGTGATCGAGTGAGTCGGCGCCAAGCAATAGGTGCACTTCAGCGGCGGGATAAAGCTCGGCAAGTTGACGCAGGGTGTCGACCATGAAGGAATAACCCCCTCGTTCCAACTCCAAGGTACACAGTTCTTCGCCTTCCCTTGCCGACGCCACTGCCGCCACCATCGCAGCGCGCTCATTGGCGTCAGCCGGAGGAGTCTGCTGCTTATGGGGAGCATGGAATGAAGGCACCCAGAGCAGCAAATCCGGATTCAAGTTCATCTGTACGGCATTCGCCATCGCCACGTGTCCATCATGGACTGGGTCGAATGAGCCGCCGAAGACGAACAAGCGCATCTCAAGACAGTGTTGTGAGCAGTGTTTCGACCGCCTCGGAGACAACCACTTTGCGTTCCTCCTTGGCTTCGAGATCGCGCAACACTACCTGTCCAGCAGCACGCTCATCAGGGCCCACCACGATCGCGTAACGTGCACCAGACTTAGCTGCTTCCTTGAATTGGGCCTTGGCCGACTTGGCCCGGTGATCCAACTCACAACGCAGACCGGCACGGCGCAGCTCGGCGACAAGGGCGAACAGTGGCATTCGGTCGTCATCACTAACTGCGATGGCGAATACCTGTGGTGCCTGCGCGTGCTTCAAGTCGGACATGTCATCCGCCGGCGGCAAACCTAGTTCCGCAAGCGCCAACTCGGTCGGTGTGAAACCGATCGAAAAGCCAACACCAGGAGTAGGTCGACCACCCATCTCCTCTACCAGTCCGTCGTAACGGCCTCCACCACAAAGGGCGGAGCGAGCGCCAAGCGGCGGGTAGTGAACCTCGAAAACGGTCCGGGTGTAGTAATCAAGTCCGCGCACGATTCCGCGATCTTCCTTGGGCTCGAAACCCAAAGCACGCAGAGCCTCGCCAACCTGTG
>CAZJGH010000053.1:6865-14110 GCA_964545405.1 uncultured Planctomycetales bacterium
ACGGAGAACAGGTCGGGCGCCCCTGTGTTCAGTTCTTGGCACTGCGGCACTTTGCAATCGAGCAACCGCAAGATGTTGCGTTCGAAGCGGTCGCGGCAATCAGCACATCTAGATTCGCCACCGCCTTCGAACTGTGGAGCGAAGAATTTGCGCAGTTCAGTCCGCCAGGCATCGCGGTCTGCAGGGTCACCCATCGAATTGAGTCGCACCTCAAGCTCAGCACCGAAGCCAAGTCGCTGGAAGAACTCCAGGGCGATTCCGATCACTTCGGCGTCAAGCGAGGGGCTTTGTGCACCGAATGCCTCGACTCCGAATTGAGTGAACTGTCGCTCGCGCCCCTTCTGGGGCCGCTCATAGCGGAACATGGGGCCGACGTAGAACCACTTCTGCAGAGGTGCGCGAGCTGCGAAACCACCTTGGACGTAGGCCCTGGCGACGCTGGCTGTGCCCTCAGGACGGAAGGTGAACGAACTCGGGTCAGTACTTGAGCTTGCCTCAGCACCCTCTGCAGTGCGCCTAGGCACCGTGAACATCTCCTTTTCCACCACATCTGAGGCCTCGCCAAGCGAACGCTTGAACAGTCGCGTCTCCTCAAATAAGGGTGTGCGGATTTCCTGGTATGCGGCCGCCTGTGCCACCGCCACGGCAGTGCGCTCAAGGTGGTGAATCAGCAGGAGGTCGTCGGGATACAAATCCCGGGTGCCACGAGCGTTACGGAAGGGGTCGGAAGCCATAACCTGTGCCAAGGATAGCTGCGCGTCCGGTTTGACGAGAGGCGCTGCCCTTCCTACCCTTGTGGCTCCTCTGCTCACCAGAGCACCTGAACTTGATCATGTCCCGAATCCTGCTCAAATCCCTGGCCGTCCTTGGCCTTTCGCTTGCCTCCTGCTCAATGCCGTTCTTCGGCGACAACGGTTCATCACCGTACGATGCTCGCAGCTCCACTCCACCTCACAAAGGTGGCCTTGCTGACTCAGGCGATGGTTTTGCCAAGTACTTCCTGAATCACGATACGAACACTCCGTATTCCAAGAGCCAAGGCAGCCTGGCCGATTCCTTGCTGGATGTCTTCAGCAGCCACAACACTGGCTTCGGTGCGGCCACCGCTCGACCAAGCACCTACACTGCCCCTTATCGCGGCACTCGTAGCTTGACTAACCAGGTCAGCAGGTTCGCCCTTAATCGCGACACAAGGGATCCATACCAGAACTGATCTGACAGACTCAGTTCCCAAACCCTGCACCAGACGGTGCGGGGTTTTTTTTTTGCCTACACTTACCGTGCAGGCGATTTTGCTAGTGTCCGGTATGCGTTTCTTCTTACCCACCGTGATTTTGGCGGCCGTTGGCTTGCTGCTCATTCCAGAAATCCCAAGCGCGACTGCTCAAGAGCCAGAGGATCTGGTTGCCGAGGAGGTCCTGGAAGGTCACGACCTGGAAGCGGAACTGAAGGATGCCCAACAGCAGTTGGGAGTGTCTCATCTGCGAATGGCCGCCCTGCTCGCTGACCACAACCTTGGCATGCTGTCGGCGCAGGCTGATGTCGATGCCACCAGGGTCGCCCTGCAGATGTTCGTCGACTTCGACGCTGAACTCGAGACTGCCACCATCCAACTCGATCTTGATCAGACCAAGGACCGCCTGGCCGATTCGATCGAGGAGCTCGATCAACTCGCCATCATGTATGACCAGAATGCGCTGGCGTCGGTCACGGCACAGGTGGTGCTGGACCGCGCAGCGCGCAGCATCGAAAGGCAACGGGTCTCGGTCGCCATCCAGGACAAGACTGTGGCTGCCTGGAATGCATACGGCTTGGCTAATCGTCAGAAGGAATTAGGTCACGCGGCCTTGTTGGCGCAGGCAAGTCTTGAATCAACCATCTCCAACCAGGAACTTGAGATCGTCGAGATGGAGATGGAAATTGCCGAGCTGGAACAGGCCATCAAGGAACTGCAGGCCGAGATCGCTGACGACGAGGTGGAGTCGGAAGATTGATTGCGCTTTTCTTGATTAGCGCATTCTGTGCTCCCCAAGCCACACCTTCTGAGGTGGCGGAGTCGGCTCCGTACCAGCCTTCAGCCGCAACACGTGAATACGCCGCGAGCGCAGAACGCGTAATTCACGACGGCGTTGAGTACTTGATTGCCACCCAGGAATCCAGAGGGTCTTGGGGTGGCCCCGAGGAGCCGATGATCTATGACGAGTTCTGGTCGAATCCAGAGACGCATGAAGCTTGGCGCTATGCCGTGACCGGATTGGCATGCATGAGCCTGATGGAGGTTGAGGGCAATGAGCGCGCTTCCTCAGCCTTGAAGGCAGGGCTTAACTACCTGACCAGTGCACCGTTGATCCTGCGCCCTAGTGATTGGGACACGGACAACACATGGGCGTATGTCTATGGCCTTGCGGCATTGACTCAAGCGGCGAAGCACCCCGTCCTCTCCAAGGGCGAATTCCGGGTCGGTATCAGCGTTCGTGGTCGCAAGCTTCTTGAACAGCTCTGCTCGTACCAATCACCTAATGGTGGTTGGGGTTACTACGATGACGAGGCCACTACTTCCCCTCCACAGTGGGGCACTTCGTTCATGACCGCAGTTGCACTGATGGCATTACTCGATGCCAAGGAGCTCGGCTGGGAGTTCAACGACAGGGTCATTCCAGCTGCAATCCGGGCCTTGAAGCGTTCTCGACTGCCGGATGGCTCATACACATATAGCGTTGTCGCTATTCCGACCCTCAGCACCGGAACCGGCATCGACAACGTACGTGGCTCGTTGTCGCGAATCCAAGTCTGCAACCTGGCGCTGTTTCATGCTGCTGCCGCAGGCCACGAGACCGGCATCGGCCTCACCCAGCTCCAGGAAGGCCTTGGCCTCTTGTTCAGCGAACACCACTACCTCGACATTGCCCGCGGTCGTCCCTATCCGCACGAGGCTTACCACCTCAACTCCGGCTACTTCTACTTCTTCGGACATTATTATGCGGGACAGGTATTGGCGGAGCTTGGGCCGACTGCGGTGGAGCGGTATTACGGTCCGCTAGTTCATGAGATCGCGAAGACGCAAGGAGATGACGGTTCGATGATCGACTTCTTCATGAACTCCTATGGGCGACCGTACGGAGTGGCCTATGGGATCGGCACCTTGCTCGAAGCCAATAAGGCGTTCAAGAACTGAAGCTGCCGCGCCAAACTACTGGAGTCTTGGGAACCAGTTGGATATCGAAATCCCCAACCAGTGCTTCAGCGCTGACTGGTGAAGGCTTCTCTTGAAGCCCAGAGTGCCAAGCCAACCAGCCTATCAACTGCTCGGCGCTCACCCCTTGCTCGCGCAGGAAACGCAAGCTGGTGTCGCCGTGGCGCTTGGCAAGACGTCGACCATCTTCACCGACGACCAGCGGCAGGTGCGTGAACTGGGGAGCAGACAGGCCGAGCGCGGAATAAAGCTGTAGCTGACGAGCAGCTGACGAGAGCAAGTCTTGACCACGCAGTACTTCGGTCACTCCACTTGCGGCATCATCCACCACCACGGCAAGCTGGTAGGCAGCTTCTCCATCGCGCTTCCAGATCACGAAGTCCCCCAACTGTTTGGCCACGTCGTAGGAAGTAGGCCCCACGAACCTGTCCATGAAACTAGTGACGCCTGGACGAACTTGGAACCTGACACTGGGGGCTTGCCCGCCAGCGCAAGCCGCCGTTGCATCGGCAAGGGACTCGAAGCGACCTAGGCAAGTTCCCGGATAGATCGGCCCTTCGTCTCCAGGGTGAGGTGCTGACGCTGCGTTCTCGACATCACGCCTACTGCATATGCAAGGATACGCCAGCTTCCTGGCCAACAGTTCGTCGAGAGCGACCTGATAAGAAGCAGTGCGGGCGCTTTGGCGCATGACGTCGCCATCCCAATCAAGCCCAAGCCACTTGAAATCCTCGAGGACTGACTGCTCCGCGCCTTCGCGGATCCGAGGACCATCAAGGTCTTCGATACGCAACAACAACTTGCCTTTACGTGACCGGATATCAAGCCATGCAAGCAGGAAACTACGAGCATTCCCAAGGTGCAGGACTCCAGTCGGACTGGGGGCTAGTCTTCCGACCGGCACCGTCATTTGTTGTCGCCTTCCAACCTGCTGAGTAGTTCGCGAGGTGTCAGTCCCAACTCCGAAGCACGAGCACAGAGCGAATCGAATTCAGGCTTCGCGGCACGCTCCTGATCGTTGAGCTCCCTGACTTTCCACCCCAGGTCGATACCAGCAGTGCGCCGGTGCTCGACGGTTCGCGGCAATGTCGCGCGCTGCAATGGAGTGACCCGCAGGCCAAGAGTGCCGAGCAAACGAAACATCAACTCCTCGAAATTGCGTTGTTGTGGGACCTCACACAGGACTACCACTTCGAATGCAGGACGCCCCTTCTTGGTCGTTGCAGCACAGGCATATGCATCCAGTGCTCCGACTCCGCGCAGTTGCTCCAGGGCATGCCCAATCACCTCGCCTGATCGATCGTCGATGAGGCAACGCAATTCAACCAGCCATTCAGCCTCTGGCGCAGCCGATTCAACCTCGACCCGCAGCAGGTTCGCGCGGTCCTTGGGGTCGCGAGAGCCGAGACCATGTCCGGCGTTGGAGCACAAGGCCGCGCCCCTTGGGGAGAAATCAACCTCCCAAGCACGCAACAATGCCACTCCAGTCGGGGTGGCTCGTTCGCCCTCCAACTCGAAGCCACAACATGGCATGCCCTCGAGCAGAAATCTGGTTGCCGGTGCTGGTACCGGCATGACGCCGTGCTCACACTTAACCTCGCCACTGCCGACAGGGATGGAGCTACAGCAGATCGCCTGAGGCTGGAGACTATCCAGCAGGGCACAAGCCACAGCGATATCGACTATCGCATCGATAGCGCCGACCTCGTGGAAGTGGACTTCCTCGATCGCGCAGTCATGAGCACGGGCTTCAGCAACCGCAAGGTGATGGAAAGCCGCATCGGCCCATTCCCGAGCACGCGGTGTCATCGGCATACGCTCAAGCAGCACGAGGACATCGGATAAATGGCGGTGCTTTTCCTGCTCAACGGCATCAACGATGAACCTTGTGCCGGCGATGCCGTGGCGAATTGACCGCTCGATGCGTATCTCGACCTCCGCCTTGGAGAAGTCAGCCAACATAGGCATGACCAACTCCTGATCAGCCCCGGCATCAAGCAGGCCGCCGACCAGCATGTCACCTGCAACCCCGCCGAATAGGTTTAGGAAAACTCGCATCAAACCTGATTCTAGCAAGGCCATAAGCCCCTTAATCGACACTCATCGCCTAATCGACACGTGCGATACTCAAGGCACGGACTCGCTTCACTCCTATTCTCCGCAAGGAGCTGGTCGCTTCAGCCATTGTGGCACCAGTCGTGCTGACATCATCGAACAGGATGACACTGTCAGGAATCGATCGATGCAGCACAGTCTTCTTCGCGGAAAACCCGCCTAACAAGTTGGTGCGGCGTTCGATGCCATCCAGATCACCTTGATCACGGACTTTTCTCCGCCTGCGTAACAAGTTGCGATAGCTCCCACCTTGATCCTGCGCCAACTTGCGCGCACAAAATTCCGGAAAGTACCAACCGTGAAGCCTTCGCCTGAATGATGGCGGTGGAGTCACCCAAACATCCATTGGAGAGATACCCAATCCACTCAGGCGCTCACTAACTGCCCCGACCAAAGCCCAGGCTTGTGGGCCATATGGTGTTTCCTTTGCTTGCACGAGCAATCTCCGCAAGGCACCGCCGTACTTCCATACTGCATACCGACCATCCTCATCGTCTTCTCCCTCGCGTGAAGCCGATCGTGGCCAAGTTGCCAGACAATCGCCACAGGCACGGACACCATGGGGAGAATGTGAGGACTTGCACTGCCCTCTTCCGCAAACTACACATCCAGGCTGAACCCAACTCCTGAGAATTATCCCCGCCCGATTACTCTTCATCATCACCAAGATGACGAAGTCGGTGAACCGACGAGACACTAATTATGCGCGAGCATGTGGGTTACGTCGGCCGAAGAGTTTCGACTGTGGCTCCTTAAGGCCCAGCCTTTCGCGCAGCTTACGAACGTAATTCTCGAGCGTATCTTCGTGTGCACTGGGCAAGCCGAACAACTCCCCTATCTCCCTGGTCAGGGCTAGGTTGTCCTCGAAGCTGAAAGGCAACTCACGCATGTGCGCGAGCAGATAACGCCGCATGGCGTTCTCGACATACCCAGCCTGCAGGACGATCAACAACACCGATAGGCCGGTCATGCCGCCGACGATGGAGTAGAACAACACCGAAGATATTTCGAGGTGAATGATCTCGCCTATTGCAATGGTGGCAGCTCCAGCGACCAACAGTATCGCGGCTACCTGACCACGCGCCTTAGACTGCATCGCGCCACGCAATGGCGCCAATGAGGTCATCTGCGCTCCCAGGAGCAAGGACAGTCGATACTTAGCGCTGTCACGCCCCACCGAAGACAGCTGGAACACGCCAGCCAAGAGTAGGCAGAAAGCACCGAGTGCGGCAAGGGTAGGTTGCATCATCGATCATCTTAACGATGCCCAAGTACGGTCTCCAGCTGGGCATTGGTGCCGCAATGAACAAAAAAAGAGCGGCCTCCCAAGGTGGGAAGCCGCTCAGTAAAGGCAAGATGCCCTTAAGCTAGCTCTAGAGAACTACTTCAGCCAACGAGTTGGTCAAAGCGCTACTCGAAAGGTCTGCAGCCTGGGTGTAGACGGTGAAGCCTGAAGCACGACCAGGAACGCTAGTAGTCATGGATGCGACACCAGCACCATCAGCAGTCAAAGTAGGCAGCTGGGTGATAGGTGGGCTCATGTCAACCATACCGAATGGAGTAGGAGTAGGACCAGCGCCAGTCAGCGAGTAGCCGATCAGGACGCCGCCACCAGCGGTTGCACCACTCACGGTCAAGGTAGCGGTACCGCCACCAACAAGACCAGAGATTGAGTAGACAGGGCCGGTTGGGCCATCGCCCAGATCCCAGTTGTCAGCGCGGCAATCCCAACCACCGATACCAACACCGGTGCCGAGGGAACCTGCGAAGGCAGCGTTGATGCCGGAGCTTTCGTAGTGGTACTCGTAAACACCATCGTTAGCTTCGTCGATGTCAATGTTCATGGTATCGCCACCGTTGGTGATCGAGAAACGAACGTGACCACCGGTTACCGGAGTAATGGTGAAGAAGCCACCGTAGCCGGTCCAACCGCCGCC
>CAZJGH010000054.1:0-14022 GCA_964545405.1 uncultured Planctomycetales bacterium
CGCTGGCGTTCATGTCAAATGCCATGATGAAGGGCAAGTCCACATGATTGCGGGTCGGGACGACGTCGGCCCAGAATACCGCCACTTGGCCTTGTCTCTCGATCTTGACCAACGACACGCCTTCGGAATGTCCCTTGAGCTGGATCATCGATATTCCAGGAACGATCTCCTTCATGCCCTCGAAGGTATGCAGCAGGCCTGCATCGATGAGCGGCTGGATGTCCTCGACTCGATAACTAGCCCGACGCAGATGACCTTCAGCCAAGGCGGCCTGCTTCTCGACTTCGGGTGTCCAATATTCAGCGTTGGCGAACATCGGCTGGCCATGCACGTCACAAGCGGCTCCGATGTGATCGAAGTGGCAGTGTGACATCAGGCAGTGGGTCACATCCTCGGGAGCGACTCCCGCCGCGCGTAGTGACTGGCCGAGCTCGTGTCCATCGGAGAAATCGATATGGAACATCTCCTGTTGGCGCTGCGCCCAGCGTTGCCCCATGCCTGGTTCGATGACGACCCGCACGCCGTTACCCTCGATGAGGAAGGGGTTGGTCGCCAACGGGATGGTGTGATCATCATTGACCGGTGTGAGGCGTTCCCACATCACCCGAGGCACGACCCCGAACATGGCGCCGCCATCCAAAGCGAAGTTGGCGTCGCTCAAGGCGACGACCCTGAAATCCCCTACTTGGACGGTCCGTGCGGTCATACTCGACCTTACTTGACTCGGCGCAACAGGTCGCGCGAGATGATGATCTTCTGCACCTCGGAGGTGCCTTCGCCGATCACGCACAGCTTGGCGTCGCGGTACATCCTCTCGACTGGATACTCACGGGAGTAGCCGTTGCCGCCGAAGATCTGGATCGCCTCGTAAGTGGCGCGCATCGCGACCTCGGAAGCAAGGTACTTGGCCGCAGCAGCTTCAGCACCGTAGGGACGACCGGCGTCCTTGAGGCGAGCAGCGTGGTAGACCATGTGCCGTGCGGCCTGGATCTCGGTCTCCATGTCGGCGAGCTTGAAGGCGACCGCTTGATGATGCGCGAGTGGCTTGCCGAACTGCACACGTTCGGTCGAGTACTTCAAGGCCTGATCGAGAGCACCCTGGGCGATGCCAAGGCTCAATGCGCCGATGGAAATGCGCCCGCCTTCGAGGGTCTTCATGAAGGTCGCGAAACCTTCACCTTCATCACCGAGGGCTGCATCAGTGGGCACGCGGCAATCCTGGAAGATCAGGTTGACCCAATCGGAGCCACGCATGCCGAGCTTCTCTTCACCCTTCTCGATGGTGAAGCCTGGCTGATCGCGATCGATCACCATCGCCATGATGCCCTTGGCGCCGAGCGACTTGTCGGTCTGCACGGTGATCACGAAACTCTTGGCGTAGCTGCCGTTGGTGATGAAACACTTGGCGCCGTTGATGATGTATTCGTCGCCATCCAAGACCGCGGTGGTCTGGGTACCGGCAGAATCAGAACCGGCGTTCGGTTCGGTGAGGCCATAGGCGCCCATGAACTCGCCGCTGCACAGACCTGGCAAGTAGCGCTCCTTAAGCGCATCCGAGCCGAATGCGTAGATCGGCCAGGTACCAAGGGATACGTGGGCAGCCAAGGTCAGGCCAGTGCTGCCGCAGACACGCGACAACTCCTCGACGGCGATGATGTAGGAGAGGTTATCCAGTCCGGTGCCGCCACAATCTTCCGAGAACGGCAGTCCGGGCAAGCCCAGCTCACACATGCCCTTCCAAGCCTCCTCATTGAGTTGCTTGTGTTCATCTGCGTATGCGGCGCCAGGGGCGACCACTTCATTGGCGAAGCGACGCACGATGTCGCGGATCATCTCCTGCTCTTCGGTCAGGTCAAAGTTGGTTTGCAATGCTTCCATGATCGAAACTCCTACAGGTTCCTTGAGATGACGATGCGCTGGATGTCGGTGGCGCCTTCGTAGATTTCGGTGATCCGAGCATCGCGGTAGTAACGCTCGACGTCGAACTCCTTGGTGTAACCAGCTCCACCATGGATCTGCACGGCATCTTGGGCAGCCTTGTTGCAGACGCGTGAGGCGAACAACTTGGCCATCGAGCATTCCTTGGTGCAGACTCGACCTTGGTCACGCATCCAAGCGGCACGGTGAACCAACATGCGTGCTGCCTCGAGCTCAGTGGCCATATCGGCAAGCATGAAACTGATCGCCTGGAATCGATCGATAGGCTTGCCGAACTGCTCACGCTCGCTCGCGTACTTGATCGATGCCTCAAGGCATGAGCGGTGAATGCCGACCGCCTGCGAGGCTATGCCGATTCGCCCACCATCGAGGGTGTCGAGGGCGATACGAAAACCGTCGTTCACTTCGCCGATTACGTTCTCGTCGGGTACGAAAACATCATCAAGGATGATCTCGGTGGTGGACGATGCGCGCACACCGAGCTTCTCTTCCTTCTTGCCGACGGACACTCCATCGAAGGCCTTCTCGACCAGGAAAGTGGTGATACCTGAGCCAGGTCGGACATCAGGATCGGTGACCGCATAGACCACCATCAAGCCACATGGCTCTCCGGTCGTGATCCATGACTTGGTGCCATTCAGTTTCCAACCGCCGTCGACCTTGGTTGCGGAGGTGCGAACCGAGGCAGCGTCAGAGCCAGCTTGCGGCTCAGTAAGGCAGTAGGCACCGATCATCTCCCCTGTCGCCAAGCGCGGTAGGTACTTAGCCTTCAGCTCTGGGGTACCTTGCTTGTTGAGCATGGAACAGACCAATGAAACGTGGACAGAGATGGTCACGCCAACGGATGCGTCGGCCGCATTGATCTCCTCCAGCATCACCGCACCGTGCAGGTTACCGAGTCCGGCGCCACCGAATTCTTCAGGTACAGTCAGGCCCAAGAAGCCATTTTCAGCAGCTTCTTGAATCGCTTCGGTCGGAAATTTCTCCTCTGCGTCCCAGCGCGCGGCGTGGGGTCGGAGGGAGCGATCAGCGAACTCCCGAGCGGAGTCGCGGATCATTTCCAGGTCTTCTGAGAGGTCGAATTCCATGTTGTTCCAGCTTGGGAAAGGGCGTTATTGTACCGCCCCCTATACGGACCTAGCTGCTTGCATTGCGAGAATGATAAGATTCGGGGATGAAGAGCTTCTTCAAAACCGGGTTCGGCCTTTTGTCCGGATGTGCACTCATCGCCTTGGTCGATGGTTGCTTCCAGTTTTCCTCCCCTCAGGTCTTCCTGCGCCGTGAAATCATGGGCTTCGCCGTGCTCGGCAGCTGGGCGGCCGCAGTACTGCCATTCTTGGTTCTGCTTGCTCTTGGCAAACGACTGAATGATGTCGGCCATGCCGCGTTCTGGGTCGGCATCGGCATCGGATTTTGCCCACTCCTGATGGCATGGTTGCCGATGCCGCTGAACTTCCTCGGTGGCGCCGCCTTCGCTGCCATCGGATTCTCGGCGCTCAGTCAACGCCTCACCCCGCCAGCATCTGCACGTGCAGCTATAACGCTCACTTGCGCGGCTTTTTTGGCCATGAGCCCATTCCTGGGTTCGTCAGCAGAGTCTCTCACCCCGAACACCTACTCGGCTGAGGCTGACACTCGCGAGATGCCGACCGGCATCGACGTATTCCTGATCAGCATCGATACCTTGCGCGCCGACGTCATGGTCGACGACCCGCACACCGCCGGCGACTCCACCGCGCCCCTGCCCTACTTGAACTCGAAGCTGCAGGAGTCCCTGTGGGCAGAATATGCGTTGTCGTCCAGCAACCAGACCTTGCCAGGGCATGTCGGCATGTTGACCGGTGTCGACGCCATGGAGCATGGCGTGCGCTCCAACATCGACATGCCTGACCCGAGCGTGCCGATAGTGTCTGAGAATTTCCAACAAGCCGGCTGGAACACCGCTGCGGTCATCTCCAATGCCTTGATCTCATCCGCCACCGGGCTGCATCGAGGCTTTGATGTCTTTTCCGCCAAGCCGGTCGGCATGGGAGTCTATGGAGAAATCATCGGCAGCACCATCGGGCCCCACACTTGGTTCGGCATGTGGGCCAAGCCGGATAGCGTTTCTCGACTGTTCGCGGTGATCTTCGCCCGCGACATGATGCGACTCAAGAAGGTCCCGGTGGCTGATCGTGTCACCGAGGTCGCGATGGCGCAGCTCGAGGATTTCTATTCATCCGAGCGGCCGTTCTTCTACTTCATCCACATGCTCGATCCGCATGTCGCTTACGCCCCACCACCCCACATCCGGGGACGACTCTCCCAAGATGCCGCGGCTGCAGTACCGAAACGATTCCTCCCCGAACCGACGGCTAGACTGAGTTTCGAGATGGTCAGGGACCTGGAACACGCGCTTCAGAATGGTGAGATCAGTGCCGAGACAGCCGCTGCGACCTTGGAGTACTTCCGCCTGGTCTATCTAGAGGAGATGATCCTGGTCGACCAGAACCTGCAGCGCATCTTCGAGCGCGCCGACGCCAGCAAGCGTCCTTATGTGGTGTTGTTCACAGGCGACCACGGCGAGCAGTTCGGCGAGCATGATTTCATGGAGCATGCCAACTCGATGTACCAGAAGAACATGGAAGTGCCGTTCATGCTGTGGGGAGCTGGCGTGACTCCCGGTCAAATCACCGGCGCTATCCCGACCTTGGCCGATGTACCTCCCACCTTGCTACATCTCGCCGGTATCGAGGTTCCGGCTTCGATGCACGGACGTTCGATGCTGCTGCCACCAAAGGCGCAGCCGACCGTAGTCACCGATAACCGGCAACTGGCGGTCTACGACGGCAACGGGCTGAAATGGGTCGGTCGCTGGGCGAGTGAAGAGGATGCCATCGACAATGCTGATGGTGGTCCGGTGCCCATCGCGCTTTATGACCTCAACGCCGATCCCGGAGAGAACGACAACATCCTCGAGCGCAATCCATTGGCCGCCAAGCCGATGCTCGGGATCATCGCCGACTACATCAATCGCGATACCTGGGCGACTCGCCAAGCGGGCGTAGAACGCTCCGCCTATCTCGAGGCGGCGTTCGATGAACTCGGCTATGCCGGGCTGGGCGATGACGACCAACCCGACAGCGAGTAGTCGGTCCTACCGGTAAGGGTAGAAACCCTCGCCCGACTTACGTCCGAGCTTGCCAGCCTGGACCATCCGGCGCATGTTCGGCGCGCAACGGAACTTCGGGTCTCCGAACTGCTCGTACATGTAATCGAGGATGTTCACGCAGACGTCGATACCGATGAAATCGGCCAAGGTCAGCGGCCCCATCGGATGATTCATGCCCAGCTTCATGATCGTGTCGATGTCCTCGCGAGTCGCGATGCCTTCGTAAAGGGTGAAGGCTGCCTCATTGATCATCGGCATCAGGATGCGGTTGGCGACGAATCCAGCGTAGTCTTCGGATACACCGACCGTCTTGCCGACACCTTCAGCGATCGCCTTGGTGCGAGCGACGACCTCGTCGGTGGTCTTCTCGCCACGAATCAGCTCCACCAATTTCATCAGTGGCACTGGGTTCATGAAGTGCATGCCGACCACATCCTGAGGCCGACTGGTGACACTGGCGATCGAGGTGATCGAGATCGATGAAGTGTTGCTCGCGAGGATGCAACCAGCTGGCGCAGCCTTATCGAGCTTCAGGAAGATCTCCTTCTTGACCGCCTCGTTCTCGAACACGGCCTCGATGACCATGTCTACATCGGCGACGGCGCCTTCCATGTCGAGGGTACCGGTGATGCGGGCGAAGATCTCATCGGTCTGTTCCTGGGTCATCTTCTCCTTCTTGACGAAGCGATCCAAGGATTTGCGGATGGTCGCCAAGCCACGATCGAGACCATCCTGAGCCACTTCCACCAGGTTGACGGTGTGGCCAGAAGCGGCGAATGTTTGAGCGATACCGTTACCCATGGTTCCGGCACCGATGACGGCTACTTTGAGAGTTTCAGTCATGACTAGTCCTAGTCGCAGATTTCGATTGAGGTAGCAACGGCATTGCCGCCACCGAGGCACAAGGTCGCGAGGCCGGTCTTGAGGCCACGGTCCTTCAGTGCGTAGATGAGAGTGGTAAGGATGCGCGCGCCACTTGCGCCGATCGGGTGTCCGATCGCGACTGCGCCACCATTGACGTTGATCTTGTTCGCATCCAACTCCATGGCCTTGGTCAGGGCGCATGCACCGGAAGCGAATGCTTCATTCATCTCGATGAGGTCGAAGTCGTGGCGGCTGCAACCGGTCTTCTTCTCGAGGTTCTCGACGGCGGCCTTGGGTGCCATCATCACCCACTCCGGAGCCATGCCGCCAGCAGCGTAGCCGGTGATCTTGGCGAGTGGCTTGAGGCCATGCTTCTCGACGGCGGCAGCGGAGGCGATGACCAATGCACATGCACCATCGGAAATCTGTGATGCGTTACCTGCAGTCACCGAGCCGTCCTTCTTGAAAGCCGCGCGCAACTTGCCCAAGGATTCAGCGGTCACGTCGCCGCGTACACCTTCGTCTGAATCGACGATGACCGGATCGCCGCGGCGTTGCGGGACTTCGATGGGGAAAGTCTCAGCCTTGAACTTGCCGGCTTCCCAAGCAGCTGCAGCCTTTTGATGTGAAGCGGCCGAGAAGGCATCTTGAGCCTCGCGGTCGATCTCGTACTCGTCAGCGACCAGTTCGCCGGTCATGCCCATGTGCTGATTGGAATAGACATCCCACAGGCCGTCATGAACCATGGCGTCGACGAGCTTGGCATCGCCAAGACGAGCGCCGGTACGGGCAGCTGGAACCAGATAAGGAGCCAAGCTCATGGATTCCATGCCACCAGCCACGACGATGTCGTTATCGCCGGCCTTGATCGATTGGGCGGCCAACATGACGGTCTTGAGGCCAGAGCCGCAGACCTTGTTGACGGTGAATGGGGAGACCGTGTCAGGGATACCGGCCGCGCGCATAGCCTGGCGAGCCGGGTTCTGGCCGACGCCGGCTTGCAGCACATTGCCGAGGATCACCTCATCGACCAAGTCGGGAGCGACGCCAGCACGACTCAGGGCTTCGGTGACAGCCAAGCCGCCCAATGCGGGTGCCTTGAACTTGGAAAGGCCACCCTGGAAGCGGCCGATGGGCGTGCGACAGGCACTTACGATGTAGACTTCAGACATGATTTAGCAGCAGGGATGATGTGCAATCAACCGCATACTCTACCGTAGCGTCGACTATTTGGCGGCTGCTTCGAAGGAAGTCAATTCGCAGGCCAGAGGCCGGCTTTCTTGAGGTCCCGAGCTAGTGGAACACTGCGCCGAGCGGCATCCGACTGCGAGTAATCGACCTCCGAAACAAGCATGCTGCCATCATCTACCCGGCCATTGATCTCACCAAGGGGCGTGATGCATAAAGCCATTCCGGGGAACTCCATCAGCTTTTCGTCGAGCCCGGCGATGCCAGCGCGATTGCACGAGACCGCCCAGACCTGGTTCTCGGCAGCCCGGCAGCGGCTCATCAATTCGAAGATCCTGACCCTGGGATTTGGCCATTGAGCGCAACACACCAACAAGTCGGCTTGTTCATACAGGGCCTGACGGCAGACCTCAGGAAACCGCAGGTCGTAGCAGATCAAGGCGTTGACGCGACCCACCGGAGTATCAATCACCGGCGGCAAGTCATTGCCGCGATCGACCTGGCGCCCTTCGCCAGTCGGCGAGAACAACATCCGTTTGCGGTAAGGCCTCAGGTCGCCTGCTGCACCCAGGAAATGCAGTTCATTGGAAGGCTTGTCGCCTTCGCCGCCGGGAGCGGAGCCGACGACGGTGAGTGAGTTTGAAACCGCAAGTTGATGCACCTCCGCCAACGCCCTCTCGCTCTCGACTCGTATTGCCGGCGAGAACTCAGGCATGAAGGACGTAGTCCATTTCTCCGGCAACACCAGGAGTTCGGCACCTGCACTCGCTGCCTGCTCTACTGCCGACAATACCTGCGCAAGATTCGACGCGACGTCGCCGGGACGCACGTCGAAAGGGAAGGCAGCTATCTTGTGTTTGGGCATGGACGGAAACTCCAGGGCCTTTTATCCTAGCGGCGACTCGGGACGGTTATGTCTTGAGTTTTTCGGTTCGGTTGGGGACGTAGCTCAGTTGGGAGAGTGTCGCGTTCGCAATGCGAAGGTCGAGGGTTCAAATCCCTTCGTCTCCACCAACCGCCAAATGTGCCGCGCAGCCTACGGCTCTCCAACGGCGATTCGATTACTCGCTGGCTTCCGAAGCCAGCAGGCTGCGGTAGGCCTCGAGTGCGCCTGGATAATCTACGCTAAGGCGCAACACTTCCTGCAGGCGCTTGGCGTAGGTGGTGTCGTCGCCAGCTTGATGTGCAGCGACTCCTGCGTTCATCAGACGTTCGGCTTCCGCCAAGCGGGCGTTGAGGGCATTGAGACGATCCTTGATATCGCGCCATTCGATGCCGCCTTCATCCTCGAGGATCTGCGCATAGACCTCGCTGGCATGGACCATCTGGGAATCCAACTCGTACGCCCGAGCGCGCGCATAGCGATCCATGTTCTTGCGATCCTGGTTACCCTCAGCGATATCGGAGATGCGTCCTGCATGCTCGGAGACCGCGAGTTGACGGGTCTTCTCGAGATACTCATCGGCAGCCGCGGTCGCACCACCACGGCGAGCGACATCGGCGATCAACAGGTATGAGTTGCCGAGCATCAAGGCAGTGAGGTGTTCAGCCAGCTCGAGGTTGCGCTCGTCATCCGGTGCCAGGTAAAGGGCATCCTGAGCGGCAACCCAAGCTTGACCGGTGAGCCCAGAGTTCATGAAGAACAGGCTCTTCTCGCGACTCTCCTCTGCCAGACTCGCGGTCAGGTTCTTGAGGCGCTCATCAGCGCGGCTGTCTTCGCCGAGCAGATCAGCTGCATGCATGAAGGCGGTGCGAGCACGCAGATCCTGATCGGACCGCAAGTGATCCATTGCGTCGAAGTAGTAGTTATCTCCGATACGCTGACGGGTAGCCAGCCACTCTTCGCAATCCGCCAGGCCTTGCTTGGCCTCCTCGTTCCCTGGATCCCAGCTCAAGCCGAGGGTGTATTCACGTGCTGCCGATTCGACATCAGTGGCTTCGAAGAAATCAAAGGCCAGGTCGAAGTGACGGCGGCCGATCTGGCGCAAGGTTCGGGCACGCAACTCATCGACCACATCGAGGCGATCGGCTGGGGCGATTCCTTCGAGGTGGTCGATTACCTCGAGTGCATCCTCAGCCCGACTGAGATGAAGCAGGTCACGCACACCCTGCTCAACCATGAAATAGCGAGTACGGTCTATGCGGGACTGCAGTTCAGCCGTGGGCTCCTCGGAAGCCAAATCCCAATAGATCTCCAGCGCCTGCGGGTAATTCCCGCGGCGGAACATGGAATCACCATCCTCGACGGTGGTCATCTGGCATGAGATGACGGCTAGCAAGCCCAACATTGAGAGACGTCGCATGAAGCTATTGTGACGCCCCCTGCTGCCAATGTCCTGCGCGAAATCTGCGGCTTTGGACAAATCGCCTAGGTAAGCATACGCCCGTAAGCCCAAATCCCTAGGCTGCCGAAGCATAGGACGGGCGCAGTACCGGCGAGAACCGGGCTGAGGGCGCCACGACCACCCAAATCCCGTAGCAGCAGATCGGCGACGAAGAATAGGGCACAGAGCAATAGACCGTTGGCGATCCCTTCCAGTGAAGTGCGCCGCTCGAAGCTGAGGGCGAAGGGTAGTCCCAGCGCCAGCAGGATCAGTGGCACGAAAGGCGCACTGCGTTGCCCCCACAACATGGTCTCAGCTTGTCGGTGGTCGGGGTCGCCGGCGAGTAGCCCACGGAAGTCGTCAGCTGCAAGATCGAGTGGGCGCCAGCGGCTGAAATAGGCTCGCTCGAGGTCGATTGGTGCCAGGCCCTGGAAATCGAAACTATGTATAGGTTCCTCTGCTCCGCCGCGAACCCGCAAGCCACCTTCAAGACTCCAAGCCGCCCCCTGCCAGGAAGCACTTTTCGCCACGATGTGCTCGTCATCGCCGACCTCAGAAGTAGCGAATATCTCAAGGCCGATGATCTGGGCTGGCTCTGCCTGCGGCTTGAACACTTCAGCATGCAAGCGGACGTCGCCCACCCCCCTTGCCCACAGGTCCTTCGGCTCCCAAAGGCGCTGACTGAATAGGTTCCGCTGCAAGGATTCATGTTGACTGAGCAGGGGTGGCATCAGAGTCTCCTTGGCGACCGCGATGCCGATGGAGAAAAATGAAGCAGTCAGCATGATAGGCAGGAAGGCGCGCCAGGTAGGGCGCCCGGCTGCCAGCACCGGAGTCCATTCTCGATTACGCAACAACGCGGTGACGGTGCCAAGCCCCGACAGCATGGTGATATAAGGGGCGAACTGCATCAGCAGGTACGGCACGTTGATCAGGTAATAACGGAGGATGGAACCCCAGGTGATGCCCAAGATCGGGTCATCCATCGCCTCTTGGAATTCGTCGGCGTTGACCAGGAGATCGAGCACCGTGAACAAGCCGACGAAGGCGGTACATACCACCAGCCAGTGGTTCAGGAAACTACGCAGCACGTAACGATCGAAGCGTTGGATCATGCGCGCGACTCCTTGTACATAAGGATCGCCGCGACCGGTACGAGGCTGAGCAGCGGTAGCCATGCGGCAGCCAACGGTGGCAGCACATCCATCTCCTCGAGGTTGTCACACAAGAAGAACACCGGGAAGTACAGCAACAGCAACAAGGCCAAGGTGGCGGCGAATGCGGCCAGGAAACCACCACGGCGCAAGCGCCATCCGAGCAAGGCACCAACCAAGGCGAGTGGCAAGGAGGATAGAGCCATCGACCACCGCTGCCAGAAGATGAAGCGGTAGTGATCGTGGGTGTCGGGATCGATATCCGGGCGTTTCAGCTCCGCCAATAGTTGCGAGGAGGGCATATCCTTCGCGCGCACCCTGTCACCTTGCTGCTGATGCATCTCATCGAGGTCGAACTTGATCCAACTGCGTTCGGGGTTACTGAACAGGCCTCGTGCGTCACGGAAGGTGCGTAAGCCGTCGAAGGCGAACGCGAGTTCGGTCTTGGTGACGGTCATGTGCGCATTGTCGGCTCGTAAGCGCAACTCCTCACCTTCTTCGACACTGTCATCGATGCTCAACAACACGTTGTGGAACAGGCCGGGACCGCTACGACCACGCCATGACAAGTAAAGGCCCGCGTACTGCAGCTCGCTCGAACCTGGGTTGGTGTTCTCGAGGGCCGCTACCGGAACCCGATTCACCAAGCTGCGCATGTTGCGATAAAGATTAGGCACGACTTCTGCCGCCAGCGGGTAGCTGAGGATCGACATCAACAAGCCTGCCAGTAGCGCCGCAGTCAACAGCTTCACCGGGCGAGTGCCGGCGGCGAAGGCAGCGACGTGTTCCAAGTCCGCCGACATGCGCCCGTAGGTGAGGACCACCCCGACCAGCAACACGACCGGCAGGAAGTACGGCAAGGCTTGACCGACGATCAACGGCACCAAACTCAAAGGCACCCATAGAGGTGCGCCTTGACTGGTCGCGGATGCGCGGATTGCAGCCCCCAACCCCACCAAGAAGATCACCCCAGCCAACACCATGAAGAGGCGCTGGAGGATCTCCCGCAGATAGGACTTGCCGAGAATCATGGCAGGATTCTAGCGTCGTCGGATTCTGTTAGCCTTGCGGCGTGCACAGCCTCGCCAAGGAGATAGTCGAGCGCGTCATGGCCGGTGGCCGGAGCGCCAGTGATGAGCTGTTGCAACGCTTGCTCTTGGCGACCGCGTCTGGCGAGGGCGAGTTGCTGCGCCTCTCGGCTCGACGGCTGGTTCAGCTCGTCGATCTCGATGGCCAACGGTGGTTATTCAAGCTCGACAGCCCCAGGCGTGCCTTCGAACGGTTGCGCGGACGCCTGCGCCCCCCATCCCTGCTCCGCGAGGCCAATAATCTCCGCGAACTCGGAGTTCAGCATCCCGGGCTGCCGAGTGAGGTCCATGCCGAGCAACTTGATGCAGCCAATGGTTTGTTGGCACGACCTTGGCTGACCGGCAGGCAGGGTGAATCTTGGGTTCTTGACGATGCTGAACCCGTCGGTCATGGCATGGCCAAGCTGCATGGGGTCGGCTGGAGCGATCCTGATCTGAGTGCCGCTGACTTGCTGCTTGATGAAGCTGGCAACTTGGTGCCGCTGGATCTCGGTCATGCCCATCTACATGCCGAGCGGGTCACTCCACCGAAAGTTCGGCGCCGCGACCTGGTGCGCTTGTTGGGTGGCTGGAATCAAGCTCGGCGCGAGACCCTCGGCGCTGCGATCCTGGAGACCTACCGCAGTGTCCTTGACTGCCCACCCACCAGTGAGGTCCTGGCGGCCGCACGATCTTGGCGACTCGAGATCTTACGTAGGCAAAGTCGCCGTTGCCTGCGCCGCACGCGCGACTTCACTCCCACAGACAGTGGTGTCAAGCGCACTGAAGATCTTCCTGAGGGAACCCCTTGGAGATTCGAGGTTGGAGAGGGAGTGAAAGCAAAGGATGTGTTTCGATTGCTTTATGAACTTGAACTCCTCGAGCTGCCGGCAGTTAGAGTCTTGAGCTTCACCGACGAAGGCAGTGACGTCAGCGTGGAAGTCGCAACCCCATCCCTCAACTTCGCGACTGTCGCGGACAAGCAAGCGGTTGAGGATTGCATGAGTGCCTTCGCTTCAGCTGGCTTCCTGGTCGAAGACTTCACCTACGCCATGTTCCACATCCAACCGGATGGGACCGCATTGCTGGCCGATGCCAGTGGGCTGAAGCGTGCTTGAGTGTTATTGCAGATAACCCAAGCCGCGTAACGATTCCTCGATGGCCTTACTCTCCTCGTCGGAGAAACCCTCACCGCCTTCGCCGGCACCAGGTTCAGGGGAATCATCCCAAGATGGTTCAGCTGGATCGGCATAGATGTCGCCGCGAATACGCCCGTCCATCCATTTCGGCACCGCTTCACCGGTCGCGTAGAGCAAAGTCGGCGAAGTGTCTTGGATGTGCATCCCTTGAAGGGTCTTGCCGGCTTCCACATTCGGACCGGAGTAGGCGAAGATCCCATCGAAGCGGTGCTGCCCTGAGATCGGCGCGTTCTTGCGGGTAGCGAACAACTCGGAGTCGCCCCAACTCTCCTTGGTCACACAGCTCAAACCCGCCATCTGGAATTGGATATCCGGAGCTTCGGGTGTGCGTGGACCAGAGTAGATGTCTTCCTTGACCCCCGAAAGATCGACTGCCTGGGATCCATCGAGCATCTTGATCTGCTTCAAGGCCGTCAGGATCTGGTCGACGGTTGAACGGTATTCGGCATCGCCATCAACGATGCCGAACGGTTCACGGCCCTTGCGATTGATGCAGATGCCGTGCAGGGCAGCAAAAGC
Organism: uncultured Planctomycetales bacterium; assembly: GCA_964545405.1. GTDB lineage: Bacteria > Planctomycetota > UBA1135 > UBA1135 > UBA1135. The sequence continues at coordinate 13,405 of CAZJGH010000054.1, forward strand.
GCGGGTCTTCGACCACACCACATCGCGCATATCAGGGAACTTCTTGATCTTCGGTCGCACCAGCACGATGCGCCCCAACGGCCCGAGTGCCTTACCGATCGCTCCGAGCCCGATCTTGGCGAAGGCGTGCTTGAGTGGCAGCATTCCAAGCGACCAGCGTGGCGTCTTCTTGCGCACCAGGAAGCCGGCCTCTTCAAGCCAGGCGTTGACATGGAAATCCGAGTACTGCGGGCCGAATCCATGGTCGCTTACGAGTGCGATCGGCACATCGCTACCGACCTGCTCGCGAACCTGGCCGACGAAATCATCGGCGAGGCGATACGAATCCTTGATGACCTCGCCATATAGGCGATTGCCCTCCTCGGTGTATCCGGCGTGGCTCGGATCCTGGAACTTCCAGAAGTAATGCTGGCAGCGATCGGTCACCGAGACCACGGTGAAGTAGAAGTCGGTCGGCCGCTCCTTGAGCAGGTGGCGCTGCAGATCCAAGCGCTCACGCTCGATCCGAAACAGATGGTCGCGCAGCTTGGCGTACTGGGCGAGATCATCAGAATCCGTCTCGGTGTCGCCATCGTATGGGCCATAATCGACATCCGGCTCGTATGGATGGCCGATCAC
>CAZJGH010000055.1:0-13980 GCA_964545405.1 uncultured Planctomycetales bacterium
GCCAACAAACTGCGGTGATTGGAACCTGCGCCTGTCCGACCCGGAAGGTTGTCCTCAATATGGTGCGGTCGAAGTCGATCTTGGGGGAACACCTGGTCTCGCCCCGATGTGGATGCGGAATCGCCTGCAGGCGGTTGAGCAGCGACCAGTCAGTGATATCGTCGACATCACCAACTATGTGCTGTTGGAGATAGGTCAGCCTACCCATGCATTCGATGCCAACACCTTGCGAGGTAAGTCGATTGAAGTGCGCGCCGCTGCAGATGGCGAGATGTTCACTACTCTCGATGAAGTTGAGCGGAAACTTACCGACACCGACCTCGTGATAGCTGATGGTGAGCGCGCAGTCGCACTAGCTGGCGTGATGGGGGGGCTAGATACTGAGGTCACCGATCAGACTACCGCCATCCTGCTTGAGTCCGCGGTATTCCACCCGACTAGGGTTCGGCGCACGGCGCAGCGCTTGGCTCTCAGGAGCGAGGCGAGCACTCGCTTCGAGAAATCGTTGGACCCGGCCTATACTCAGCAGGCCACGGCACGATTCTGCAAGTTGTTGCTGCAGGTTCGCCCCGATGCGACCGTGGTGGCTGCTCCTCAAGTGGAAGGCGAAGCTGCTGCCCCACGAACTAGCCTCGAGCTCGACCCTGTTCACACCGCCACTTTGCTTGGTATCGACCTTGATACACCAGCGATGGTGGGAATCCTTGAGCGCCTTGGCTTCGTAGTGGCTGAGCATGGTCAACTGCTTGTCGTTGATGTCCCAACTTGGCGTGCAACCAAGGATGTGACCTTGCCGATCGATTTGGTCGAAGAGGTGGGAAGGGTATACGGCTACGATCGAATCGAACCGGTTGCGATCGGTGGGAAAGTCGAAGTGCCTGCGCAACAGCCGTTGCGGTTGCTGACGCGAAGCCTCGTGAAGCGCCTGGTCGCCACTCATGGTGCACACGAGACCCAGTCGTACTCCTTCATCGACAATGGTTGGGCTACTCGACTCGGCCTGAGTGAAGATGATTTCGTGCGAATCGCTAACCCGGTTCAATCAGGAGTTGAGCTGATGCGCCGGGATCCGGTTCCGACATTGCTTGAACAGGCGGTCGGCAACCTACGAGAAAACCCGGTCGGGCGCCTATGCGAAGCGACTAAGGGTTACGAGCCTGTGTCTAGTCAACTTGAGCCGCACGAGCGTCGTTGGTTGGCGTTAGTGGAGTGGGCTGGTGAAGACACCCCAAGGCAAGGCAAGGACAGTATCTTTGGCCACTTGCGCGGCATCTGCAGCGACTTGATCAACTCGGTCCATCTCCTGGCGAAGCTGACTGCCACTCCGGCTAATGCTGAATCCAACCTACCTTCATGGGCCCACCCGGTTCAGACCTTGTGCTATTCCATCGACGGGGTGCACGTCGGCTGGAGTTGTAGGGTTCATCCCCAGTTGCAGCGGGAACTTGAATTCGATCGCGCCGATGTAGGTGTCTTGCTGCTCGATCTAGAGGCCCTGTCTGGCTTGGCAAATGCTGCTGAGCCTGTATTCCAGGCACCCTCGAAGTTCCCTGGAATCAAGGTCGACATCGCTTTGGCGCTGCCTGACGACGTCAACTACGACACGGTGGTGGCGGCAATCAGGAAATCCGGCGGCAAGTTCCTCGATACGCTCGAGCTTTTCGACGTCTACACCGGGCCAGGCCTGGACGAGGGGCAGCGCAGCCTGGCCTTCCGTAGCCTTCTACGCGCCCCTGACAAGACCTTGAGCGACAAGGAAGAGCGAAAGTTCCTGAAGAAGATGGAGCAGGTCGCAGTCGAGTTAGGCGGAAACCTCCGTAGCTAACGGAGCTCGCGTAGGGTATTTTTTGATTAGGCCGACGGCACCCAGCCCCCGTCTGCCTGCCTGCTTCGCATGGATTACCTACGCAAGAACTTCGATACCCTGTACATCATCGTTCAGGTTTGGATCGATGGCTTCGTGACCATAATCGCCTGCCTGGCGGGATTCTGGGTATTCCACACCTTCGTGGTCGATACCCAGGGCAGCCTGGTCGATTATCGCCAGCTTTTGGTGATGATTACCGGCACCGTGCTGGCCTGCTTCTGGGTCTTCGGGCTCTATCAGGGACAGAAATCTATCCTCAATGTCGAGGAATACCGGGGCATCTTCAAGGCTACGTTGATGGCCTTCTTGATCACCGCCTGCTCGATCTTCTTGTTGAGCGACGTGGTGAACAACGATCCCGAATATATGAACCACTGGATCTACAGGATCCTAAGGATTCCATATTCCGTGTTGAAACTCGATCAGCCAGAGAACGCCTTCTCAAGGGTCCTCTATCTGATCATGTTCCTGTTCATCTTCGTGTTCACCATCCTGCAGCGCGCCATCGCCTTCCGGGTGCTGTCCTCGTTCTATGCGCGCGGGATTGGAAACACCAATGTCGCGATCTTCGGCACCGGTTCCATGGCTCGACGTCTGCAGCAGAAACTCAAGCTGTTCCCGACCTTGGGTTACCGTTTCGTGGGCTTCCTCGATGTCCGCCAGAAATTGGTCGACGGCCAGACTGAGGCTCACGGCTTTCCGATTCTCGGACACGACTTCGAACTCGACCGACTGCGCGATCGTCACGGCCTCCAGAGGATCCTGATCGCCAAACCAGAATATGAAGAGGATGAGTTGGTCGGACTGTGCAAGAAGCTCGACAACTTCGGCATGCAGTACCAAGTGGTGCCACGCCTTTACCATTTCTTCTCGCGTAGGTTCACGGTGGAATCTATCGATTCCTTACCACTCATTACGCCGGTGCCGCTGCGTGGCAAGCCGGTCTACTCGGTTGTGAAGAGGGCGATGGATTTCCTTATCTCCGCTTCAGTCCTGCTGATCACCCTGCCCCTTTCCCTGTTGTTGATCTTCCTCATCAAGCGGGAATCGCCGGGGCCGGTGTTCTTCACCCAGATTCGTCAGGGTGCCAACAATAGATCCTTCCGGATGGTGAAGTTTCGCACCATGTTCGCCGATATGTGTGGCGATGCAGTCACTCCTCAAACCGGCAACGACCCACGGGTGACCAAGATGGGGAGATTCCTGCGCAAGACCTCACTCGATGAGATCCCGCAACTGTGGAACGTGTTGCGTGGCGACATGTCGATCGTCGGACCTCGCCCTGAGATGCCATTCATCGTCGAGCAATACAACGAGACCCAGATGCTGCGTTTGGATGTCAAGCCAGGCATTACCGGCCTGTGGCAGGTCTCGGAAGCGCGTAAGGCACCCATCCACGAGAACGTCGACTACGACCTTTACTACATCGAGAACCAATCCTTGTTCCTCGACCTCACGATTGCCAGTCTCACTGTGACTACCATGTTGCGCCTGACCAGCACGCATTGATGAGCAACTCCGACAAGCCAGCGCACGAGCCCCCATTCGACGTGGTCCCGACCGATGAAGCCGCCGTAGGCAGTGCCGCGGTGGATGACCAGGGCGAATATCGTGGGCCAGACCGCCGCAATTCTCCGACCAAGTTGTTCTCGCGCTTCACCTTCTTCGGTGGCCGCCGCCAGGCCGGTGGGCGGAGGCCTGGTGAGAACCAGGAGGTCTTCGTCGATCGGTATCCACTCTGGACCTGGATTCTCCTGACCACGTTCGTGATCCTGAACCTGCTGGACGCGCATTTCACCCTGATCTACCTGCAGCGGGGCGGTGAAGAAGCCAACCCGGTTGCAGTACGCCTCCTTTACGCAGGCATGGGCGCGTTCATTGGGGTGAAGGCTATCGGCGTCGGCATCGGAACCGCAGTCTTCTGCATGCTGAACAATTTCCGCAACGCCAGGATCGGCGTGGCTATTGCCCTTACCTTCTACCAGCTCCTGCTTTTCTACCACATGTCCCTCTACTTCGGATGGACAGGCAACGTCGTCTCATAACAGGGACTGCTGAATCAAGAGTTGTCGCTTGCGCCCCGGTACCTGGCCAAGGCAGACACCACCGTCGCGACTGGAATCAATTCGGTCATCGGTATGGTCAGATAGATAGCAGCAAGGCTAGCGAGTATGAACCTTGTCGAGGCCTTGAATGAGTAGAAGGAAGTTATCCACCAGCCGACTAGGTATCCGACCAGCCAGCCTGCGTAAATGCCTAATGGGCCGAAGGTCGCGATGTCGAATAGGTCGAGGATGATCCCGCCAGCCAAAGGGCCGAGTGCTCGGTATATCTTGCTCAGCCTAGTGACCATGGCTCATAGCCAAAATGGCTACCAACGAACTCCAACAATATTGGGGATGTCGCCATGCACGTGCTTGACGACTGATTCCGCGGATATCTTGAGGCACAACCGCTTGAACAGATCCTCCAGATAGGCTGGAGGTGCTATCGGGTGCTGTGGCTGGATAGCTGGCGGTTCCTGTTGCCACAGCAATTCCTTACCTTGCTCCGATTCGCGTGCGACTAGGCTGAGTTGTCCACCGCTACCGAAACGTTGAAGGAGGAGAAAGGCAGACTGCATCGCGGCACGTAGGTAACGCAAGTCAGCCTCGATCCTCAGGTCAGCATTGGTGTCGAGGATCACATCAACGCCAGCCGTCTTGGCGAACTTCTGGAGTTCATCCGCGATGTGCTCCAAGGGGTAAGAGTCAGGATGGGGATGGAGTTCGGCCGAAGCGAGGTGGACGAACTCGAGTTGCGAAGAGAGTTGGGCTGCTGCGTCCAGTGCAGGTGAGACCAATGAGTTGACATTGTCGCCTTCTTGATTATCGAGCAGCTGCAGATAACCGGAGATGCTGGTCAAGGGGTCACGTAATCCTTCGACCAAGCCATCGAGAAAAGCACGAGGGAAAGAACTGGAAGGACTTGAGTCGGTGCCCATGGCTCGCAAGGAATGGGCTAAGCCTTGAGGGGTCCAGGGCTGCGGTAAGACCTCAGTCATGTCCCTCTCGAGCAATTCCTCGAAGCCGGCAAGTCCACGGTCACCAACGAGAAGAAGCAACCACACGGTTGGCCTGCTGGCCAAGCTAGCTGCTATCACCCGAAGGTCGGCAAGCGCGATCGAGTCAGTGTCGACCACTACTCCGCGCAGTCCCTGTTGAGCACCTTCACGCAACCAGTCAGTCAGATTGAAGGCATGACATTGCACTCGACAATCCCCGAAGCTCGACCGCAAGATGGCGGCGAGGCCGTCGTCGCCCTTTGGTGAAAGCACCAGGACGGTTGAGGGATGCTGAGGTTGGGTCACGTTTCCTAGGAAGATGCTATCAAGAAGATGGTGTCAACTCGACAGTGTGGCGCAAAATCCATGGCACCGCCTCGGCCAGGTGGGCACAGAACAGGTCTGGCTCCTTGCCGATCTCAGCCATCTTTTGACGAGAATCGCGGCCTTTGCCGGTTCCGACGAGGACTGACGGCATGTCCTTGGCTGCAAAGGCCTGCAGGTCACGGAGGTCGTCACCTACTCCGATACTGCGTTCCCAGTCTATGTCGAAGTCTTCAGCCGCGCGCTCAAGCAATCCACCACGTGGTTTGCGGCAGCGACAACGCCTACGGTCAGGTGGGACGCCAACTCCAGGGTGGTGAGGACAGTGGTAGTAACCATCCAGCCGTACACCGTATTCCTGCAGCAATTCGTCGATTCGTAGTTGAATCGCCAGCAATTTGCCCTCGTCCAGCAGCCCTCTTGCCACTCCGGACTGATTGGAGACGATGATGAGTTGCAGGCCTTGGCGTTGTAAGGTGGCCAGTGCTTGAGCGACTCCTGGCAGCAATTCGGTCTGACCGACTGACGCCAAGTAGGGGACTTCGCGCAAAATCGTGCCGTCGCGATCGAGGAAAACTGTCGGTCGGGCATTCATGCCGCTATCCTAGCGCTTTCATGAATGAAAGACGATACGAAAGAGCCCTGGAAGAACTCAGGGTAGGAAGTGAGGATCCATGGATGGTCTTCAAGATTATGGGGGAGTTCGTCGAGGGCTTCGACACCATGCGCCATGTCGGCCCAGGCATCTCGATATTCGGCTCAGCGCGTACCGAAGAGGGGACCGAACATTATGAGATGGGGCGGCAAGTGGCAGCGGAATTGGCCAAGCGTGGATACTCGGTGATCACCGGTGGTGGTCCTGGCGCCATGGAAGCAGCCAACCGTGGAGCCCAGGAAGCTGGCGGCAAGTCCATCGGCCTGAACATCGACCTGCCGATGGAGCAGACCCCAAATCCTTATCAAGATGTGGAGCTCAACTTCAGGTACTTCTTCGCGCGCAAGGTCTGCTTCGCCAAGTACGCGCTTGGCTACGTCGTCCTGCCAGGTGGCTTCGGCACCATGGACGAGTTCTTTGAGGCATTGACGCTTATCCAGACCAAGAAGATGAATGACTTCCCGATCGTCTTGATGGGGAAAGACTATTGGGGCGGCCTAGTTCGTTGGATCAAGCGTTCGATGGTCTCTGAGGGGACCATATCCAAGGACGATCCGAACATGTTCTATCTGACTGATAATCCCAGTGAAGCTGCCGACGTAATCCATCGTGCGCTTGAGGAAGGTTCGAACATACGGCCTGAATGGCGTCGCCAGATGACCCGGGCCAAGAAGGAGGCGTCGCGGATTAACGCGACCAAACGAATCAAGGGGCGCTCGGCAGACAAGCCGAAGCCAAAGACAAAGACCAAGGCGAAAACGAAGCCGAAGAAAAAGAAGCCTAAGGGTTAGGCGAGATCTTCTTCCTTAGCGCGGGACAGGAATTCTCCTGTCTCGGTGTTCACCTTGATGTACTCGTCCGCGGTGATGTAACCCGGAACCCGTACTTCCAGGCCAGTCTCACACACCGCACCCTTCTTTTCGGAGGTGACCGTGTCGCCCTTTGCCGACACTTCAGCTTCCTTCACCTTGAGGATCACGGCTGCTGGCAAGTCGATGCTGATCGCGTTGCCCTCGAAGAAGGTCAAGCTGATCGGCTGGTTCTCGCGCACGAACTTCATGGATTCCGCGACCAACTCCGCACCGAGGAAATACTGTTCGTAATTCTCGGAGTCCATGAATACATAGGAGTCTCCGTCCATGTACAGGAAGGTGCAGCCACGCCGGTCAAGGTGGGCCCGCTCCAGAGTCTCGTCCGAGCTCATGCGCATCTGCTTCTGTTGACCAGACTGATGGTGCTTGCACTTGATCTGGTTGAAGGACGAGCCTTTGCCAGGCTTGCGGAATTCGTAATCCGTAACGACCCAAAGGGAGTTGTCGATGACGAGAATCTGTCCTTTACGGACCTGGTTGGCTTTGATGGTTGGCATGATGCAGTAGGCGCAAAAACGGCCGAACATTCTATCAGAACCAGCCAGTCATACCTTCTGGTTGACTCTTTCCGGATTCAATAAGCGCGGCGCATCGTACTGGAGGGGATATCCAGTGCCTGGCGGTACTTGGTGACCGTACGCCTAGCGACCTTGGTGCCATCACGCTCCCTCAAGACCTTGACGATCTCTTCGTCTGAGAGCGGATGAGCCTTGTCTTCGGCGCCGACGATGTCCTTGATCCGCTCCTGGATGGCTACTCTTGAGCGGTGCCCGCCTTTAGCCGTGGACTGACCGCCTGAGAAGAAGCCTTTCAGCGGGATGATGCCTTGCGGAGTCTGTGCATGCTTGCCACGGATGGCCCTAGAGACGGTGCTGATGTGAACACCGACTGCATCAGCCACATCCTGCATCTTCAAGGTCTGCATGAATTCAGGGCCGCGGGCAAGGAAATCACGTTGCCTGGTCACGAGTTCCTCTGAGATCTTGGTCAGGGTCTCGCGGCGTTGCTGAACGGCATCGAGGAACCAACGAGCGCGCTCGATCTTCTTCAACAGGAACGCGTGCAAGCGCTTGTCGCCTTTGGCCTGTTCAAGAGCCTCGCGAGCCTTCCTGGTAAGGCGAACTTCAGGCATGCCGTCGCGTACCAGGCGTATCTTCATCTCACCGTCTTCATCCTCTTCAATGACTACATCAGGGAAGATGGTGCGGTTGTAATCCTGCTCATACTCACCGAGTGGCCTTGAATCGAAGAGTGCCAAGACCTCGATGGCATGACGAACCTCCTCGAGAGTCAGCTCCTCTGCCTTTGCGATCTGCGGAATCCGATTGGCCAGCAGGTCGTCGAAATAGTCGACCAGGATCTTGCGGGCGATGTAATGGTCTTCCTCGAGGGCGTCCAGCTGCAGCAAGAAGCACTCGCGCAGGTCTTCGCAGCCGATCGCTGGGTGGGCGATGATGCGGATGCGCGAAAGAGCGAGATGCAAGGTGTCGTAATCGACTCCAGTCACTTCAGCGACTTCGCCGAGCCCATCAGGGAGGAAGCCACGTGAGTCGAGGAAACGGAAGATCAGTTCGGCATTGCGGATTACCTTGGCTGGCTCCTCGCGCATGCGCATTTCAGCAAGGATCGAGTCCTCGGTGTGGGCTTCAGGCGCCGCCACATTCTGCACCATGTCGTAGTCGTTCTCCTCGTTAGGGGAGCTAGGTGACCTGGATGGTGCGCCCTCCAGCAGGTTGCCGAGATTGTCGAGGTCGACCGGGTCAGGCTGATGGTCTTCCTCGGGTGCCTCCTGCCCTTCACGATCCTCGGCGGCGTCTCCGGCAGCCTTGTCGGCGCTATCAGAAGTCTCGAGGAATGGGTTATCCTCTAACTCAGCAGCGATACGGTCGAGCAGCTCTGGCATAGTGAGCTGCAGGATTTGCATAGCCTGGATCATCTGCGGCGACTGGGCTAGTCGCTGCTCAAGCTTGAGGTTCTGGTTATATTCCAGGCGCATGTCCAAAGTTTACCTTACTCCGCGGCTTGGTTACTAAACTCATGAACACTCCTGACCCCGGCGCATTCCTCGGCTTGGCATCTGCTGATTGTGGTGAAAATGCACTCGGTGTGGTGATTCCAGTCCCGTACGAGGCCACTACAACATACAAATCCGGCACTATAAATGGCCCGGCAGCCATTCTTGAAGCAAGTCAACATGTGGAGTTCTATGACGAGTGGCTCGAGGATGAGGCCAGGCGCTTCGGGGTCCGCACAGCTTCACCGACGACGAGCACCGGTCCGCCAGAGGAATTGGCTGATGTCCTGGAGGCACAAGTCGGTGCGGTCTTGGACGAGAACCGGTTTCCACTGATCTTGGGTGGCGAGCATTCAGTCAGCCTTGGTCCGATTCGAGCTGCAGCCAAACGCTTCCCAGGGCTTACCGTCCTTCACCTTGATGCCCACCCTGACTTGCGTGACGAATACGAGGGCACTCAATTTGGCCATGGCTGCGTGATGCGCCGGGTAGTCGAGCTGGGGGTGAAAGTGTGCGCCTTCGGGATTCGTGCCATTTCTCCAGAGGAGCGTGATTTTTATCCATCTCAGGCACTGGCCACAGCGGTCACCGCCCGCGAACTCCTACCTCTTTCAGGACCACAACGGGTTGAGAAGATCCTCGCTGATGTTCCGCCTGGTCCGTTATGGTTGTCTTGGGATGTCGATGGTCTTGATCCATCGATAGTCGCTCAAACCGGCACCCCCGAGCCTGGTGGGCTGGATTGGTATACCGTCAGTGAGTTGTTGCGCCAGTTGGACGGACAGCAACACCTGATCGTCGGATCCGAGCTGGTGGAGCTCTCGCCACAACCCAACCACCACGCGGCGGATTTTGCTTGCGCGCGGTTGGCGCACCGAATGCTGCTTACTGGGCTGCGGTCGATGGAGCGGCGCTCGTAGAATCCTGATATGGATATCCTCCTGGTCGAGGACGAACGAACACTTGCGATTCCGCTTGCCGATGCTCTTGGCGAGCGTGGGCATAGCGTCAAGGTGTTCCATGATGGCGCGGCGGCGTTGGCTTGGTTGAATGAACACCGATGCGAGTTGGTGGTTACCGATGTGCGCCTTCCAGGTGCCGACGGCATCAGCATCCTGCAGCGTGCGCGCAGTCAGGATCCACCCTGCGCTGTCTTGGTCATGACCGGCTACGCAAGTGTTGACCAGGCTGTAGAGGCGATGCGTGGTGGGGCGGTGAGTTATCTCCAGAAGCCCTTCCCGATCGAGGCATTGCTGAGCCAGGTAGAGCGTGTCGCCGAGACCAGGAGGATGCAGAACGAACTGCGTTTATTGCGCGAACAGGCTGGTGAGGATGCTCGTCAACTGACCGGAACTTCCACTGCTGTCGTCGAGATCAACAAACGCATCACCAAGGTTGCTGGTGAGCCGGTGACGGTCCTGATCACTGGTGAGAGCGGAACCGGAAAGGAGCGCGTTGCACGAGTACTTCATCAGTTGGGCGCTGGCCTTGACAAGCCTTTCGTCCCGGTCGCATGTTCGGCAATCCCGGCGGGCTTATTGGAAGGGGAGTTGTTTGGTTTCCGTAAAGGTGCCTTCACTGGCGCTGATGAGGATCGCAGTGGCCTGCTGGAAGAAGCGGCAGATGGCACCTTATTCTTGGACGACATCGATGATGTGCCACTCGAGGCGCAGGCGAAACTGCTGCGCGTCTTGCAGGAACGCGAGTACACACGTCTTGGCGGGCATTCCACACGAACATTCAACGCTCGAGTCCTGGCCGCGACCAAGGTCGACTTGAAGGAGGCTGTCGCAGCTGGTTCTTTCCGTGAAGACCTCTATTTCAGGTTGAATGTGGTGCCATTACGTTTGGTGCCGTTACGTGAGCGCACCGAAGACATCTCGCCATTGCTTGGCGCACTATTGAAGCGTTGGGATCCCGAAGGTCGTCATCGTGTCGCGCCAGAGGCCTTGCGTAAACTTGCTTTACACCCTTGGCCTGGTAACGTCCGCGAGTTGGAGAACTCCTTGAGGCGGGCTCTGGCCTTGGCTGGTAGGGCTCGTATCCTTCGCCTTGAACACCTACTCCCTGGTGGTATAGGTTCACATTCGGTCAATGGCTTGAATGAGGTCGTGCCATTACGCGAGGCAGCTGCTCGGGCTGAATCCGAGTCGATCCGTGCAGCGCTGGCTGAAACCGGTGGCCGCAAGCAAAAGGCCGCTGACTTGCTTGGTGTGTCGCGCAAGGTGCTTTGGCAGAAGATGAAGGAGCTCGGGCTCGAGGAGCCGAAAGACAACGGCTCATGAGCAAGTCTCTGGCGCGATTTTCCCCAGGGGATGAACCGGTGGTGGTTCAAGCACGCAGCGTTGCCGTCTTCACCGACCTGCACCTGAGCACCGACAACCCCTATGAGATCCAGGAGTTCTCACGCAGCCTCGTCAACCTGAAGGGCCGGGCGGACAACCTCATCATCCTTGGCGACCTGTTCGACGTCTACGTCGGTCGCGAGGATTTCGTGCATCCCTACTTCGATCATTTTCGCGCGGTCGTCAAGTACCTTGCCGAACATGGCTGCCCGACCTACATCGTGCGTGGCAACCGTGACGTGATGATCAATGCTGCCGATGCCAAGCACATCGGCTTTCATGTGGCCGACACCATTTGGCTCGACTTGCCGGATGAGCGTCGCGTGATCTTGACCCACGGCGACGCGTTCTGTCTCGCTGATTTGCCATATCAACGTTTACGCCGAATCCTGCGGCTCCCAGGCATGCGAGGCTTCTTGCGGACCCTGCCGCATTGGTTGCGGGTTAGGATCGGCAAGCGAATGCGTGGCTACAGCAAGCAGGAGGTCGCCAGGAAGCCACTCGACAGCATGGCGTTGACCCTCCCACAGGTTGAATCCAGCATGCAAGCGGCGGGGGCCGAGCATGTTGTTATCGGTCATCTGCATGCCGAACAACGTCATATTCTGGGCTCTCAGGGCCAACTCACCGTGCTTCCAGCGTGGGAACCGGGGACCGGGCCATGGATGGTCCCGGAAATGCTTGACGAAACCGTCTAAAACACTAGAATTTCTCGGCTTCATGGGCAGGGAACCGCAATTCCAGAGTCTACCGGTGGTGACCCTCGATGGGCATTCCGGGTCAGGCAAAAGCACCTTGGCGCAGCTCCTCGCTAACAGGCTCGGTTGGTCCTACTTGGATTCCGGCGCTTGGTATCGGGCGCTCACTTTCGCCGTCCTTGAAGCTGATGGAGATACCTGTGACCAGCAGGTGGTCCTTAATACGCTCTCTTCAATTCGAATCGAATCAGATGCACAAGGCCGTGTCGTGGTTGATGGCGTGATGCTGGGCGATGAACTTCGCACCGCCACCATCGACCGCATGGTCTCGAACGTCGCTGATCACACCGACGTGCGAGGGGCCCTTACCAAACGCATGCGCCAGATGCTCGAAGAGCCTGGCGTCGCCGGGCTGGTCGCGGATGGTCGTGATGCAGGCACCGTCATCTTCCCAGATGCAGCACTGCAGGTGTTCGTCGAAGTCCCGCTCGAAGTGCGAGCGGCACGACGCCACGCCCAGAACGTCAATAAGGGCATCGATTCCAATCTCTCCGAGATCACTGCAGCGCTCGCCGAACGCGATGCGCGTGATGCAGCCCGCGGAGACGCGGCCCCGCAAGTTACAGAGCGGAGTCGTTTACTCGACAACTCAACTCAAACCGTCGAGGAGGCAATCGGTTGCCTCCTTGCCTGGACTGCGCAGACCCAACGGTAGCAGAATATCCAGGTGGCATAAGCTGGCTCCACTCACCGAACACCCAAGAAAATTGTAACTATGGTCTCCAAGGACCTCATCCGGCGTTACGACCTCAACGACGAGGAACTCGAACGTCAACTAGCCTCCGCCATGGGCGGATCCGAATCTGCAGCCATCTCCGAGATGATCGGGGACAACGTTGGCGCAGTAGACCGCGACCAGATCGTCCCAGCTCGCGTTCTCAGTATCGATGCCGAAAACGGTTTCGTACTGATCGACATCGGCGGCAAGGCAGAAGCGCCTGTCGCAATCACTGATTTCGATGGCGATATTCCTGAACCAGGAACATCCATCGAGGTCTACTACCGTGGCGACGACCGCCACACCAACGTGCCAGTCGTGTCCAAGAAGGACGCGGATCGCGAGCGCGCATGGAGCAAGATCGTCGGCATCTACGAGCCTGGCGACATCATCGAAGGCGAAGCTCAAAAGCTCATCAAGGGTGGCCTGCTGGTCGCAGTCGATGGCGTGCAAGTCTTCTTGCCTGCTTCACAGATCGACATCCGTCGGGTCTCCAACCCGCTGGATTTCATCGGACTCAATGTTCGCGCCAAGATCGTCAAGATCGACGAGGAGCGTCGCAACATCGTCATCTCACGCCGCATGCTGCTTGAAGAAGAGCGCATGGAGAAGCGTGCAGCTCTGCTCGAGGATATCGCGGAAGGTCAGGTTCGCACCGGCGAAGTCAAGAACATCGCCGATTTCGGTGCGTTCGTCGACCTCGGCGGAATGGACGGCCTGCTGCACGTCACCGACATGTCTTACGGTCGCATCAAACACCCTCGCGAGATGGTGCGCATCGGCGACGAGATCGAGGTCTACGTGCTTTCGATCGATCGCGCCCGCAGCCGCGTAGCCTTGTCCTTGAAGGCCTTGACTACCGACCCTTGGGAAGGGATTGCCGAGCGTTTCCCGCAAGGCTCCACCCACAAGGGCCGCATCGCCAACATCGTGCCTTACGGCCTGTTCGTTGAAGTAGAGCCTGGCGTCGAAGGTCTGGTGCACGTCACCGAACTGTCCTGGACCCAGAAGAACCCTAACCCTGAAGGTGAATACGAGAAGGGTCAGGAGATCGAGGTTCAGCGCGATCGGTGGGCGCTCGATGTGGCCAAGGAGTTGGGAATTATCATTCCCACACTCTGCTACAATCCGGTGCTGCCGCCTTACGGCGCAAGCAGATTGTGCGTTGAGGAGGTCTCCAAGGGCAAGTGGACGTGGTTGACCACTTCGTGCGATCTTCCTGTTCGAGAAGGCCTGACCATTCGGACGGACACACCCGCGGTGATCCGGTCGAGGAAGATGGCGTTGGAGCTTCTTCTGGCTCAGGTCCCGGCGTCGCAGGAGCTTCAGGACCTTGCCGCTGAACTGGGCGTAGATCGCTCCCGCTTCACTCCCCGCGACCCGG
>CAZJGH010000056.1:0-13926 GCA_964545405.1 uncultured Planctomycetales bacterium
GCTGTCGAGAAAACTGACGACATGTAGTTTGCGCTCGCCGACCAACACATGGTCGGATTTGCCGGCGACTTCCTCCGCGACGGTCGCCTCTGCATCGAGGTCCTCGCGCTTCTGTTCGATCGAGCCGAACTTCACCGTGTCACCGATGATCACCTCGCCACCCTCGGCAGACTGGAGCTGCCCGAGCAGGAGTTTCAGCAGGGTGGTCTTGCCGGCGCCGTTAGGCCCGACCACACCGAGCCGCATGCCTTGCTGCAACTCGACATTCAGATCCTTAATCAGCTCTCGTTCGTCGTAGGCGAAGTTGACACCACTGACGTTGACCACCTTGGTCCCGAGCCGCGGTCCTGGTGGGATCGCCATCTCGAGTTCACTTGGCAGTACCAAAGTGGGTGTTGCGGCCAACTCATGAAAGCGGTCGATCCGCGCCTTGGCCTTCGTGGCTCGGGCCAATACCCCGGCACGCATCCAGGCGGTCTCGCGCTTCAATAGGCGCAGCCTCGAGTGTTCACTCTTGGCTTCACTGGCCATCCGCAAGGCTCTTTGTTCGACGTATTTGACGTAGTTGCCTTGGTATTCGAAGGTGCCACCGCGGTCGATCTCGACGATGCGATTGGTCACGCGGTCGAGCAGGAAACGGTCGTGTGTGACCAGCACCAACGGAACCCTCAGGCTCGCAAGCCGCTTTTCCAACCACGCCACCACGAAAGCATCGAGGTGGTTGGTCGGCTCATCCAGCAACATCACGTCGGGTTGATCGACCAACAGGCGAGCCAAGGCTACGCGACGTGCTTCGCCTCCTGACAGGCTGCCGCACAACGCATCAGGGTCAGGAAGTCCCACCCCATCGATCGCTGCATCGATCTGATAGTCGATGTCATGACCGCCCATCTCATCGAGCTTATGTTGAAGGTTCACCTGTCGCGTCGACAAGGTCTCAAGGCGCTTCTCGGTCAACTCGGGATTGGCGAGCTCGACATACAAGGCATCGAGTTCCTCAAGCAAATCCTCACGTCCGGCCAGACCGGCGCGGACGGCGTCGTGGATGCTCTGGTCGTGGGGGAGTTGTGGCTCCTGCTCAAGAAAGCCGACTCTCAGGCCACGGCGGCATACACGTGTGCCGCTGTCCGGCGTTTCGATCCCCGCCAACATCCGCAGCAGTGTCGACTTGCCGGTGCCATTAGGCCCGATCAATCCGATGCGATCCTCGCTGCCTACCACCAGCGACACATCCTTGAATAAAGGGCGCTTCTCGTCGTAGGCTTTCGCTACGTCATTCAGGGTAATCAGTGCCATGGCAAGTGCCAATCAACGGGGGGCTGCGGTTGACGGCGGCGCCAATCATAGGGTGCTTCCGGGCGAGCGTAAAAAAACCATGGGCGTGATGATCGAAAACACACCCATGGCCCGAACCTGTTGGATATAGATGTCCTGGCGCCATTGATGCATTCAAACCCAAACCAAGATTGTCATGCCGGCACCTTTTTAATAGAGTTGGCGTTAGATAGACCTGTTCATTGGATTTTCCGTTCGTGGATTTACTGAGGGGAGAGTTGGCGTCTGGGCGCCCTCTAATAGCGGCTAAGGCCCCCTAGGCCATAAGTACAATGGCCCGGTAAGCCCTATGTTTATGCGGTTTCCGGCCATTCGGGTTGGTCCTTGACGGGCTTCTGGTGATGCCTTATCCTGGTAAAACCGACCAGTCGGTATGTCTTCCGCATGGCACCACCACCAACCACCCAGTCCACCTCAGAGCGGCTACTTCAGGTAGCCCAAGGGCTGCTTTTGGAACGGAATTATGCGGATGTCACGATGGATCAGATATGCGCTGCAGCTGAAGTGACCAAGGGTGCCTTGTATCACCACTTCACCAGCAAGGAAGAGCTCTACCTCGAGATGCTCAACCAGGATCTTTCCGCCAAGCGCGACCTGTTCGCCCAGGCGGTTGCCATGCAAGGAACTTGTCAGCAGCGGCTACATAAGCTGACCGACGACTTCCTTAACCTGCCACCGGTCAATCGTGGGCTCATCACTTTGGTGCGCCGCGATATCAATATCTTCCCGCCTGATGTGCGTGCCGATTTGGTCAAGGCATATCAGAGCGCGCTGCCGGAACAGGTGCAGGCCATCCTCGAGGATGGCATGGCTGGTGGCGAGATCGTCCGCACCGATTCAAGACTCCTGTCATGGGAGTTCGTCGCCTTAGTAGAGGTGACCCTTAGTCCTTACGCCGAACAAGTGCTGCCGACTGTCGCGGCCAAGCTCGAGCATGTACTTGATGTCTTCTTCAAGGGAGCAGCAACTCCCAACTCTGAGATTCGCTCATGAACAATCCTGTCTTCGACACCTGGCAAGGCCAGCCCCTCGACGAGGTGCTGTTGCAGTGCCGTGACTTGACTGAAGATCCCGATTACCCCACCGTAAAGCGCTGGCGCGAGAACGGTGGCAAGGTGTTGGGTCACTTCCAGGTCTACTACCCCGAGGAGATCGCCCACGCTGCCGGCATGCTGCCGGTCAAGATGCGCGGCTCGACGCTGGCTCCCGACCAATCGGACTCGCGTTTCGGCTCCTACCTCTGCTCGATCCTCAAGACCTCCCTGGAGCTGTCCTTGGGAGGCAACCTGCAGTTGGACATGTTCGTCTCGCACCCTATCTGCGATGCCGCACGTAACCTCGCAGCCATCTGGGGACGCAATCACGACTACCCCTGTGAGATCCTCTACCTGCCGCAAAACCCCAACTCTGCGGCCAGTATCGGCTATCTGCGCAACGAATATGCCCGCATGATGCGCACCGTCGAGGGTGTCGTCGGTCATGAGATCAGCGATGAGGCCCTGCGCAACTCGGTAGCCGTGTTCAACGAGAACCGCCGCCTGCTGCGCGAGCTTTACCGCATCAAGCGCGAGACTCCGTGGAAGATCGCTGCCGAAGACGGTTATGCATTGGT
Organism: uncultured Planctomycetales bacterium; assembly: GCA_964545405.1. Taxonomy (GTDB): domain Bacteria; phylum Planctomycetota; class UBA1135; order UBA1135; family UBA1135. Next base: position 2,948 of record CAZJGH010000056.1, read on the forward strand.
CGCCATGGCCGGCATGATCCCTCGCGAAGAGCACAACGAGCTGATGAAGTACGTCCTGCCACTGATCGAGGCTTCCGAGAACCAGAAGGATGACCGCCTGCGCGTGGTCTTCGAAGGTGGATTCTGCGAGCAGCCGCCACTCGACCTGGTGCGCCTGATCGGCCGGTCTGCCTACTTGGTAGATGACGACATGCTCATCGGTCTGCGCTACATCCTCGAGGATGTGCCGGTCGCCGAGGATCCACTGCAGGACCTCGCACACGCCTACATCGAGCAATCCTCATACAGCCCCGTGCAGCATGACCTGCGCAAGCCCAAGGAGAAGATGTTGGTCGACCGTGTCAGGGAAGCCAACGGCGAGGCGGTGATCGTCACCGCGGCCAAGATGTGTGAGCCTGGTCTTGAAGAACAGGTCGCTTACATCCACGAACTCGAAGCGCAGGGCATCCCGCACTTCGTCAGTGAATTCGAGGAACGCATGACCAGCTTCTCCGACCTCGAGCTGCAGCTCGAGACCTTCATGGAAAACATCCTCTTCGCATAGGCGGTAATACGATGTCAGAACAAGTAACACAAGAAATCGTCGGCCGCGGCAACAACGATGGCGCACGCCTGTTCCGCGAATGGTTCGCCGAGCTGAACGAAGCCGCCGAGAATGGCCAAGGCGCTGCCTACGTATTCGTGATGGGCAGCTTCAACGAGGTCCTCAAGGCTTTCGACCTGCCCGTCGTCTTCCCTGAGATCAACTCGCTGCAGACCGCAGTACGTCGGGTCGCTCACGAGTACCTCGAAGAGGCTGAAGACTACGGCTACTCGCCGGACATCTGCGGCTACGTCAAGGCCGATATCGCCACGCAGCTGCGCGGCGGTGAGCATCCGATGGGGCAGATCCCCAAGCCGAAGTTGGCGGTACTCACCAACGCCTGCAACACCTACCTGAAGTGGGCCGAGGCGTGGGAGCGCATGTACCAGATGCCGATGGTGACATTGGATGTTCCAGGTACCCGCACCGCTGGGGGCCAGACCTGGAAGGGCTGCAGTGATTTCGAGAACGATCGCCTGTACGTGCAGAAGCAGATCGAGGAACTGATTACGATCTGTGAGCAGGTCACCGGCAAGAAGCTCGACATCGATAAGTTGCGCGACGTCATGGGCCACGCCAATGGCATGAGTCGCAGCTGGAAGGAGCTGCTCGAGCTCAACGCGCATCGTCCTTCGGTGTTCAACGCCCTGACCGACGGCACCATCTACTTGGGTGTGGCTAACGGTTTCCGGGGCGAGAAGTCAGGCGCGGACTACTTCGCCAACCTGGTGGAGGAGATGAAGTACAAGGTCGACAACAACATCGGCACCCTCACCGAAGAGGAGTATCGCCTGTGTTTCGTCGGTGTCCCTTGCTACCCGATCTTCCGTCGCTTCAATGAGATGTTCAGCGAGTGGAAGGGCACTTTCGTCCACTCCACTTACCTGTGGTTCGCATCCGGCGGTTCTAACCGTGGTTTCGAATACGACCTGAACGACCCGATCGCCAGCCTGGCTGAAGGCACCCTTGTCTCGGTGCGCGATGCCATGGACAGCATGTTCCACCAGGATCGCGTGATCGAGGGCATGTGCAAGGACTTCGATCTTGATGGCATCGTCTATCACCCGATCAAGAGTTGCCGTACCGTCTCGACCGGCTTGGCCGACGGGCGCCGTGCGCTGACTGAGCGTATGGATGTACCGAGTTTGTTCATCGAGTCTGACATGATGGACAAGCGCGTGGTCGCTGAAGCGCAGTTGAAGAACCGCGCCGACGCATTCTTCGAGGGACTCGCTTCCCGTCGTCAACAGGCTGCGGCCGCTTCTGCCGAATAGGCTCAACCATCAACAGGAAATAGAATCATGAGTTACTCAGCAGGAGTAGATGTCGGTTCGACCCAAACCAAGGCGGTCGTGATCGATGAGGATCGCAACATCGTCGCCCGTGCCTTGATCGACACCGGCGCCAACGTCGTGCAAGCGGCGGAGAACGCATTCAAGACCGCGATCGAAAGCAAAGGCATCCTCGAGGAGGAAGTTGAATGGGTCATCGGCACCGGCTACGGCCGTTACCGCGTGACTTTCGGTAACGACCAGGTCACCGAGATCAGTTGTCATGGCCGTGGCGCTGCACACATCTTCCCCGGTACTCGCACCGTGGTCGATATGGGCGGGCAAGATACCAAGGCGATTCGCGTCAACGAGAAAGGCGAGATCGATGACTTCTGCATGAACGACAAGTGTGCCGCAGGTACCGGTCGTTTCCTCGGTGCAGCATCTGCCGCTCTCGACATCCCCCTGAATGACCTCGGCACGGTCTCGTTGAAGTCCGACAAGGGCGTGCGGATCTCGACCACCTGCACGGTGTTCGCTGAATCCGAAGTACTCGCCTGGCTCGGCAAGGGCAAGCGCGTGGAAGACATCCTTTGGGGTGTGCATGAGTCGATCGCCACGCGTTCGAAAGGCCTGTTGCGCCGCGTAGGTATCGTCGACGAGATCACCTTCACTGGTGGAGTGTCGCGTAACCAGGCGATGGTCAAGGCTCTCGAGGATGTGCTCGAGTGCAAGATGAACGTAAGTGAGGAATGTCACTACATGGGCGCACTAGGCGCCGCGCTGTTCGCTATGGACCACATCATGGGCAGCCGCAACCCAATCGAAGAGGAGGTAGCACAATGAGCATCACCGCAGGAATCGACGTAGGTTCGACCTACACCAAGGCCGTCTTGCTTAGCAGTGACGGCGACGTAATCGCGCGCCATTTCCACCAGACCGGTTTCAAGCTGGCTGAGGTCGCCGAGAAGTGCTTCAACGAGGTCCTCGAGATCGCAGGCCTGCAGCGCAGTGACATCGAGTACATCATCGCGACCGGCTTCGGTCGTCACCAGGTGGCGTTCAAGGATCTGCACGTCACCGACCTCACGGCTTCGGCTCGCGGTGCTTTCAAGTTGTTCCCTGGCACCCGCTCGATCCTCGACGTCGGCGGCCAGACCATGAAGGCGATCCGCTTGGAGGACGAAGGGGGCAAGGTCAAGTCCTTCCGTCTTAATGACAAGTGTGCTGCCGGAACCGGCGCCTTCTTGGAGAAGACCGCGCGCTACATGGGTTACGACACTGAGGACATCGGTCCCTTGCTCATGACCTCCCGTAGTCCGGTAGAGATCTCTGGTGTGTGTGCGGTGTTCGCCGAATCAGAGGTGATCAACCAGTTGTCACTCGGCACTCCTCCTGCAGAGATCATGCAGGGTGCGATCGAGTCCTTGACTGGGCGCGCCGTCCAGCTGATGAAGCGCGTAAAGGCCGAAAGTGAGTTCACCCTCATCGGTGGCATCATGCGCTTCCCGACCATGCCTGCTGCGGTGCGCGAACGCGTAGAGGCAGTAGTCAACTTGCCTGGCGCTGAAGACGATGACTTGGCGTTGGCGCAGTTCGTCACCGCACTCGGTGCTGCTGTCCTCGGCCAGCGTCGCCTCGAGAAGCTCGCTGAAGAAGCCAAGGCTGTCTAGTCCACGAAGGTATACATCACATGATGGAACCCAAACCGCCGAAAGCGGATCAGGCTCTGCTGGAAGACGGCTGGGAACGCAGGTTCCTGGCCGCCCCTGACCGCATGGAGGAAGCCATCGAGCTCTACCGTTCGCTCGGCCTGGAGATTCGCGCAGAGCCTCTAGGGCCCAGTGATTTTGGTTCCGACTGCCAAGATTGCGCCAGTGATGTATGTGATAGTTACGTGTTAATCTACACCCGCAAGCCACCTACTTAGGGCCTCCAATGTTGCTCAGCCTCGTCCTCGCGTGTCCGTTTCTCGGCGCCCTTCCGCAAGAACCAGGTGGCGCCGAGATTGTCTTTCTAGACAAGCGCCGCAATCCTTTTCACGCCAAGGAAGAAGTCCTCGCGGCCTTCGAGCAGGCAGCCCAAGTCTGGGAAGACCTGTTGGTCGATGATGTCACCTTGTATGTGCTCACGTCCTTCGAGGAGCTCGATGGCGAAAAAGGCCTAGGTGGCTGGAAGCCAGAGTTCACCGAATGGCCTGCTGAAGATGTCTACGAGGCGATGCGTGAGGATTCCTCGAGTCCGAACGATCGACGTTCCTTGCGCGCGATGCCACTACCGTCCGACGTCACCGTCATCCCGGGGACTAACGGTCAGGGTCGGAGGGTGTTCACCTTGAGCGCTTGGGTCACCAGTGGCGAAGGCGACTATCGTCAGCGGACGGTCTCGCACTTGAGCTTGACTGGCGCACAGCAGAAAGCCCTGGTCCTGGTGCCGACCGATGAGGAAGGCTGGGATATGACCCTCAAGATGAACTCCGATGTGCGTTGGGATACCGATCCGAGCGACGGCATCGAAAGTGGTCATTTCGATCTGGTCGGAACCTTGGTGCGCGAGATCGGCCATGGCCTTGGCTTCTTCTCCGGATTGGATTCGCCGCTCTACACGGTCAAGCCAGGCAGCATCTTCTCTATCCTCGACTTGTTCCGCTTCAACGGCGCTGACGGCGAGATGCGGTGGGACCTAGGGCAAGGAGGCAATCCTGTCCTGTCGGTGGTCGATGGTCGCCAACCGCTTGGCAAGTTGTCCGCCGACCCTGAAGATGGGTTCGGATTCTGGAGTAGCGTCGATGAGGCCGGAGAGTATCTGGGCATCATGTCTGCAAGCGAGATGCGCGGCATCGCCGGATCGATGACGGAACTCGATCATACTGCCATCGATCTTGCCGGCTGGGAAGTCCGGGGCCAGATGGACCGCGCCCCGAAGCGCCAGTTGAGCAAGGACGGCCAGCTGCTGCGCTCTCCTAAGATGGAGCTTCGTCGTGCCGAAGCCTTGAACCAATGGTTCAGGGATGCTCCTGATTGGGCCTTGGCTGGAATCGTCCTGACCGCTTACGGCAAACGCTGGCACCCGGTCGGCATCGAGAGTTTCATCGCCGCACTTGATGGTAAGGATGTGTACCTGCATGCCTATGCCATCGAAGGTCTACTGAATGTCGATGAGGAGATGCTGCCGGCGCTGATGAGTACCGAGATGGTCGATGTGTTGATCAGCAAGTCGCTGCGTTCGAAGGACGATTACTTCACTAACAAGGTGTCGACCTTGCTGACCCGCGCCCTGCCGCATGCTGAAGCAACCAAGGCTAGTCAGTGGAAACGGTGGTGGAAGCAGAACAAGGAAGGTTACGTGCCGTCGGAATGGACTTTGCCAGCACTTCCCTTCGGCGCTGAGGCCAGTGAGGAAAGTGTCGCCCAGGGTTTCGTCGAACGGGCCTTCGACCTGTATTCAGCAGGTATGGAACTGGTGATCGTCATCGACGGCACTGGCTCGATGCAAGGGGCGATCGATGCCTCGGTCGAGGCGTTGCAGGATTTCTCCGCCATCATGGAGGGCATCTCGCCGAAGTTCCGCATGGGTTTGGTCGAGTATCGCGATCATGGTGACATGAAGGATGGCGCGCAGATCTCCGAGTCGCTGAACAAGAACGTCAAGAAGATCCGCAAGGAGCTCGGCAAGGTCAGGGCTGGGGGAGGTGGTGATTTCCCCGAGGCCGTGCTGGCTGGATTGGAGGCCGCTTTCGATAAGAAGATGGGCTGGGAAGAGTCCTCCAACAAGTTGTTGGTGGTGGTGGGGGATGCCCCTCCGCACGCTCGCACTATGGAAGACATCCTTGCTCTCGTTAGCGATGCTTACGATTCGCCATTCGGCAAGGAGGCCAGTGGCGTGTTCGAACATGTTGGTGGCACCAAATCTGGTTCCAAGCGTGGAGTGCGGCCCTTCGTGACCTCGGCGATTGGCGTCGGTGCCAGCAAGGTCGATGGCATGACCAGCAAGGCTTTCGCCAAGATCGCTGAAGCTGGTGGTGGGGCGTATTCAGAGGTCCTTACCTCGCGCAGTGGGGGTGGTTCGGCCAGTGCCGAGATCGCAGAGCACATCCTTACCCTGTCGTTCGGTTCACGCTGGCGCAATCAGATGCATGATTTCGTGCGCATCTACATGGAATACCGCGACGCCGGTAGCCTCGAATAGCCGCGCGCTAAATACACTTGCACATTTGCGCAAATGCGCAAATATGCTCGAGTGAAGTCAAACGAGCTTCCTGCCAAATGCTGCCCGGAGTTGCGCGAAGCACTCAATCCAGAGCTGTTCCAATCCCTTGCCGACCAGAATCGACTGGTCTTGCTGATGCGTTTGGTTGCCGCTGAAGGACCGCAAACCGTCACCGAGTTGGCTGATTGTTGCGGTGTTCACCTTTCTGGAGTCTCAAGGCATCTGGCGATCTTGCGAGGCGCAGGAATCCTTGAAGCCGAGAAGCATGGCAGGGAAGTTCGTTACAGCTTACGCCGCACCCAACTTGCCGATACCTTGCGCGTCATCGCCACCGCGATCGATCCAGGGGACACCTTCGGCAAACCAAAGAAATAGACCAATGACACAACCTACATCCAACGATGCTGATCAAGTCCGCGAACAGGTTTCCGCCACCTATGCTGAAGCCCTGAAACGCACGACGTCTCCAGTAGAAGAGTCGAGCAGCTCATCCTGTTGCAAGCCCAAGTGCTGCAGCAGTAGCCCGGATAGCACTGTCGCGCAACTTGCAGGCTACGATGAAGTCGATCAAGAAGGAGTCTCGGATGCCGCACGAAGTTCATTCGGTTGCGGCAACCCGCTAGCGTTTTCCCAAGTGGAGGAGGGACAGACCGTCCTCGACTTGGGCTCCGGCGCCGGCTTCGATCTGCTGATCGCAGCGGGCAAGGTCGGTCCGGAAGGCAAGGTCATCGGAGTCGACATGACTGATGAGATGATTGACGCCGCACGCGCCAATGCCGAGAAGGCCGGTGCTGCCCAAGTTGAGGTCCGTAAGGGAGTGATCGAGGAGCTTCCCGTCGATGATGGCAGTGTCGATTGGGTGATCTCCAACTGCGTGATCAACCTCTCGACCGACAAGCCGGCTGTATTCCGCGAGGTCTCTCGCGTGCTCAAGCCTGGTGGACGCTTTTCCGTATCGGATATCGTGGTCGAGGAGTTGCCGGACATCCTGCGCCAGCAAGCTATCGCCTATTCGGCCTGTATCGGCGGCGCGATCGCTGAGGGGGAGTACATCGAAGGGCTCCGTTCCGCAGGCCTGGAAGATGTCGAGGTCACCGAACGGATGGTCTACACCGTCGAGCAGATCGAAGGCATATTGACCCTCGATTTCGGTCTCGATGAGGAAGGTGTCGCTGAACTACGTAACGCATTGAAGTCGGTCGAAGGCAAGGTCTGGAGCGCGAAGTTCGTCGGCCGACGTAGCTGCTAGACTCACCCTCGATGTGGTACTACGCCAGCGCGGGTGATTACGAGGGTCCTTTCCAAGAGGATTTCATCGGTCGCAAGCTTCGCGCTGGCGTCATCACCAAGGAGACTTTGGTGTGGCGTGATGGCATGAGTGATTGGTTGCCATTAGGCCAGACCGAGCTTGCCCAGTTACTCACGGCTCAAGCTCCATGGCATGCAAGCCAACCACCGTCGACACCGAAGCAACCACCGGTAGCCTCACCTGCACCCGAGTCTGATTCAGCTTCTCTATGCAACCCGACGCTGGATGATTATCAACAGCGAGGTTACGAGGAACCTCAGTTGCATCGGCAACCTGCGGATGCAAAGACCTCCAAGGCTCCGAGAACAGTCGGTCGGTGGGTAGACCTCTCCGGCTTGACTCTGGTGACTTCGGTCTTGCTTGGGCTCTCTGCCGCAGTGGCTTTCCTCCAGGTATTCGGTTCGGTAGGGGATTCCCTCGACGTTGATTATGGTCGATTGGTCAACCCTTCCATCGTCGATGAAGCTGACAGAGTCGCTGGTGTGCTTCACCTGACGGTTTCAGTCCTGTTCCTACTGTGGTTCTACCGGGCGATGCGTAACGCTGGGAGCCTCGGAGCAAGATCTCTCGACCTGAATCCTGGCGTTGTCATCCTGAGCTTCTTCCTGCCACTCATCAACCTGATCATCCCGTATGTCGCGATGCGTAAGTTGTGGCGAGCCAGTTACGCACCAAGGCAATGGACTACGGAACCTGTCTCCCCGGTGGTGACGGTGATGTGGCTCGGTTGGATCTTTGGAGAACATGCCTGGAGCGGATACCTACTCGCATCCTGTGTGCCATTGGTCCTGACCCAGGTTGATTACCTGCCCTCTGTAAACCCTGTCGGTGCGGCAATCGGTATCGCGGCCCAAATTGCGGCCATCATCTTCATCAATAGCGTGTGGAAGGCTCAGGAGTTCTCAAGGAACTCGAGTGATGCTCGATGATGCCTCATATTTGTGCCCATCTATGACGATAAGATTCGGGTAGTCCATGACCAACGGCACCACCATCTACCACAAGAAGACTTGGCTCACTAAGGCCATGTTCTGGGTGCCACCTGTCGCCAGTGTCGGCTATATATTGGTGATGGCCAGCGATAGGTTTCGCCCCTGGCTAGCTCCGCATCTTCGTGAGCATGGCCCACTCGAGATGGCGACTTTCCTGTTGTTGGGGCTCGCTGCGATCTTGGGCTTATGGGCAGCCATATCGAGCCGCAAGACCAATCCGTGGTGGATGACCTTGTTCCTGAGCTTGTTCGGCTTCGGCTTGGCGTTGGTCGCTCTCGAGGAAATAGCGTGGGGACAAGCCTTCTTCGGTTTCGATACGCCTGAATACTTCGCCAGTAATAATGAGCAGGGCGAGACCACCCTCCACAACCTCGGTGGAATCCACGGCAAGTCGCACTAAATGTACCTGATGTTCTGTGTCGGCGGACTGCTCGGCACCTATTTGCCGAAACGCCTGCTTGGTGATTTGGTCGTGCCGCGGATAGCGAACTCCCTATTGTGGGTCGCATTCGCGCTTACGACCATGGAGTACATCCACTTGTTCTTCGAGCTGGATTGGGCTCAGCGAGGCATCGGCCGCAAGGCTCCGGAGCTGGTCGAGTTCTGGATCGCGTGCGTTGGATTCATCTATTGCGGCGACAAGTGGCTCATGTGGCGTCGACGCAATCAGGCCGCAGATCGCGCAGCCAACTGATTACTCGTTCCGCGACCGCAACGCCGTCATCGGCTAGCAGCATCATGTGTCCGCAGTCAGCATGAACTCAAGGGTCGCATGCGGGTAACGCTTACCGATCTTTCGAATCACATTGGGGCGGATCAAGTGATCCTTCTGTGCACCCAGGATCAGCATCGGGCAGCTCGGCGCACCATCTCGGACCGCACTCGGACGCTCCTTCTGCAGGAACCAGAAGACGATATCGATATAGCTCCGCACGGACTCCTGAAGGAACGTCCGATGGAATTCAGCGCGCTTCGTTCGTTCCACATCGTTCAGCAGGCACAAGTTCAATACCCATTTCCAAGGTCTCTGTAGTGGGTTGCGGGTCGCGATGTGCAACAGGGCATTCGATGTGGCGAGCACTCCCCAAGGTGTGATGCAGTTGATGCCAGCCGGGCTTGCGGGTGCCAACTGGACCAAGCCAGCGGCTGGCAGTTCAGCAGCAAGATGGAGCGCCAGTAGACCTCCCATCGAATGCCCGAGGAAAACCGGTGGTTCAGGCAACTTCAACCCATCGACGTATTCCTTCAACCAATCGACATAAGCCTTGATCCCCATCTGCCCCAAGCTGACACGTTGTGCAGCGTCAAGTTCGGTCTGGTGGTGGGGCAGGGTAGGTTGGAAAGTGCGGAACCCTGCCTCCAGAAGGCGCTTGGCGATTGGCTCAAGGGTGTCTCTACTACCCCACATGCCGTGTACGAGCACTATATCCGGTCGGGAGGAGGGCTTAGATTCCATCTGAGGGTCTGCAATAGCTTCAGTTAGGCCCTTTTGCAGCCGATGAAAGCCTATGGGTTTCCACTGCGGCATACCAGGATCACTTGTTCCAGCACTTGTCTGTGCTGTGGCGGTTCTGGCACCAGCGACCCCAGTTTCCGCTCAGACTCTGGCGAGCCTGGAGACCGTTTCGCCCCTTGAGGTCTTCCCAGAGACTACAACTCAACCTCTAGACGGCATCGAGGACGAATCATCGTCTTTGACACCGGACCTGAGTGCCACCTGGCAAGACCGGTCGGGGTGGCGTATCGGCGGAACCTTATTCAATCCGATTGATTACGACGTAGCCAGCTTCGGCCACAACAACCCCTCACTGGAGGACTCGCGCTTTTCCTTCGATCTAGTGCACCCTTCCTTCCTGACTGCAGGTTTCGGATATCAGCACGTTGATGGTTGGCGCTTCGGTGCCGAGATTCACTTCATCGAGCTGGTTGACACTGGTGGTCTGGACGGTGAAGGCTTCAGTACTGATATCGACGCCTTCGATATCCAATGGAACAGCTCCCCGGTCTTGGCATTCGGTGGCGTCGCGCCGCTCGGAGATAGCCTAAGCTTGAGCAGTGGCTTCACCTGGAACCGTAACCAGGTACGTCCACTCGATCATGCGTTCAACTCGATGGCCCCTGGGTTGTTGCAGAGTAGCTTCAACGTCGGCCTGCGCTGGCAGTGGTCACCAGACCTTCATTGGTTCTTGAACTACCGCAGCGGCTATGCGGATTATCTGCCAGCCGATTCCACTGGCGCGCTAGGCAACTATGCCACTAGTCATCTTGACGGCACCCTGGATGTCGTATCGCTGACTCTAGGTGTCGAGTTAGCCCTTTAATTCCGCATTTCAGCCGAGAAACCTGGAATCGGAAACTGCATAAATGTGAGCTTGCGGTTAGAGTTGGCGTATGCGAATACTCTCCGCGCAACTTTTAGGATGCCTTATTTTGGCAACCGCTCCATTGCAGGCCGCTGCGCCGCCTGCTGATTCGGCCGCGTATGCACCGCAAGATGCTGTGCAATGGACGGCCAAGGAAATGGCTGGCATATGGGACCTTACACTCGGCGAAGAAGGCCCAGATGCTTTCGTCACCAGTATGACTCTCAAGTTCGCTGACGATGCCTTATGGGG
>CAZJGH010000057.1:0-13595 GCA_964545405.1 uncultured Planctomycetales bacterium
CAGCACACTGGACTTGCCTCCGCCATCGACGATTGCCGCGGCAGTCAGCAACTCGGCAGCCACACGCTCGCCTGGTGCGAAATCCATGACTTGATCACAAAGCTCGACTGCAAAATCAGCTTGCCCGCGTTCGAGGGCTTGGGCTGCCCTATCCAGATGCTTCTTGAGATTCATTATTCGGAAAGTGGAGCTCTCGGTGATTGAGATTCCGCCACGGTATTCTAGGGTACAACAGCCATGGACATCGTCGTTTACCCGGATCCGCGTCTACGCGCCAAGAATGCCCCCGTCACCGATTTCGACGAGGAGCTCGCGGCCACTTCACGCTCGATGTTCGAGCTGATGTACGCCACCGCCGGCGTGGGCTTGGCCGCTCCGCAGGTCGGTATCAACAAGCGGCTGATGGTCTACAACCCTGAGGGTGGCCAGGATCATCCAGAAACAGAGGTCGTGCTGTGCAATCCCAAGATAGCCTGGAAGTCCAAGGACAAGGAGAGCGCTGAGGAAGGCTGCTTGTCCTTTCCCGAGGTCCTCGGCCAAGTCACGCGCCCGCTGAAGATACGCGTCACGGCACAGAGCCTGACTGGCGAGGATATCGAGCTTGAGATCGAAGGTTGGGAGGCTCGGATTTTCCAACATGAACTAGACCACCTCGATGGCATCCTGTTCATCGATCGCATGAGTTTGGCTTCGAAGAGTCAAGCCAAGCCAGCGCTGGAAGACATGATTCAGGAGTACAAGGACCAGCTTGCTAGTTCTTGATGGCCTAGCCGCCCTGCCTGCAGCCTTTCACGGCCAAGGCAGCATCGCCACCGTCGGTGTTTTCGACGGCGTGCACCTCGGCCATTTTCACGTCCTGCGCAAGGTAGTCGACAGCGCCACTGAACGCGGGATGAAGTCGGTGATGGTGACCTTCGCCAGCCACCCCAAGTCGGTGTTGCTCGGTCAGGCGCCAGCGACCATCACTAGCCTCGGTCACCGCCTGCTGCTCTTCAAGCGCGCCGGTATCGACGCGACCTTGGTCCTTGATTTCACTCCTGAGCTGCGGGAGCTCACCGCTGATCAGTTCACCCGGAAGATTCTCCTAGATGGTCTGGACATACGGGAACTGGTGTTCGGCTTCGACTCGAAGTTCGGCAGGGATCGCGGCGGCAACTTGAAGTCCCTACGACCTTTGGCTGACGAGGTCGGCTTCTCACTCACCGAAGTGCCGCCGTTGATGGTGCAGGGTAGGGCGGTATCTAGTACTGCTATCCGAGAAGCAGTCCAGCTCGGAGATTTCGACAAAGCTGGTGTCATGCTCGGACGGCCAGCAAGTCTGCTCGGCACTGTGATCAGGGGCGACAACCGCGGCAGCAGCTTGGGATTCCCGACCGCCAACCTCGACCTGCTGCATGAGCTGCAACCCCCTGCTGGCGTGTACGCCACGATGGTGCGTCTCGTCGGCCAGAAACCCGTCGAGCTCCTGCCCGCCGTGGCCAATCTTGGCGAACGCCCGACTTTCGAGAATGCTGGGCACTCGATTGAAGTCCACCTACTGGATTTCGATGGCGACCTCTATGGTCGCAACCTGGAAGTCTTCTTCCTGAAGAAGCTACGGGAAGAGCGCACCTTCCCTGGCCCCGCAGAACTCACTGCTCAGATTGAACAAGATGTGTCAGCGGCACGGGTGGCAGCGGCCGCGGCGTCGGAATCGTGGGTGATGCCAGGCAAGTTCTTGCCGATAGAAAGCCCGTCGGCCCGGAAAATGCTGGGCCTGCCGGATTGACTCTGGCACATACCGCGCCGCCCGTGTATTCTTTGCCCCGCATTCGGGAGGATAGCTCAGTTGGTAGAGCAACGGACTGAAAATCCGTGTGTCACCGGTTCAACTCCGGTTCTTCCCACCAAACAAGAAACGGGCAGCTTAATCGCTGCCCGTTTCTTTTGTTGTGCTGAAAACTATTCAGCCATTTGAAGCTACCTGCCTATTCATTGTCGCTGTCGGGCTTCTTTCCACCCGCCATCATCGCCGCCAGATCAGGGGCAATGGTGACGCCCTTCGGTGAGGTCACTGGAGTAGCTTCCTCAGGTTCAGGTTCTGGTTCAGGCTCAACCTCAGTCAATGGCTCAGCAACTGCGACCGGAGCCTCTTCGACTTCTTCAGTAGTTGCTTCGGCTTCAGCTTCCTTGACGTCGGAGCCATCACCTTCGTCTTCAGCGGCCACCTTCTCTTGAGGCTTGCGGCGACGACGTGAACGCTTGCGCTTCGGACGATCGCCTTCAGCAGGAGCTTCAGACTCACTAGTGGTTGCTTCATCAGCCTGCTCAGCGTCAGCCGCATCACCACCTGCTTCAGCAGACTCCTTAGCTTCGGCGCCATCTCCGGCCTCGGCTGCGAATGGAGTCGAGCGACGGCGACGACGTGAGCGACGCTTAGGTGCATCAGCATCCTCATCGGACGCTTCGGCTTTGGATGAACCATCCTTGCCCTCACCAGCTGCGTTATCGAAACGCTCAATCGGAAGCGGTTCGAGCAAACTACCCTTCTTGGCAGCTTCCTTGCTCTCGGGCGCGCCTTCAGATTCTGCAGAAGATGCCTTTTCGGAACCGTCGGCAGCAGCACTCGATGCGCTGCGATTGCGATTGCGACCACCACGGCGGCGGCGACGACGTCGGCGCGGAGGTGCATCAGCTTCCTCTGCTTCCGATCCGCTATTCAAGTCGACCACACCCAGCTTCTTCGCTGGTTCAGCGTCCTCGAGTGGGATCTCGTCATCGGTAAGCGGTGGCACGTTACCAAGCTCGGAACGACCGCCCTGAGATGATTCAGGATCTGGACGTTTCTTGGTGACCGGCTCGCCGAGGAATACGCTGATGAAGTCATCAACCTCTTCCAGCGAGAGCAGGGTCATGTCGAGCATGTCGGTTGCCCGCGCACGCGTATTGGCATCGGGAGACTTGATCAACAGCAATGCTGCGCTTTCACGCTCCACGCCGAAGATCTTCACCAGGCCACGGAATCGTGCCGAGTAGTCCTGCCATTGACCAGTCTTGCACTCCAGCCAGAACAGGCGCCCCTCGACGGCAGCCATGAGATCGGCTTCGAACTCGCGGCCATCGGGCAACACACCCTTCACGTTGTAGAGCAACTGGAACTTGGCTGAGCTCATCGCGGCGCGCAAACGACGCGTAAGTACAGCACTGACGTAGATCTCTAGCCAACCGCCGGTCAAGAACTGACCTACCTGCCCATCCTTGGTGGGGATGACACGCAGCTGTTTCTTCGGCGAGCGATGGTAGTAGAAATCCTTCAGCATGCCGTGGCGGTGCAGCAAGGTACCGAACTGCACAGCCGCCGAGCGTTCGGCATGACTGTAACCGTCGATATCGATGCGCTGCCCGCGCCCGGTTGCAACACACCGCTTGACCTTCTCGTAGAAGTTGGCCAGCAAGTGGAAGTGCATGCCGAGGTGCCTGGCAAGATGCTCGAAGGCCTCGTTGCGGTTGAGGTCGTCCTGTCCCTCGAAGATTATTACACCACGAGACTTCAGGTAGTCGACCAGCAATCCGACCGGGGCATCATCCGGTGGGGTCTTCGGCAAGCTGCGTCGTTGCGGTCGACGATCGCGACCATTGCGGTCACGCTCCTCGCCGTCGAAGCCGACGCGCCGGCTTCCGCCCCCTCCTCGATCTCCACCTTCGCGGTTGCGATCCTTGCCGCCACGGTTACGGCCTCCACGTCTGGAACGACGCGAATTACCCTCACCGTCGGCAATAGGCCGACCACCGCTTCCGAGGGATTCTCGAAGCAGCTTGATTTCGTTGTGTAAAGCCCGTAGTTCTCCGGCCAAATCTTCGGCGGAAACTCGGGCTTGGTCCGGGGAGCGAGTGCCACGGTATTCTTCGTCGTGGCCATCCGCTCCCGAAAAGAGGCGTTGGAACCAGCCCATGTTGCGAGGATTATGGCGGTTTGAGGTTATTTTCGCAAGCAGTAATGCTTGTTCTGCCTTACAAGCAGAGGACACTACCTTGTACCCATGCCGACGCCATTACTTTCATTGCTCCTCGCCGCTTCGGCAGCTGTCCAGATCGAGGAGGAAGACCACGTGAATCACCTAATCCACGAGACTAGTCCCTACCTCCTCCAGCATGCGCACAACCCCGTGGACTGGTATCCGTGGGGAGAAGAAGCGCTCGAGCTTGCCAAGAAGGAGCAAAAGCCCATTTTCCTGAGCATTGGGTACTCGGCTTGCCACTGGTGCCACGTGATGGAGCGAGAATCTTTCGAGAACGAGGAGATCGCTGCCTTCCTGAACGAACACTTTATCTGCATCAAGGTCGATCGCGAGGAGCGGCCTGATCTTGATGACATCTACATGGGTGCTGTGCAGAAATTAACTGGAAGTGGCGGTTGGCCTTTGTCCGTTTGGCTAACTCCAGACTTAAAGCCTTTCTATGGAGGCACTTACTTCCCACCAACTGGCCGCCTCCAACGCCCTGGCTTCCTCCAGATTCTGAATGGCATCCAGGCAGCTTGGTCTAGCGACCGCGACAACATCCTTACCGCGGCCGACTCACTGACAGAATCGCTGAGTTTGGAGTTCGCTGAACTCAGCGATGACCGCGGCCTGATTGGCCTCGAGGACCTCAATACCGCCGAAAAGCGTTGGGTGGCCTCAATCCGAACCACCTTCGATAAGGTAGATGGAGGTTTTGGTCAGGCGCCAAAATTCCCAGGCGCAGAGAAGATTCGCTTCCTACTGGCCGCGGCTCGGAGACATCCTGAAACCGAAGCCGGGCGTCATGCAGAGGAAATGGCGCTGTTCACCCTCAGCAGGATGGCATCCGGCGGAATGTATGACCGCTTGGCCGGCGGCTTTGCTCGGTACTCGGTCGACGGGCAGTGGCTGATTCCCCACTTCGAGAAGATGCTCTATGACCAGGGAACCCTGATTCCGGCGTACCTCGAAGCTTGGCAACTGAACGGCGATGATTTCTACTCGAATATCGCCCGCCAAAGTTGTGACTACTTGCTGCGCGAGATGGTGGCGCCCGACGGCGGCTTCTTCAGCTCGACCGATGCCGATAGTGAAGGTGAGGAAGGCAAGTTCTTCGTCTGGACCCCAGCTCAACTAGAAGAGATCCTTGGTGAGGAGCGTGCCCGCTTCGCCGCTGCACTGTTCGGGGTGACCGATGCGGGCAACTTCGAACATGGAACTTCTGCCCTGCGGGCGGCGAAGTCACCGACGGATGCACTGGCAGCAGCGGGGTTGTCTGCCGAAAAAGGCGGATCGGCAGGTGCTGATTCCACTCTTGATACCGACCACGCCAATCAGCTGGCTGAATCGGTCCGGGCCGACCTGTACGCCGCCCGTCTGAAGCGAATCCCACCTGCCACTGATGACAAGATCCTCACCGCGTGGAATGGTCTCGCAATAGACGCTCTCGCCCAAGCTGGATTCCTGTTGGGAGATGATCGCTACACGCATGCCGCCAAACGCGCTGCGGAGTTCCTGCTCGACAACTTGCGCACCGAAGATGGTCGGTGGTTGCGGGCATGGCGTGATGGCAAGGCGCAACATGCAGGGGTGCTGGAAGATCATGCATACACTTGCCGCGCATTCCTGACCCTCTTCTCCACCACTGGAGATCCTCGTTGGCTTGAGGCGGCAAGTGACCTCGCTGACCGCATGCTGACCGACTTCTGGAACGAGTCCAACGGGATCTTCTTCGACACCGACGGCAGGGATGAGAATCTGCTGCAGCGCCTTCAGCAGCCATGGGATGGCGCGATTCCAGCTCCCAATGCCGTCGCCCTTGAATGCCTGTTGAAGCTGCACGCCTTCACTCAGGAACAAAAATGGCTTGAGCCTGGGCAACGCGGCAACCTCGCGTTGTATCCGCTAATTGAGCGCAACCCGATGGCCTTCAGCACCAGCTTGCGTAATTTCCGTTGGGCGATTTCCGAGCCTGCGGTGGCCGTAGCTATCGGCACTGGCTCGGCAGAATCCTTGGAGGACTGGCGACGTGCACTGAGCAGCGCCGAGTTCTTCGGAGCCCTACCGGTCTTAAGCCCTACAGCTGACGCCGACAGTGAGTTGGGTTTGTTCCACGGCCGAACCGCCATCGACGGCAAGGCGACTCTCTATTACTGCGAAGGTCAAAGCTGCCAGCTTCCTCGCACCGAACCTTGATTTGCCCTGGATTCCCAGTGCAAATTACGCCGAATTGCCCCCGTTTCCCTAGAATAGCCCCTTCATGGTTGCCGATGCACCTGCTCAACTAGACCGCGAGGAAGTCGCGGAACTCTACCGCCGACCACTGCTCGACCTGGTTTTCGAAGCTGCACGGATCCATCGTGCGCATCACGATCCGCGCGTCGTACAGTGCAGCACCCTTCTGTCGATCAAGACTGGCGCATGCCAAGAGGATTGCAGCTACTGCTCACAATCTGCGCACAACGATGCGGAAGTCGAGCGCGAGAAACTGCTGCGTACCAACCAGGTGGTTGAAGCCGCCAAGAACGCCAAGGCAGGTGGCGCGGATCGCTTCTGCATGGGAGCTGCATGGCGCGCCATTCGGGACAACGCGGATTTCGAGCGCGTCCTCGAGATGATCCGCGAGGTGAAGGAACTCGATCTGGAGACCTGCGGAACCTTCGGCATGCTTACTCCTGAGCAGGCCCAACGCCTCAAGCAGGCCGGCCTGGATTACTACAACCACAATCTCGATACCTCACCCGAGTACTACGAGGAAGTGATCACTACCCGTACCTACGAGGATCGCCTCACTACCCTGGCGGCAGTACGCGAAGCTGGCATGAAAGTCTGCTGCGGTGGCATCCTTGGCATGGGCGAGAGTGAAGACGACCGCATCGGCTTGTTGCATCAACTTGCCATCCAGGATCCGCCTCCGGAATCAGTGCCGATCAATGCCCTTGTTCCGGTCGAAGGCACCCCGCTTGCCGATGTGCCGCCGTTGGCATGGGACCAGATGGTTCGCGCAGTCGCTGTCGCGCGGATCCTCATGCCCCTTTCGATGGTGCGTCTGTCAGCAGGGCGACACGCCATGAGTGAAGAGTCGCAAGCGCTTTGCTTCCTAGCGGGTGCCAACTCAATCTTCCTCGGTGATCAGCTGCTCACTACCCCTAACCGCGGCGTTGACCGTGACCAGGAATTGTTCGAGCGTTTGGGGCTCGAGGGCATCAATGCCTGCGACCCTGCCGTCGTAGTTGAGGTTTGAACTCACATCTGAATGACCAGCTGCGTGCCGATGCTGAGGCTTTGGCTGCAGCCGGGTTGCGTCGTGAACTTCACCGCCCGGATGGAATCGATTTCACCACCAACAACTATCTGGGCTTAGCCGGTGACGACCGGGTCGCCGATGCAGTGCGCGAGGCACTTGATGCCGGCGAAATTGGTACTCCCGCTTCGCGTCTCTTGAGGGGCCACACTCCTTGGCACCAACGCGCCGAGAGTGAGGCTGCACATTGGATGGGAACTGAAGCCGCGCTGCTGTTCCCTAGTGGTTGGCAAGCTAATCAATCCCTGCTTTCGACCTTCGCCGATTCTGGCGACGTAATCTTCAGCGACGAGCTCAACCATGCTTCCTTGATCGACGGCATGCGCCTGAGTCACGCCAGGGTGGTTGTCTTTCCACATCAAGACATGTCCGCCTTGGCACGTGCGCTTGCCGGTGCAGGAAGTGCTCGCCGCCGCATCATCGTGGTCGAGGACCTTTACTCGATGGACGGCGATGCAGCTCCACTCTCGGAGCTGCTTGAGCTGTGCGAGCAACACGATGCCTACCTGATCCTCGACATGGCGCACTCGGCTGGCCTGTTCGAGGAACGAGTACCTGACCACCCACGCCTGCTTGCGCGTATGGTTACTGGCGGCAAGGCCCTTGGTCTGGCTGGCGCATTCGTCTGTGGCAGCAAGGAGGTCATCGAGACCTTGATCAACCGCGGGCGCAGTTTCGTATTCACCACTGCGACCCCGCCGATGTTGGCTGCTGGCCTTCGTCGTGCGATCCAGATCGCCACTGGCGAGGAGGAACGCAAGGTCCGCGTGTTGCAACGCGCCGAGCTGCTGCGCGAACTGCTTAGTGCGGGCGGGGTCGATGTCCCTGGTAGCTCTCCGATCGTTCCGGTAATCGTCGGTGACTCGGAACGCACCATGTTGGTCGCGCAGAAGATTCGCGATGCCGGTTTCGACGTCCGCGGCGTACGTCCACCGACGGTCCCGCAAGGCACATCAAGATTACGCATAGTGTGTCATGCAGATCATTCGGTAGAGGATATCAAGGGTCTTGCCACTGCCTTGATCGACGCGATGAAGGAAGAGAAGCGGCGTAATGAGATAGAGGTCGACGCTGAACCAACTACTCCGCGACCGTTAGTGGTGTGTGGTACCGATACCGACATCGGCAAGACCTTGGTCGCAGCCATACTTGTACGTGCAGCCCTGCGTTGCGACCTTGGGCCAAGCTACTTCAAGCCGATGCAGACCGGGCGCGACTCCGATACCGAGATGGTGTTGAAGCTGAGCGGCCTGGATGCCCAACATGCACCGCAACCAGCAGTGCAACTGCCCTTGCCCGCTTCGGTCGACCAGGCCGCGGAGCAGGCCGGTGTCGAAGTGAACGTGGCGCAAGTCCTGAACGACACCATCAAGACCCTACAAGGCAGGCCGACTGCGCCATGGATCCTGGAATGTGCTGGTGGACTGCGGGTGCCATTGAACGCGCGTGAAGACCAAGCGGATTTCCTGCGCCAACTTCACGCACCGACCGTGCTGGTCGCGCGCAGTGGCCTTGGAACCTTGAACCACACCTTGATGTCGGTTGAGACCCTGGCCGCGCGACGTATTCCGCTGCACGCGATCTTCGTGGTCGGCAAACCCCACCCGCAGAACATCGCCAGCTTGAAGGCCCGACTCGGCGACCTTCCCGTACTTGAGGTCCCCTGGTTCCGCGAGTTGAATACTGAAACCTTGGATTTCTGGATCGATTCCGAACCGCGCATCTCTACTTTATTTGATTGATGGCTTCCTCCCTACCGCAACGTGATAAAGAAGTCTGCTGGCATCCGTACACCCAGCACGCCCTTGACGCCGAGCCACTGCCGGTCGTTTCCGCGCAGGGTGCATGGCTTGAGCTTGCCGATGGCACCAAACGCCTCGACGCGATCGCTTCGTGGTGGGCGAACCTGCATGGTCACGGCAGGCCAGAAATCGTCGAAGCGATGCGCTCGCAAGCAGCGCAACTCGATCACATCATGTTCGCTGGTTTCACTCATGAGCCAGCCGTGGAACTAGCGGAGCAACTGCTCGAGATAGCTCCGTCGCCATTGTCCAAGGTGTTCTATTCGGACAACGGTTCGACTGCTGTCGAAGTCGCATTGAAGGCGGCTTACCAGACTTGGGTACGACGCGGTGAGCCTGCTCGCACCGTCTTCCTCGCGCTTGAAGGTGGCTACCACGGTGACACTTTCGGAGCCATGGCAGTCGGCGAACCTGAGCCGTTCTTCGCCGAGTTCTCGCCGTTCCTGTTCCATGTCGTATTCGTCAAGCCAAACGCCGAGGCCTTAGCCGAAGCACTTGCTGACCTACCTGGTAGGGTCGCTGGTTTCATCCTCGAACCGATGGTCCAAGGCGCGGCGGGAATGTGCATGCACGATGCCGACTTCCTCCGCAGCGCCCGTAGCCTTTGCGACCAACACGGCATCTTCCTGATCGCAGATGAAGTGATGACCGGCTTCGGCCGCACCGGGCGAATCTTCGCATGCGAACATGCCGACATCGCTCCCGACTTGATGTGCATCGCCAAGGGCTTGACCGGAGGGATCTTTCCCTTGTCGGCGACCTTGGTGACCGAGGAGATCTACTCGGCCTTCCTCGATAGTGAGCGTGCCAAGGCATTCTTCCATGGTCATACATTCAGCGGCCATCCGATCGGTTGCGCCGTAGGGCTGGCTTCCTTGAAGATCCTGCGGGAAGAGAACACACCGCACCGACTGGACCACATCGGACAGCAGATCGAAGCCGCGTTGGCTCCAGCCTTACAGCTAGACGGCGTCAAGGAGATCCGTCGCTGCGGTGGCATCGTCGCGCTTGAGTTGCAACAGGATCCCGAACAGGATGGCTACCTCGCGCCGATAGGTGAACAGCTTCGCAAGGCTTGTCGCGAACATCCAAGCGTCTTGCTGCGACCACTGGGGCACATCCTCTATGCCATGCCACCGTCATGCGTGACCGACGAGGAATGTGAGTTGATCGCCGACGCGATCCTGTCGATCGTTCAGGCCGTCAGCCCGGAAGTGACAAGGTGATCCAGGTCGAGATCGGCTAGTTCGACGCCAGCCAGATCTCGAAGTATGGTCCCGGCACCATCTGGGTGTCATTGACATCGAAAGCCACCGGCACTCGCGCACCTGCGAACAGGCTCATGTCACCGACTGCGACACGCAAGCCCGGACGGAGTGCCCAAACTGTCGAGCCGGTGTCGTCAAGACGTGCACTTTGGAACCAGTCTCGCGAACGCAGGACTCCTTCAAAGCCCATGCTCGCGGAGACAGTCGAGTTCGCTTGCCAACCGATACTGTAGTAGGCCTGCAACAAGTTGCCTGGATTCAACTCGGCATCGGAAGCCCCGATAGGAACGATTCCGACTAGGCGGGCACTATGCGAAAGGGATTCATCGATCGTCCCGTACCACAAGACACCGAACACGGGATCCCAGGTCCCGCTTCCCAGTTGGATCAATGATGATGGCACCACGCCAGCTGCGGGAGCCGGCAACTCCTCGCCGGTAGGGAACTCCATGCCCGTCAATATCCCCCATGGCTGCCCATCCCAGGGCTGCCATGTATGCATCAGCAGGACATCACCGATGCCCGACGACTTGCCGATCACTCCGGCGTTGCTTCTCTGCTCCATCTCCAGCCGCGGCAGCGACAGGCTGAAACGGTGCCGATGGTCATGAATGTAAGTCAGGCTCAGGATCCATTGCTGGAACTCGGTTTCCATTCCCATCGCGTTTGCCACCTGACTCGACCCGGTGTAGATCTCATCGCTTGTGGTCACCGTGTAGCCCTAGCTCGCGCTCAGTCGGTCCATCAGCGGCAGGCTGTCCACCGTGTAGTCCCCGGTCTCAGGGTCAATCATCTGCAACCCACCGACCGGCAGGTTAGGCGTCTTTCAGCCGCCTCATTGCGCGAAGGCAGGAGCAGCTAGGAAGGCAAGAGCAGCGATAGGTAACAGGGCGGTGCGGAAGGCCATGGTAAATGGCATTTTTACCACTGCGGCTGCTCATTCAGGCGGCAAGTAGCACAAAACGACTACTTCGAACCACAAGGTGCCGAAAATCCAAATGTCGGGTATCATGGTGGGTTGTCCTTAGCAGGCCGAGGACAAAATCACCGCATTGGAGCGGCGCTTTCGTTTTGGAGAGAGCAACCTGATCACGGCCTGTTGGGGATAAATGATGTCTGAAGACACTGCAGAACTGCCGCGCTTCGCGGATTTGGGCCTTCCGCCCGAGCTGATGAAGGCCGTCGAGGCCGTCGGCTACGAAACACCTTCGCCTATCCAGGCACGCACGATTCCACCTCTTCTTGAGGGCCGGGACGTGATTGGCCAAGCCCAGACCGGTACCGGAAAGACTGCGGCTTTCGCCATGCCTCTGCTGGCCCGACTCGACTTGAGTCTCGCAGAACCGCAGGTGCTGGTCCTGTGCCCGACGCGCGAGCTGGCCATCCAAGTCGCGGAAGCGTTCCAACGCTATGCGCGATTCCTGAAGAACTTCCATGTGCTGCCGATCTACGGTGGCCAGGCCTACTCGATGCAGTTGCGGCCATTGAAGCGTGGTGTCCATGTGGTAGTCGGTACTCCGGGCCGCGTGATGGACCACATGCGCAAGGGCACCTTGAGGCTCGATAACCTGCAGGCTTTGGTGCTGGATGAGGCCGACGAGATGCTGCGTATGGGTTTCATCGATGATGTCACTTGGGTGCTTGAACGCAGTCCTCAAGAACGCCAGATCGCATTGTTCTCGGCGACCATGCCGGACCCGATCCGCCGCATCGCCCAGGATCACCTGAAGGATCCCGATGAGATCCTGATCAAGCAGCGGACCACCACCGCCAACACCATCAACCAGCGTTTCCAGGTCGTCAGCGGACCGCGCAAGCTTGATGCGCTGACGCGGATCCTTGAAGCCGAAGAGTTCGACGCCATGCTGGTGTTCGTGCGAACCCGTAACTCCACCTCGATCCTCGCCGAGAAGCTGGAAGCCCGCGGTTATGCGGCACGCGCCCTTAGTGGCGACGTCTCCCAGGTCGAACGTGAACGAGCTATCGAGCGACTGAAGAGCGGCAAGCTCGACATCATCGTCGCGACCGATGTCGCCGCCCGTGGCTTGGACGTCGACCGTATCTCGCATGTGATCAACTTCGACATCCCGACCGATACCGAGTCATACGTGCACCGGATCGGGCGTACCGGCCGAGCCGGACGTACCGGCGAAGCGATCCTGTTCGTGTCACCACGCGAGAAACGTATGTTGCGCACCATCGAACGCGCCATCCGTTGTGACATCGAGCCGATGACCTTGCCGACCACGGACGACGTCAACCGTCAACGTATCGCACGCTTCAAGCAGCGCATCGTCGATGCGGTCGAGCAGAATGATGAGCTCGATTTCTACGCCGGCTTGGTCGAGGAGTGCCTCGAAGAGAATCCTGAGATGGATCCTCGCACCACCATGGCTGCGTTGGCACGCATGACTCAAGGTGACCAGCCGTTGTTGATCAGTGGCAAACGTGAGATGCAGCAGGAATCCTTCCGCGACAAGGGGCGCGATCGCCCCGACCGCAAACGCAATCGCGCTGATCGCGACAATCGCCGCGGCAACAAGTTCGAGCGCAGAGGACCGAAAAGTGCACCAAAACAGGCCACTGAGGCCGGCATGGAGCGGTTCCGGGTCGAAGTCGGTCATCACCACGGAGTGAGCCCTGGCAGTATCGTCGGCGCGATCGCTAATGAAGCTGGCCTTGAGGGCCGCTACATCGGCAAGATCGAGATCTACGACGACTTCAGCACCGTCGATCTCCCAGAAGGCATGCCTAAGGACATTTTTAGGTCTTTGCAACAAGCTCGGGTCTGCAATCAAAAACTGCGGATCACGCCATTACGCGGTTAAGTCGATACTCGCCATTACGCGCCGCAAGGTCAACCGGATTAAGCGCCACGGTCTGGTGCCTAACGGGTAGCATGGACTTGTTCCTAAGAACAGTGCCATGGCTACGTTCAGGTCTTCTGACTTACACTCCGCCAGCAGTACTTTAGTTCGGGACATTCTCGACGCCTCCCCGGGCGAGTTGTTCGCCTTCGACGCCGGGTCGTTTCGGATCCTGTTGGCCAATCGCAATGCCTCCCGCGAACTCGGGATTCGCGCTGAGACTATTGGCGACGCCTCGCCACTGGATTTCCTTCCTGAACTGGAACGGCGCGAGCTTGCCGCCCTGTTGGCCCCCCTCGTGAACGGGCAGCAGGAATCCGTGCACCTCCAGACTAAACAGAGGCGTGCGGATCAAGGCATCTTCCCTGTGACCG
>CAZJGH010000058.1:0-13501 GCA_964545405.1 uncultured Planctomycetales bacterium
CGACGGCACCCCAGTCCTTGAGGAGCTTGCGGTTGCAACTCCGCTTGGCCCGAACCAACAGGGCGGCTTTGGCCTGCGCTTGTCCGGCAACTGCCCAGGAGTGGTGTCACTCCATGTCGGTGGCGCCACCCCAGGCGGTGCCGTGGCATTCGTTGCGGCGGCCGGGCTGGGTTCGTTCTCGATCCCTAATGGGTTCCCTTGCGCAGGCACCCTTCTCGACCTTGATCCGCTTTCGGCCCTGGTCGTCGGTCAGATGTCGGCCAACGCTAACGGCATCGCGACCTTGTCCGGCGACACGCCCGATACCTACCACGGCAGCATCCACGTCCAGGCACTCGATGTCTCGAGTTGTTCGACCTCAACCACAGTGGGGCTATAGGAGTAGTGTTCATGATCAACACCCCCACACCGAATTCAGTAACCACCAAGTCATTGCACTTGGTGATTTCATTGCTGATGCTCATCTGCTGCGTTGCCCCACTTCCTGCGCAGGACCTGTATGACGAAGCCACCGTCAGGGATATCGAGCTCACCTTCAGTCAGCCCAACTGGTGGAATGATCTCTACACCGCGATGCAGGCCGAGAGCTATCTCGCTGCCGACATGGTGGTCGATGGAGTCAGTTTTCCATCCGTAGGAGTTCGCTTCAAGGGCAACTCGTCCGGTTCGGTCTGGCCATCCGAGAAGATGCCCTTCAAGATCAAGACCGACGAGTTCGTCTCCGGTCAGAAGCTGATGGGGTATGACACCCTAAACCTCGGCAACTCATTCATGGACCCGACCTTCACTCGTGAGGTCGTCACCTATCACATACTTCGCCAATACGGCCCTGCGCCGAAGTCGAACTATGTCCGCCTGTGGTTGAATGGCACCTACTGGGGGATCTACATCAACACCCAGCAGGTCAGTGGCGAGTTCATCGACGAGTGGTTCGAGAGTGGTGCTGGCAATCGCTACAAGTGCGACCCGGTTTCGCACGCACCTGGTGTCCCGCCATCGACACTTACATGGGCCGGCCCCAACATCGTCAGCTACCAACAGTCTTATCAGCTCAAGAGCAATCCGACCGGTACCGAGTGGCAAGACCTGGTCGACATGATCGACGTGTTGAACAATCGTCCTCCGAGCGTGCACTGGACCGAACTCGCTCCGCTGCTCAACATCGATCGCGCCTTGTGGTTCTTGGCCGGGCAGAACTTGTTCGTCAATCGTGATTCATACATCGCCAGTGGCCACAATTACTATGTCTACAACGATCCACATGAGGGTCGCTTCAGCACAATCCCATGGGACACCAATGAGGCGTTCGGCAACTTCAGCCAGGGGATGTCAGCCGCTCAACTGCAGCAGTACTCACCGACCGCCAACGTCGGGCAGGCGAACTATCCGTTGCTGACCCAACTGTTGGATGCCTCAGCTGGCATCCGCGGTCGTGCGGCTTACTTCGCACATATGCGCGACATGTTCGAGGCCCAATGGGATTGGGCTACGATCGGCACTTTGGTCGACCAATACCAGACCTTGATCGAACAGGACGTCATTGCCGATTCCAAGAAGCTCTACACCACACAGCAGTTCTACGACAACGTCACCCAGGACGTCCTGCTTGGCAACCGTTACGCACTCGGCCTACAGCCGTTCGTGGTGAATCGAAAGGCCTACCTGCTTACCCTGCCTGAGTTCAGCGATCCTCGTCCGGCAATAACCAGTCCTAGGATTAGCCCAACCGCACCGACTGCGGCTGACGCACTGACCTTCCTAGCTGAAGTGTCGGTCAGCGGCGCGCAGCTCGATCAAGTGGTCGTCTACTTCCGTACCGGCCCTGGCCAACTGTTCAGTGAAGCGATCATGTTCGATGACGGTCAGCATGGCGACGGCCTCGCCGGCGACGGCACTTTCGGAGTGGTGTTGCCCGCTCAGCCGATGAACACTCAGGTGGAGTGGTTCATGCTCGGATGGACGACTGCCGATAACGCCACCTTCTCGCCCATTGCCGGTGAGGAGAACCCATTCTCCTTCTCGGTCGCCCCAGCCGTGACATCCAATGGTGTGGTGATCAATGAATTCGTCGCCAAGAACAACACAGGTATCCAGGATGAGGCCGGTCAGTATGAGGATTGGATCGAGATCCATAACGGCAGTGGCGCGACTTACACGATCGGAGGCGCATACTTGAGCGACGACATCGCCGACCCGATGAAGTGGCAAATACCGATCGGCACCCAGATCGCCGCGGATAGCACTTTGTTGATTTGGGCTGACAATGATGTCCTTGATGGTCCGATGCATGCGACCTTCAAGCTCGATGCAGCCGGCGAGGAGATCTTCTTCCTTGATGCTGATGGCGTAACCATGCGCGACCACATCGTGTTCGGCGGCCAGATCGCAGACGTCTCTACCGGTAGGCTGTTCGACGGCGACACGCAGTTGGTCACGTTCTCAAGCCCAACACCAGACGCCAGCAACGAACAGGTCTGTGGCTACCGCAGTTTCGATCAGCTCGATCCCGCCGCCCATGGTTTGGTATTGGCCGGAGCCGGTACTCCATCGATTGGAGCATCGGTAAATATTTCCGTCTCGGGAGCCGCGCCAGGAGACCTGGTGACGGTGTACGCCTCACTAGCTAGTGGTTACAACGAGTCGCTTCTCCCTGCTGGTGTCGTGCTGATACAACCCAACCAACTGGCCATGACTAGGAATCTTCAATCCAATGCTGGGGGGGTAGCGAGTCTCTCCGTTCCCCTCAATAATCCTGGCTTGGCAGGTCGAACCTTCTATCTGCAAGCCCATCTCCCATCCTCCACACTCGGCCAACAGTTGTCCAATGCGTTGGAGCTGATAATTTGTCCATAACCAAGCTTCTCCAGACTAAGGACTGAAATGGCTTCACCGTGGGCACTCGACCGAACATTACGTTCGCGCTTTGAATGCAAATACCTCATCACTGAGGATATTGCCCAGGAGATCTTGCGCTTCACCAAGCCATATCTAGAGCCGGATTTCTTCTCGGCGCGACAACCTACCCGCAGCTACCCGGTTAACAGCTTGTACTTGGATAGCCCACAACACGACCTATACCAGACCACAGTGCAGGGCATGAAGAACCGCTTCAAGCTGCGAATCCGTGGTTATGACAGCAATCCAGATTCACCTGTGTTTGCCGAGGTGAAGCGGCGGGCAGATAGGGTGATCATGAAGCGCCGCGCCTTGGTCTCGCGTCCGGTGGCGACCGCCCTCCTGAACGGGACTGCGTTGCCGGAGGAAGGTGTCATGAGTAACTCCGACTTGTCTGAGTTCCGCAGCCTATCGGCGCGCTTATCCGCACGGCCTGCAGTCTATGTCTCGTATTTGCGCGAGGCCTACGAGGCCCATGGGTCGGAGCCGGCGCGCTTGACCTTGGACCGCTCCTTACGCAACGCTTTCGCTAGCCGATCCTCGCCTTTCGACTTCGAGCACAAGTCATGGGCGCCTACTCCTTGTGACAAGGTAATCCTCGAATTGAAGTACACGGACTCATGTCCTCACTGGCTCGAGGTGCTTGTCGAGACATTCCAGCTTGACCGTTGCTCAGTAGCCAAGTACATAATGTGTCTTGAGAGTTCCATAGAACGCTCTCACGGGATGCCTACCTTCCATGGATAACGTCGATAGTTTCCTCAGACTGCTGTCTGAAAACTCCTCATTGACTCCGGCCTACACGCCTGAATCGATGTTGCTTTCCCTGCTGTTGGCGTTCGTGATTGGGCAGATGATTGCTTGGGTGTATCTACGCATCCATAGCGGCATGTCCTACTCGCGAACTTTCACCCAATCCTTGGTGTTGCTGACGATGGTGGTGGCGCTGGTGATGTTCGTGATCGGCAACTCGATCGTCACGGCCTTCGGATTAATTGTCGCACTTGCGATCATCCGTTTTCGTAATGTCCTCAAGGACACCCGTGATACTGCCTTCGTGTTCTTCGCGCTCGTCCTGGGCATGGCGGTCGGTTCGCAACGACACCTTGCCGCGGTGATTGGAGCAGTAGTCTTGTGCGCTGCATCGTTCTACTTGCATTACACTCGGTTCGGCTCGCTTTCTCCTTACGACGGTCACCTGAATTGCCGCCTCTCCGGCGACGATCGCACCAAGGCCGATTCCACTCTTGGTGGAATCCTTTCCGCTCATTGTCGTTCGGCTCGACGGGTTTCCGTCCGAGAGGCTGGCGGCGGGGCAGAGTATGTCTATCAGGTCAGGCTCCGCGACCCACAACGTAGTGGCGAGCTGGTTGCTGCCATGGAAGGAGTTCAAGGGGTCGGCGAAGTCGGCTTGATCTTGCGCGATGAGTACGCGGAGATCTAAGGATGAAACCCAAGAAAATCCCCATTCCGCTTCATCGGCGCCTGGACATCTTCCGGCGCAAGGCGTTGCCGCTGTTGGTGTGGTTAGCCGCTGGTGCGGGAGTGGTGCATCTTCTCGAAGTCCGAGGCGCTGCCGCTGATTTCGTCGGGATTTCGCAGGCGACCGAATATGTAGTCGCGGCACCAAGCGATGGCAACCTGTTGGAAGTCGCCGTCAGCCTTTATCAACAAGTCGAGGCCGGCCAGGTCATTGCCATGATGGATCCGGCCCCGGTGTTGGCGCAGATCAACACTGCCACGGCCGAGGTCGAGCGCCTAGCCGCCGAGCAGGTCTCGTTGGCAGCACAACTGGCTATTGATGCCAACGCACTCGGTCGCGACTGGGAGAAGGATGCCCGCCGTTTCGATATGGATGCGGTTGACCTTCGCGTCGACCTCCTGCGCCGCAACGTCGAGCTTGCCACGAGCCGAGTTGAATCCGAGCGCCTGCGCATCGCCTCAGAACGCGCTGCGGCACTTGTCGAGTCGACTGCGGGCTCGGAAGCTGTCGCCGAAGACTTGGCCCTCAGCTACGCACGTGAGCTCGAGAAAGTGGCTGGTCTCGAAAGCGTTGTCGCCAGCTTGCAGTTGGAATACGACCAGGCTTTGGGGCGGACCCGTCAGTTCATGTTGTCGGCTCCCGAAGACCTAGTGGTCGAGCCAAGACTGCTCGTCCTTCAGCGTGCAGTCGAGGTCCAGGAGATGCGCATCGCCGAGATCGAGATCGCTCGTTCGGGTTTGATTTTGCGCTCGCCTATCTTCGGCAAGGTCCGCGCAATCTTGGCTACCGCAGGCCGCGCCGTGGTCCTCGGACAGGAGCTTATCGCCGTTACCCCGACAGCCCAAGACAGCGTGGTCTTCTATCACCCTGTCGGCCACCCTTCAGCTGTTGCGGTAGGCACCAAAGTAGAGGTTCGTTCTCTCAGTCAAGCAGTCTCCGCCGCAGCCATCGTCGCGGTCATGTCCCCGACCATCGAAGAACTGCCACAGGTCCTTTGGCGCGATCCAGCGATTCCCGAGTTCGGCCGCGCTGCCAAGGTTAGTCCAGTCCCTGACCTCGGATTGGTGCCAGGTGAGCCTGTTCAAGTAGCGCTTATTGAACCCTAGGCCCTAGGATGGGGGGATGCGACTGCTGAAGCTCACCCCTATTCTCCTACTCCTTTTCTTGGCCGCCTGCTCGCCCACCGAGCAATGGGCAACCCAGGGCAAGCGCTATGAGGCCCAACGCGCAATCGAACTTGAGCTCGAAGCGATCGTCGCGGAATGCCAAGCAGAGTTGGAAGCGATCCATGCGGCTGGATCCTTCCCAGGAGCTACCGCGACACTGTTACTCGATGACGGCCGCCTGATTCAACTCGCCGTCGGAAATACCGAGGCGGATGGACGACAACTTACCGTTGACGACCGGATGCTGGTTGGAAGCGTTGGCAAGGTTTGGGTGGCGGCGATAATGCACAAGTTGGTCGAGCAAGGCATGGTCAGTTACGACGACCTCGCCGCCGACTGGTTCGAGAATGACAGTTGGTATTCCCGAATCCCCAACTCCGCGGAAGTGACGGTACGCCAACTATTGCGCCATCAAAGTGGCCTCGAACGTTATGAGTTCAAGCCGGAGTTCTGGGAGGAGCTTATGCTCGACCCTGAACGAACTTGGTCTCCCACGGAACTGCTGGAATTCGTATTCGATGATGAGCCGATGTTCCCGGCTGGCCAAGGTTGGGCATATGCCGACACCAACTACATCATGCTTGGCATGATCATCGAACGCGCCACCGGAAGGCGCTTCTATGACCTCGCCGATGAATGGGTGAATGAACCAAACCTACTCACCGACACTATCCCGTCGACCAGCTTGATCCTCCCAGGAGTAGTGCAAGGGACCGTCGTGGTCGGACGTCAACTTGGGGTCGGTCCATTCACCCAAGAGGACGGCAAGTTCACCTTCAATGTGCAGTTCGAATGGTGCGGCGGCGGATTCGCCAGCACGTCAACTGACCTAGCCAGGTTGGCGATGGCTTACCTCAGCGGTGACTTCCTTTCCGCCGAGACTCGCACTGCGATGCTCGATGCGGTTCCCGCACCGCCCCTTGGACCTGGCAGCAAGTACGGTTTGGGCGTGATCATCACTGAGACTCCAATCGGCCAACTGCAAGGGCATGATGGATTCATGCCAGGGTACCTCACCACCATGGGTTACTTCCCTGATCACGGGGTCGCGGCTGCCATCCAGGTCAATACTGACGATGGCCGAGCGGTCGGCATGCCATTGCCGGCAGTGTTGGTCAGGTTGGTCGAGAAGGTCAAGTGAACGAGTCGGCAGCAGCAAGCGGTCGACCAGGATCTCGAGGCATTGAGATTGGGAGCTTGCAGTCGCTACTCCTCACTAATTCCTAGCAGGGAACCATCCTCAAGGTCATTCGGTGGGTGTGCGATGACCAGCATCCCTTCACTCAGTCCATCCCTGATCTCGGCGAACCGTGCGTTGCGTGCACCGATCTCTACATGAGTCTTGCGCGCGACATCCTGCTCGGCGACGAACAGTGCCCAGCCGTTCGCTGCCCTGAACAGTGAACTGGTCGGGACCCGCAGGACATCATCATGTTTGGCGATGATGACCCGGACCTCAACTCGGAACGCGTCGCCAAGGGAGCTCGATGCGCTGGATGGGTCGACGAAATCAAGGATCACGTTCACTCGTTGCTCCTCGACTCCGAGAGCAGACAGTTTCATGAAGCCGGCTGGTTCGACCAGCCTCACTACCGCACCAAGGCTCCGCTCTCCACCCCAACGCTCGATCAGGGCACTGTCGCCAGCCGTGATCCCTACCGCATCACTGGAGATGAAGTCGGCGACGACCTCAAGCTTGTCGAGCTCCGCAACATCGATCAACTTCTCACCGGCCCGCACGATCGATGAGCTCTCGAGATGGCGTGCAAGCACGGTACCGCCTATCGGCGAGACCACCTTCACCTGCTCACCAACCTCATAAGAGTCTCCTTCAGCCGGAAGGACACGGGCTCTCGCTGCGGTCACCAGATATTCGGCTCGGCGCACAGCACTTCGCGCGGCTTCGAGTGATTCCTTGGCTGATGCGGCGTTGGTTGAGGCCGAAGCTCTCTTGGCTTCGGACGATGCACCATCCTTCACGAGGAGCTCCTCACGCTCCCACTCATCGACAGCAAGTCGATGGATAGTCTCGGCTTTGCGTTCGTTGGCATTGGCCTGCTCAAGGCCCGCCATCGCTTCGGCGATCCTGGCTTCGGCTTCGGCTAGATAGCGTGCGTCAAGGGGCACTGGTGGACTGGCCTCGATGATCGCCAACACCGTCTCACCACCAACCACCAGGTCGCCAGGTTCGAGCTCGACTCGGAGTATCCTGCCTGCGACGGGTGCTCTGATCTCATAACGATCGCGGACACGAGTCTTACCTTGGTGTTCAAGGCTGACCACCACCTCGCCACGAGCGGCTCGGAAAGTCTCGACGGTTATCTTCTGTGGCCGGAAGGCGACCGCCAAGGCGGACACGACTGCTGCTGCAACCACCAGCCAGACGACGAAACGAGTTGTTGAACTTTTCTTCATCACATTACTCCCGACTCTTAAGAACTCCAATCAGATCCAGTCGATCAAGCTTGCGTCGTACGATCAAGCCAGACAATGCCGCCGACACCAGGACCGTGATGGCGGCGTAAGCGTAGGTCCTGGATGAGATCACCAGGGGAAGACGGTAGACCTCCGTGTCATAGGCATGCACCGTAAGTGCCGACAGCTGGTAGCCGAGGAACAAGCCGACCGGAACCGCGATGAGCGTGACGATCGCGAGTTCCCCAAGCAGAACATATGAGATCTCAGCACGACGGAACCCGACCACCCGCAGCGACGCCAGCTCCCTGCTGCGCTCGGACAGTGAGACCGGCGCGGTGTTGTAGACCACACCCAGGGTTATCAACGCGGCGAACAGGACGTTGACGAAACGAATCTTGCCGATCATGGCCGACATGGTCTCATCGAAGCTGTTCAGCGCGGCACTCTTCAGGTAAACACCGGCAATCCCAGGCGTGCTCTTGAGCTTGGCGAATAGCTGATCGGATTCGTTCGGGTCGATCCGCAGGTAAGCGCCTGACAAGGACTCCCCTTCACGCAACAGGCGGTGCAGTGAAGCCGCATCCAAGTAGGCGTTGGTACCCATGTATTCCTCAACGACGCTGGCGACGGGAAGTTGCCAAACCGGTCGCGCCCCTTCAAGGACCTCAATGCGAACGTTGTCGTCCACTTCGACCTGGAGGATCTCCGCAAGCTTGCTCGAGAGGATCAAGCCCTGTGGAGGCAACCGTGTCGCCTCGCCGCTTGGGTCGACCAACTGGAACAGTTCACTACTCGGTTCCACGCCGATTATCGCACCGTAGCGGCTGTGGTTTTGATTCTTGAGTCGAATCGGAGTGGAACGGAATGGTTCAGCATGCAGGACGCCTTCAAATCCCTGGAGCTCGAACAATGCATCGCGTGACATCGGTTCCACGAAACTGACCTGAATGTCGAAGCGTTGTTGTCGGTTGAACTGCAGATCCATCAGCCTCTCGACGCCATCGAAGGAGAAGTTGCCGGCAACCATGAGCGCGGCACCCGAGGAGATCCCCATTATCGAGACCAAGGTCCGGGTCGGCTGGCGCTGCATGTTCCTGGCGATCATGCGCGCCGGCTGCGACAACCATCTGCCTAGACCCAGGCGTTCGAGCAGTGACTTGCCGAAGCGTGTCGGTGCTGCTGGTCGCATGGCTTCTGCTGGAGGCAGCTGGACGGCGGAGCGCACCGCTAGGGTCGCTCCGAGGACAGCGGCGATGAGGCTGACCGCCAACCCCATGACGATCAGTCTCGGGTCGAGATCGAATACTAGGATGGGGAAGTGGAAGAACTGGGTATACATCTCGGTCATTCCCGCTCCCATCCAAGCACCAGCTATCACGCCCAGCACTCCGCCCAACAATCCGACCAGCAACGCCCACTTGATGTAGTGCGATGCGATCGACAAGTTGGTGTAACCGAGTGCTTTCAGCGCGGCAATCTGTGTTCGTTGCAGGGCGACAATCCTGGTCAGCACGACATTCAGCAGGAACGCTGCAAGTGCCAGGAAGACAAGCGGAAGGAACGCACCGATGCCGCGCAGTGCATCAAGTTCGCTCTGCAGATAGAAGTGCGATGCCTGCAGATGTCTCGGCAACGCGCCGCGACCACCGAAGCCCTCAAGGATATCGTCGAGCTGCCGGATCACTTCGGCCTCGTCCGCGCCGTGCATCAAGGTAAGCAGCACATCATTGAAGCCTCCTTCCATATCGAAGGCTGAGGCGAGTTCACGGCGCTCCATCCAGAACACACCGAAGCGAGAGTCATCCGGGATCATCTCCCCAGGGCGTATCTGATAAACGAACTCGGGGGAGAGCGCCACACCGGTGATCTGTAATTGACGATGGCGCCCGTTGATGACTGCCGCGACCGAGTCTCCAGGGCTCAGCCGGTGAGCGGCGGAAAAACTCCTGCTGACCAGGACCTCGTCGGGATGCCCTGCTTCCGGATACCGACCCCTCTCGATGAGGATGTCGTTAAGTACCGGTTGGCGTGGCAGGGGAATGGAGAGGATTTGCCCACTGATGGGTTCCTGGAAACCAGACACATCAATCGTCGCCGGTACCACCACTCTGGTCTCGACCTGCGCTACGCCAGGAATTGCAGCGATACGTCGTGCAGTCCGTTGCGGTGCCCGTTTCAGCGAGGCGAATACGTCGGCGAATTGTTGTTCCTGGTAATAGACGCGTTGGGTCTCGTCCAGGGATTGGAACGTAGAGAACATCAATACGAACAGTGCGATCCCTGCACCGATGACGACCGCTATTGCCAACACCTGCCCCCTCAGCGCGAGGAGGTCACGAAGCAGTTTGCGGTCGAGTGGCGTCACCATTCGATTTCCTGCGCTTGGCGCCTTTCGGTCACTGACCGGTCTCCGGTCACCTGACCATCTCCAAGGGTAAGGACTCGATTCGCCATCTCCGCGACCGCTGCATTGTGGGTGATGACGACCACAGTGGTGCCAAGTTCACGGTTAACCCGCTCCAGTGCCTCAAGGACGATAACTCCGGTGCTGATGTCCAACGCCCCGGTCGGTTCATCACACAAGAGGATGTCCGGTTGCTTTGCGATTGCACGTGCTATCGCGACACGCTGCTGTTCACCGCCGGAGAGTTGTGCCGGGAAATGCGTGAGACGTTCACCTAGACCGACGATCCGCAAGGCCTCTTCAGCGGGCATCGGATTGCTGACGATCTCCGTGACGAGCTCCACGTTCTCGAGGGCATTCAGGCTTGGGATCAGGTTGTAGAACTGGAACACGAAGCCGATCTTCTCGCGTCGATACGAGGTGAGTTCGTGTTCGCTCGCGGCGGTCATGTCATTGCCGCGGTAGGTGACACGGCCGGATGTGGCGATGTCAAGGCCTCCGATGATGTTCAGCAAGGTTGACTTGCCGCTTCCTGAATGCCCCAACACGACCATGAAGCTGCCTTCATCGATCTGCAGGTCCACGCCACGCAAGGCCTCGACCTTCACTTCACCCAAGTCGTAGACCTTGGTTAGCCCTTCCACCTCGAGGACGTGTTCCGTGCTCATTACCCTTCTCCATCCGGAGGAGCGACCAGGCGGCGCGCAGCATCCAGAATCTTCTGCGAGTAGAGAACCATACTGCCTTCATCCAACCGCTCGAAGTTATCGGCCATCCAACGATCGCTCGCTTCGAGTGATGCCATCAGCATGGCGAGCAGCAAGGACTCTGGCAGGTCCTTTCGCACCAAGCCGAGTTCACGCGCATGTCCGACGTACATCGCCAGGAACTCACTGAATCGATGGAACATGTCAGCGACCAGCTCGGTGGCCACCGGTGGAGGCTGATAGAACAGCCGGCCTAGCCCGCCGAGCCAAGGGCGATCCATGCAGCCAGCAGCGACCGTGGTCATCCATTGCTCAACCTCTGGCCAGAAGTTGTTGGCCTCGAGATCCTCAAGGCGGGGAGGATGGCCTGGAAGTAGCTCATTGACAGCCCACTTCAGCACCGTGCCGAAGAGATCGGCCTTGTCGTCGAAGTAGTAATAGAAGGCGCCCTTGCTGATCCCGGCAGCGCCGATGATTCCATTCAAGGAAGCCTGGTCATAGCCGCGGGAGGAGAACTCCATGGCTGCAGCGACCATGATCTGGCTTACCTTGCCATCCTGCAGCTTGAAGAAACGTGGTCTAGGCACAACACTCCTTGGTCTGGACCGGCCAGTTCGACCGGGCGGTCTAATGATAGCCAAAAACTCCGATCAGGGCATCAGTTTTGGGTGTTTCCTAGGGGAAGATGGAAATCAACAACCCAGATGTGAAGTTGATTCCGGCTGGGCCGCCAAGTGGGTCGCTGTAGACACTTTGCACATAAACGACATCACCGGCCTGAAATGGGGTCCGGAAGAAGTCGACGTCGAAGCTGGCTTGGCCGAGATTGTCGGAAATCACGGGCTGACTCAGCTGGCTTACTGGAGACGCGACGCACAGTATGCCGTCTGAACGCTCGGCGCGACGGCTCGAAGAACCGAAGAAGAAGGAGACCGGTTCGCCCACTGGCAGGTTACTGGCTGTGATCACCAGGTTGTTACGCACCAGGCTTGATGAGCCGCTTACTTCCAGGGTAGCTGCATCACCAGTGCTGTTAGGAAGGCTACGGCAGTAAGGAACACCTGGGTCGCCGCTTGGAGGGCGCAGGGTGATGACCAGTCGGGGAGCTTCGCCACCTTCACGGCTGACGAAGACCTTGTTGTCTGGGGAGCTTCCTCCACCGCTCAGGGCGAACGACAGATGGCCACCCAATGCCGCGATTACTTGGGCAGTGACATCAAGCGAAACTGCTGTGCCGCGACTTAGTTCAGGCAGTTGGTTGTGCAGGATTCCCTGCAGTTGCGGAGCGTTATTGAAGGTGACGGTAGCTTCATCCCAATTGCTGTGGCTGACCGAATGCACCCTCAGGCCAACGTCACTAGCCACCGAAGGGTGAGTGTTGAAGCAAAGTTCGGCACGCTCGATCTGGCCCCCCAAGTGGCGAAGGTTGAATTTGACCAATCCAATACGCCGCCCACGCATGACCAGGAAATGATCCTCGGAGCCATGGTTGGCGTCGGCGTTGACGCCATCAACCCATGCATCATCGGTTGCATCGAGATATTCCAGGCGTTCCTCGACCGGCTTGCTGTACCACGGTGTTGAGGTCGGAGCAGACTCGAAGAAGTCGGTCAACATGTTGGCTACCTTTTCCTCGCCGCTGGCTGAGGGGTGCACCATGTCAGGCTCAAGGTCGGATGGCAACCAGACAAGACCATCGCTACGCGGAGTAGTGCCGTTGGTCCACAAGTAAGGCCCCCAAAGCAGTAATGGCGACAGGACCGGACCGTTCGCCGGGTCATGGTTGAGGTCTGGGTCGCCGGAGATCTGATCATCAATCAGCCATTTGGTGGCGAAGCCCGTCTCATAACTAAGTGGCTCACTGCGGTTGGCTGCCGACGCATATCCGCCATAGGACCGGCTGGAGAAGAACGCGATCGCCAAGTTCGGGTAGCGGCTCTTGAGGATCTGCAGGACGTCGACCGCGTTATCGCGCACGTTGATCGCGTGGTCGGGAAAGACCAAGGTTGGAGGTTGGGCGTCCGCCATCTTCAGCCATACGACTTGGACCTGTTCGTCGGTCAATCCGGCAGCCTCCACTCGCCGATCCAACTCACTCCAGTACGTGGCGCTGGCGTTGGATATTACGTCAAGCGATTGGCCGCCTTGAGCTCCAGAGACCAAGACCACCCGTGCATTGCGATACGGATCCTGATCGGCGCGGCGCTTGAACGCCGTCCACTCTTGATTCGCATTGGACATGCTGATCGACGCGAATCCAATCAAGCCATCGGGAGACGGCGCACCACTCTGATCGCGGGGTACTACTCCCTCAGCAGCGTGACGCGCAGCTGTTCGATGGTGCAGGGGCGGGGTGTTGACGCCGCCTCGATAAAGCCCACCTTGGTATTGGCCTAGGTAGAGGCCAGTACCCAAATCGGTCATCGCC
>CAZJGH010000059.1:0-13362 GCA_964545405.1 uncultured Planctomycetales bacterium
GCGAGCAGAAATTGGGGCCTCTGCCTGATGGCCAGTACGTCATCCAGCTTTATCGACCCGGAAATCCCCCGGTTCGCCACCAAGTCAGCGTAAATGGTCACCGGGAAATGCATCTCAGCCTTCCCTATTCGACCGAGTAGCGTTACGCTCTCCGCCATGTTCCACCGCGTCTTCATCGCGAACCGCGGGGAGGTGGCTGCACGATTAGTGCGCGCCTGCCGCGACATGGGGATCGAGCCGGTTTGTGCCGCCTCGAAACCGGATTTGGCTGCTGGCTTCCCCTATCTAGAGGAAGCTGCTGAGGTCGTCTGTCTCGGCCCAGGCGCTGCGACGGATTCCTACCTGAAGATGGAGGAGGTAATCCAAGCCGCCCGCCAGACTTCATGTGCTGCCCTCCACCCTGGCTGGGGATTCCTCGCCGAGAACAGTCTGTTCGCAGCACTTTGTGAGCAACATGGAGTCAAGTTCATCGGGCCGTCGCCGGCGGTGATGGATCAGATGGGGCTTAAGGTCGCTGCGCGCGCCGCTGCCACAGCAGCTGGCTTGCCGGTAGTGCCAGGTTCCTCTGGCATGCTCAGCAGTGTCGCTGAAGCACTGGAGGTCGCCGAGCAAGTCGGCTACCCCATCGTCTTGAAGGCAGATGCCGGAGGCGGAGGTCGTGGGATACGTCGATGTGACGACCCTGCCGAAGTCGAGGAGGCATACGCTTCAGCCGCACGTGAATCACTCGCGGCATTCGGCAACGGCGACCTGTACCTTGAGAAGTACCTTGTCGGTGGAAGACACATCGAGTTCCAGGTAGTCGGCGATGGACGCGGTGATGCCATCCACCTGGGCGAACGCGAGTGTTCGATTCAGAGACGCCATCAGAAGCTACTCGAGGAGGCTCCCTCCCCGGCGCTCAACGCTGAACAACGTAAGTTCTATGGCGAACTCTCCGCGACTGCAGCAGCCAGCTGGAAGTACGCAGGTGTCGGCACCATGGAGTACCTACTTGCTGACGACGGCAAGCTGTACTTCCTGGAGATGAATACCCGCCTGCAGGTCGAGCATCCGGTCACTGAACTGATCACCGGCATCGACTTGGTCCATACCCAAATAGAGATCGCAGCTGGTGGCGGTTTGCCATGCCGGCAGGAAGATGTGCAGTGGAACGGCCACGCCATCGAGGTTAGGCTCAACGCCGAGGATCCTGAACAGGATTTCCGTCCAGCCCCAGGCCGCATCGAACGATTTGATTTCCCGGCCGATTCGGTCAGGGTTGATACCCACCTGACTGCAGGAGCCAAGATCCCGCCACATTACGATTCCCTGATCGCCAAGATTATCGCCTTTGGCGACACACGGGAGAACTGCACCACGAAGATGATCGAAGCCCTAGAGCAGACAGTCATCGAAGGTGTCCCAACGACTGCAGGCCTGCATCAACGCATCCTGCGTTCTGACGATTTCCAGAGTGGTTCCTTCGACACCCTTTGGCTCACCGATTTCCTCGAGCGCTGAGATATCCTGATTTTCCATGGCCATCGTCCCACTCCATCCATTCGGAAGTCCCCAGGAACGCCTGCTTGACCGCGCCGAGGTCAAGAGCAACTCCGTTTTCCTGTCAGGGCTAAAGGATCAACTTGATGCCAACCGCGCCAAGGTCAAGGCCGGCTGGGGAGACAAGTATGTCGACCGGGTCCACGCCAAAGGCAAGCTGACCGCTTGGGAACGCGTTGAAGCCCTTAAGGACGAAGGGGCTGCGGTCTTGCCACTCGGCACGTTCGTCAACTGGGGTCGTGATTTCGACCAAGGTGGCCGTACCCTCCAGGCCCCGGGTGCTGGGGTCGTGACCGTGTTCACCCAAGTGCAAGAGCGTTGGGTAATGGTAATCGCCAACGACAACACGGTGGCTTCTGGTTCGTGGTGGCCACAGACGCCAGAGAAGATCGAGCGTGCGCAAGAGATTGCCCTGCGCTTGCGCCTGCCCGTCGTTTACCTGGTCGATTGCAGTGGCTTGTTCCTGCCGGAACAGGCCAAGTCATTCCCAGGTCAGACCGGCGCCGGACACATCTTCATGAAGAACTCACAGCTTTCCGCTGCTGGAGTTCCGCAGATCGCTGGAGTGTTCGGGGATTGCATCGCAGGTGGCGGTTACATGCCGATCATTTCAGATCGTGTCTATATGACCGAACAGGCATACATGGTGATCGCCGGGGCGGCCCTGATCAAGGGAGCTAAATCACAGCATCTCACCTCACTCGGTATCGGCGGCCCTGAGGTACACGTTAACCAATCGGCCTGTGCCGATGAACGGGTACCGGATGACCAAGCCTGCATCGAGGCGATTCGCGAGGAAGTCGGTCGGACCGCCGCAAGTGGTGCCGAGTTCCGTCGCGGTGGCATTGCACCTGCCCCACCACGGTTTGCCGCTTCAGAGCTGGATGCGCTGTTCCCGCCAGACCACCGCACCTACTATGACTCTCGGGAAGTATTGGCCCGGCTTGTCGATCGCTCGTTGTTCTGGGAGCTGATGCCAGGCTTCGGCCAGGAGATGGTAGTCGGAGTCGGGCGCGTGAATGGCCTCTACTGTGGATTCATAGCCAACGTCCAAGGCCCGGTGCCGGACCCTGAACGCCCAGGCAAGGTCCGCCCTGGTGGCATCCTTTATCGCGACGGCATCGCCAAGATCTCACAGTTCTCGCGTGCCTGTAACAGCGATGGTATCCCGATCGTATGGCTGCAGGACATCTCCGGCTTCGACATCGGCACCGACGCTGAAGCTCGCGGGCTGTTGGGTTTCGGTTCCAATCTCATCTACACCAACAGCACCAACACTACCCCGATGTTCACAGTGCTGATGCGCAAGGCCAGCGGCGCAGGCTATTACGCCATGGCGGGCTTGCCTTACGAACCAGTCGTGCAGTTGAGCACCACTATCGCCAGGCAATCGGTGATGGAAGGGCGTACGCTAGCCATCGCCGCCTATAACACCAAGCTGGATGACGACTTCAACATCGCCAGCGAAGACCCTGCTGAACGTGAGGCGATCGCCAGCGGCATGGCTGCAGTCGAGGAACGAATCGAAGGCGACATGGATCCCTACAAGGCTGCGAGTCAACGTGACACTGACGAGATCGTGTCGCCGGCTGAACTTCGCGGTTGGCTCGAATGCCTGGTCGAGTCTGCCTATCAGGCACAAGGTTATCGCCGAGTCAAGAACCCACGCATCTGGTCATTGCATGATCTCGATGCGATCGCCGGGGGCGCTTAACGGACTGCATCATGGAAATACGAGCATTTGAACTGATCGCCGATGCGAAGCCTGATGGTGAAGGTTGGAGCCTTTACTGCCCAGCTGTCGGGCGCGTCCTTGATCTGCCACTCCCCGGTGTTCGCTTGGTGCCTGGCCAACGTTGCGGTGCGATCGAGATCCTCGGCGTCAGGCATCCACTGTTGGTGCCACAAGGTGTTGCCGGCTTCGTCTCCGAGTCGGTGGACCGCAGCCAACGACTGCACTCCTTCGGCTACGGTGAGGTGTTGTTCAGTGCCCAGCAGGCTACCGAAGAAGTGGCCTCTGCCTTCAGGACGGCTGTCGATGAGGCTGCAGCCAAGGGGCACTACATCTGCGCCCCTCAGGATGGTCGCTTCTATCAGCGCCCTGACCCTGACAGTCCGCCGTTCGTGACGGTCGGTGACGAGATCGAATTCGGCCGCACCGTGGGATTGCTCGAGGTGATGAAGACCTTCAGCCCAGTCAAATACACCGACCTCCCTGGGCACCCACCTAAAGCGAAGGTCAAAGCCATCTTGGTAGCGGACAATGCCGATGTCGAGGATGGACAAGCCCTCATCGAGATCGAGATTTGACTGAGGTCATGTCTCCCGAGCAGCAACTCCTACTTGCGGAGTTGCATGGTTACACGGCAGCTGACGCTTCCGAGGAAAAGCATCGTCAAGGGATGATCAAGTTGGTCTCGGAGCATGTGGATTGGTGGCATCGGGATACGATGCCTGGGCATATCACCGCCAGCGCTTTCGTCGTTTCGCCTAACCTCGACAAGTTGCTCCTGCACTTTCATCGCAAATTAGACCGGTGGTTGCAGGTCGGCGGTCATGATGAAGGGGAACGACACCCAGCCAAGGCGGTCTTGCGTGAGCTGGTGGAGGAAACCGGGCTGCAGCAGTTCGACTTCTTCGGAGCCCCATCGATCTTCGACCTGGATATCCATGTGATCCCTAAGTCCTGCAAGCAGGAGCAACATCTTCATCTCGACGTGCGCTACCTCTTCGTCGCCGAACCTGATCAGGACCTAAGGCCTGCCGCCGGCGAATCGGACCAGCTGCGCTGGATGGAGATCGAAGAAGCACAGGATATGCTCAGCGAGGAAGCCGCCCAACGGGTCTGCCGCAAGATCCTCGACATTCGTAACTCCCGCTAGCTGCTGATCTACCTTGAACCTACCACGAAGTCGGCCTCAAGATAGCCGGTGAAGTGAACGCGTCGCAACGAATCGGTCTTGGCTTGCGACTTATAGTTGATCCAAAGCTCACGTCCTCCGGTGATCGATACCCCGGTCTGCCAACGCAACGGCATCGGCAGCTCCCCCAACGGCGAATCCAGGATCACCATGCGATTACGCTCGTACCTGCTCTCAAGCCAAACTCGATCGTTGGGACTGCGCTTCACGACTTCGCCTTCCTCGGACAGGAACCACAGGTCGGT
This sequence comes from uncultured Planctomycetales bacterium, assembly GCA_964545405.1. Taxonomy (GTDB): domain Bacteria; phylum Planctomycetota; class UBA1135; order UBA1135; family UBA1135. The sequence continues at coordinate 4,709 of CAZJGH010000059.1, forward strand.
CAAGATGAAGCGTTGACCAGGGGCCACCTTCAATAGAAGCGAGTCGTTGTCATCACTGACCTTGACGCTGTCCCAGACAGGTTGGCGCAGCATTTCATTGGCCTGAAGGGGCTGCGCTTGATGGGTTCGAGCGGTTGACGCGGAATAGAACAGGGCGGCGGCGGCGAAGCCTAAGAGCAGGAATGTCTGGGAAGTCAGTTTCATGGCATTACTCCGAAAGTGTTGATTGAGCAGCGATGATAACCTGTGCGGGCATGAGAAAAGTACTGGTGCTCAACTTGGTCGGATTGACTCGTGACCTGCTCCACTCAGGCGCGATGCCTGCCGTTCATGCATTCTCAAGCCAGCGCAAGGTCCTCGAAGTCGTACCGCCCTTGCCGGCCGTCACCTGCACCTCACAGGCGGACATGCTGATGGGCTGTGACGCCAGCAAACATGGCGCGGTAGCCAACGGCTGGTATTTTCGCGAACTGAGCGAGATCTGGCTGTGGCGTCAATCGGTCAAATTGATCGATGCTGGGGGCAGTCTTGAATCGGTCCTGCAACGCTGGAAACGTCGCTACCCTGATTCGACCACTGCCCAGATATTCTGGTGGTGGAACTTGCCTGGGCATGCCGATTTCACCCTCACTCCGCGACCTACCTACTACGCGGATGGCCGCAAGGGCCCTGACACCCACAGCTCTCCCCCGTCATTGCGCCAGGAGCTTCAGGATAAGCTCGGCGATTTCCCCTTGTTCCGCTTCTGGGGTCCAGGAGCAGATATCGCCAGCACCCGGTGGATCGCGGAAGCCGTGCGCTACACCATGCGCACTCACACTCCTGGCTTGGTGCTGGGCTATCTGCCGCACCTGGATTACGACCTACAACGCTTCGGCCCCAACTCAGATCAGGCCCGCAGTGCCGCTGCCGAACTCGACAAGGAAGTCGCTCGACTCCTGCAGGAAGCTGAGCTGCTCAACTACGAAGTGATCCTATTGAGTGAGTATGGCATCGAGGAAGTCCATACTGCCGTGTTCCCGAACCAGGCCTTGCGCACGGCTGGATTACTCGAGATTCATCCAGCCCGTAATGGTGCGCTGCTTGACCCCGGCAACTCCCGAGCATTCGCTGTCTGTGACCATCAAGTCGCACATGTCTATGTGCAGGATCAGAGCGACATCGAGGGTGTTCGGATCCTCCTTGAAGGTCTGCCTGGCGTCGAGGCCGTCCATGAACGCTCTCGCTTCGCGGAGCTCGGACTTGACCACCCGCGGAGCGGAGAACTGGTGATGGTCGCTGCACCTGGCCACTGGTTTGCTTATCCATATTGGGTTGGGAAAGACGCCGAACCCGACTTCGCCCGAACAGTGGATATTCATCGCAAGCCTGGTTACGACCCGTGCGAACTCCTGTTCGACCCGGCGATCTCCTTCATCAAGCCACGCCTTGCCCTGAAGTTGCTGGGCAAGAAGTTGGGGCAACGCACCTTGATGAACGTCATCCCCACCGACACCTCCCTGGTGCGAGGTTCACATGGCAGGTCGCCTTCCTCTGTTGGTGTCGCACCGATCTGGATCGGACCCGAGGAGTTGGCGCCGAGTGGCAAAAAGATAGCCGCGGCCGACGTATTCAAACGCCTAGCCGCGGCTTCTGACTAGCACCAATCAGGGTGCCGGTAGTGTTTTTTTAGTGCCAGCGTGAGATGCTGTTGTCGCGCTTGGCGCCGAGGTCGAAGACCCATTGTCCACCGATGGTGAAGAACATCTCCAGGGAATAGCCGGGGTTGGTGTGGGTTACGCACACGGTAAAGCGATTGTTGTCGTTGACACTGTAGGTGACGAAGGCGGAATGGTATGAAGCATCCGAATCGATGGCCTGTAGACCAAGTACGTCATGACGGGAGAACAAGGCACCTGCAGACCAGTTCGGGTCATAGACGAACTCGTACATTGCCCATTCGCCCCGTGAGTCATCCGAGACCAGGGAGTCTGGTGCATCACGGTACTGTGAGTCGTTGATCCACAGCTCGAATGACACCTCATGGGAAGCGGTTGAATCCGGGACTACCCAGATGAAACCACCGTCGATGCCATGGATGTTGTTGTCGGCGTCGATCCGCTCGACCGCGCCACCACCAAGGTCGGTGAAGATCGGCTGTTCAGGAGTGAAGTAAGCACTCGCACCAAGGCGACCTGACATGCCGCTGCCGAAGTTCAACTGCAGGTTGACACGTGCGGTACCAGCCCAGTTGTCGATACCACGACGACCGACTGCGATGTCGCTGGAGTCGTCGATGCCGTTACCGAACTCATCGACATCCTGGTTCTCGACGTCGCCGGCGAAACCGAGGGACCAACGTAGGTAGCCATCCTGGATATGCAAGCCGTGGTGCAACTCGACACCAGTCATGGCAAGGTTGCCGCCGAAGAAGGACCGGCGAACGCCATCAAGTGAAGGCGCAGCGAACTCATTAGCCATCACGGTGTTGAAGGCGCCGAGGTCAGCGAAGTACTTGCCGACCTGCAGGTCCATGCGACCAGGAATGAAATCACCTGCGAAATCCTCGACCCATGCACCTGCTTCACGCAGGATGAAATCGGCACCGGCGCCACCATCGGCAAGATCAAGAGTCGCGAACGCGTGGCCGGTTCCGAACACCGGACTGGCGAAATTAAGTTGAGCACTGCGGACGCGAAGATCGTTGAACTCTTCGATCGAGCCTTCCTTCTCGGTGAACTCCGCGAAGAAATCAAGGGTCATGCCGAAGGACATCTCGCGTACGAAACGAGCCGTCGGGGAATCCCATTCGGGGCCATCTTCAGCAAGCCAAGCAGCAAGTGCCTCGGCTTCGACATCAGAAACCTCAGGTTCCTGGTTAGATGGAACTTCAACAATTTCGGGCTCCTCGATGGGCATCGGTACTTCTTCCACGGTTGGAGCCTCTGGCTCTTGCAATAGAGAAAGTGGCGCAAAAAGGAGGGCAGTTGCGGTAAGTAACATGGTAATTTGGCTAAAACTGGACTCTCAGCACGAGGGCGTGCGAGTAGCTCCGGAAAACTACCGCATAGAATACCTAAACGTATGGAAATTCCATAACTTAGGGGCGATTTCTGGTGCTTTTTTTGCCCCTCGATTTTGCCCGAATTGACCCCATATGGATACAATACCCGCCCACAGGAGTGGCACAATGGCTGAAAACACTGAGCATCCGGTCTATGGTTCGTCGTCGGAAACGACTCCGGTCGAACGGCCTTATCCGGCCAAAGTGACCGTTCCATCGTTGATGGCGCGCAAAGGCACGGACAAGAAGATCCTGTGCTTGACCGCATACGACTATCCAACGGCGCGCTTGGTGGATGAAGCTGGCTTCGACCTGATCCTGGTCGGCGATTCGATGGCCAATGTTGTACTTGGACACGCGAGCACCCTGAAGATCTCGCTCGATCAGATAATCAGCGCGACCAGGGCAGTAAAACGAGCAGCTGATCGCCCCTTGGTGGTTGCTGACATGCCTTTCGGAACTTACCACGTGTCAGCTGCAGACACTGCCTTGAACGCCTTGCGCCTGATTCGAGAAGGAGGTGCACAAGCGGTCAAGTTAGAAGGTGGTCGCGCGCGCGCGCACCTGGTCCGCACCTTGGTCGATGCAGATATACCGGTCATGGGCCATATCGGTTTGCTCCCGCAATCGGTCAACTCACGTGGCGGTTATCGCGTTCAAGGCAAGACCGTCGATAGCGCACGTAGGTTGTTGGAGGACGCGATCGCCCTGCAGGACGCCGGCGTGTTCGCGATCGTCCTGGAAGGTGTGCCAGCTGCCGTCGCACAACGAATCACTGAAAGGCTTTCGATTCCGACCATCGGTATCGGCGCTGGCGGCGGTTGCGATGGTCAGATCCTAGTGTTCCACGATGTCATGGGACTTTCCCTTGGTCCTGCTCCCAAGTTCGTTAAACGCTACGCCAACGTCGCCGAGACGATGCGCAAGGCTCTCAGCGAACTGGTCGGTGATATGCGTGGTGGTGAGTTCCCGGCTGAGCAACACACCTATGCCGCGAGCGAAGAACTCCCTGACGACTGGGATTTCGACATCTAGCCTTCAGCTCAGAATTCCTTCTCGACGGTCACACGTCGGCCACTCAGGAAGTGTCCGGCCTCAGCCACGTCGCTGGCGATGACCACCGTCTCGCCAAGACCATGGATTCCCTCAAGCTTGGCATGAGCAGAGCGCAATCCGCCCAGCCACCAGCGTTTATCGCAGACATAGACGAGGTCGCCTTCATCCGCAGCCAGATGATGCATGCCTTCAGCATCAACCCGTACGGTTCCAGCAGGCAGGTCGGCATCGACCTCCCAAGTCATCGGCAGCTTGAATCCAGGGCGATCGTTAGGCTCGCCGCCCTTGAAGAAACGCCGTGCGTAGGAGAGGGTCCATAGGGTGAGGCCTTCGAGCTTGTTGTTGCTGCGTCGTGTGAGCAGACTGACGACGATACCGACCCCGAAACAGGCGAGCAGGTTATACAAGGCACCGATGTAGGTGTAAGGAGCCTTGTCCCCCTCCGGCAATGGGATGCCATGGGAGAACATGCCGATTACATCCTCCGGCCAGGTACGACCGATGACGATCAACAGCACACCACCAGCGAAGGTAGCGATCGCGCCAGCGGAGTTGAAACGCTTCCAGAAGATCCCGAGGAAGATACAGGCCACGAGAGGTGGCGAGATGGTGCTCTGGAAGAAGGCGTGGGCGGTATAGAGGTCGTCGAACTGCGCGAACAACCAAGCAGCTGCCACGCCAATCAGGGTACCTATAGCTGAGATGACCATGGCTGCACGTAGGTAATGCTTGTCGCCATGCTGTTTGCCGCGCCATTTGAGGATCGGCTTGTAGATATCGTTGATCGCGATCGCGGCGGTTGCGTTGATGTAGGTGTCGACCGACGACATCAGGGCGGCCGTCACTGCTGCCACGAAGAAGCCGAACCCAGCGGTCGAGGTGAGGAGCTGAGTGACCATCACGAAGACGGTGTCAGGAGCCATGCCGGTCGGGAGTATCCCAGGCTCGGTCTCGACCATGCCACGGCCGATCCAACCGGCACAACACACCGCTACGGCGGAGACCGGCAATGCGAACAACACGTTGAACGCGGCGGCCTTACGTCCATGATCGACCGAACGGCAGGCCATGAAACGCATGATCAGGCCCTGACTCATGAACAGGAAGGCGATCGACCCGGCGATCGCATCTTGCCAGAAGATGCCGACGAAGTTGAAGCTCGGGTCGTCGTTGAAATTAGCCAAGGGCAGCTTGAACTCGTCCGGCAACGCATTCCAGAATGCATCGAAACCGCCGAACCAGTTAAGCCCAAGCAGGAACAGCATGATGCCAGAGAACAGCAGGATGAAGCCTTGCAGCAAGTCGGTGAAGATCACCGCAGTCTGGCCGCCGAAGGTGATGTAGACGCCGGCGACGATGGCGACCACCCAGATGATGTCCATCAGGCTCCAACCGAGCGCACCACCGACGATGGGCTCCAAGGTGCGCGCCATGGTCAGGAAGCCGATGCCGACATAACCGATCATGTAGACCAGTTGCACCAGAGTGGCGAGTAGCCGGACGAAAGGATTGAAGCGACGCTCGAAATACTCCGGGATCGAGCGGACCTTCATGTAATAGACGATCGGCAACCAACCGAAGATGAACAACGGCATGAAGAACCAGTCGTTCATGTAGGCCATTGACCCAGAGAAACCGTTCTCGAAGCTCTTGGCGCTGTACTTGACGAAACTATGACTGCCGACGCCGGTCGCGACGATCGACATGGTAATCAACCACCATGAGAATCGACGTCCGCCGAAGAAGAAGTCGGTAGTCGAGCGGTTGAATCTGGCGAAGTAGGAACCGAATCCCAATACGACCACGAAATAACCGACCAGGATCCCCCAGAAGATCGGTGACTCGCCGGCAGCGGCAGCAGCCTGAGAGGCTGCGTCGGAAGGGGTTTCAGCCGCATGTTGCAGCAACATCGAGAGGAAGTTCACGAGTTACAGGTTTATTGCGGCGAGGGTGCCGAGTCCGTGGATTGCTAGGTACCAGCAGAAACCGAATACCAACACGCCGAGCCAACGACGATGGCTACGGCGCTTGAGATCGAGGGAGCCGCTGCGGACGACGAGGAATAGGCCGCCAAGGAAACACAGGCCCCCTACTCCGTACAGGTAAATGTACGGCAACCACACGCGATCAAAGGGCAAGTCCATCGAGCAACATCATAGCCGCGCTGCGACAGTGGTTGTTAAGCGAGCCATCTGGGCATAGAATCTGGGCTGCATCCAGACGGGAGGAGGGTAAGGCCCAACGAATCCCGGCCAACCGGCTGTCTTAAGGCACGGTGGCAACGCCTTCCGCTGATGCGGAGCGATGCGGGGGTTTCCTCACCGTCGTGGTGCATGTTTCAATGAAGACTCCAAACCAACCACGCCCCTCACTCGCCAGTAGCCTCGGCTCCAACGTCATCATCCTCGATGGTGCGATGGGTACCCAACTGCATGAACGGGGCATCGCATTCGACAGCAGTTTCGAGACCGCCAACGTCGACAAGCCCCATTGGGTGCGAGAGGTCCACGAGTCCTTCCTGCAGGCCGGCGCCGACGCCATCCTCACCAATACCTTCGGTGCGAACCGTTACCGCCTCGGGCGCCACCAACTTGAAGACCGCTTGCAGGAATTCCTTGAAGCCGGTGGCAACCTGGCTCGCGAGTGCGCCGGTGATCGGGCCTGGGTGATCGGGTCGTTAGGGCCACTCGGGGTCGAGTTGGAACCGATCGGTAGGCTCGAGAAGGCCGAGGCTCGTGCAGCATTCGCGGAGAGTGCTGGCATCTTGGCTCCTTTCGTCGATGGTTTCTCCCTTGAGACCTTCGACAACGTCGCCGAGCTGGAGCAAGCGGTGCGCGCGGTGCGCGATGTCTGCGACCTGCCGATCCTGGCATTCCTTACAGTCGGCGAAGACGCGCGCACCCAACATGGTGCTAGCGCCGGTTCGGTAGCGGCGCGAGCCGCCGCCGCTGGAGCAGATGTGGTCGGGTTCAACTGCAGCAGTGGGCCGAGGGTCGTACTGGAGGCCGTCCGCCAAGCTTCCGAGGAGGTCGATGTGCCGCTCGGAGCCAAACCGAATGCTGGCATGCCGCGTCAAGTCGATGGCCGCATCTTCTACGAGAACGACCCTGATTACTTCGCCCGCTTCGGCCGGCGCTTCCTGCAAGCAGGTGGTCAGGTCTTGGGTGGCTGCTGTGGAACCACTCCCGACCACATCCGCGCGGTTTCTCGAGCAGCTCGAGCTGGTCGCCAACATCTGCAGCATGTCGGCTCCCACCCCCACCAGATCAGTCCTAAGCCACGCGCTGGCAGTGAAGGAGTCGAGCCAGTGCCACTCAAGCGCCGTTCCGGCTTCGGCAGTGCGCTGGCCAGCGGTCGCACCGTAGTCAGCGTCGAGTTGGTGCCGCCACGTTCGGCAGACACGACCAAGTTAATCAAGGCCGCACGTGAATTACACGTCGCCGGTGTAGATGCGGTCAATCTCCCTGACGGACCTCGAGCTTCCGCGCGCCTGTCCAACATGGCGACAGCAGCCATCCTGCTGCGCGAGACTCGAATCGAGCCACTCCTGCACTTCTGCTGCCGTGACCGCAACCTGCTCGGTATGCAATCAGACCTGCTCGGTGCTGCAGCACTTGGCTTGCACAACTTGCTGGTGATCACCGGCGATCCGCCATACCAAGGTGATTACCCCGACCTGACGGCAGTGTTCGATGTCGATGCGATTGGCCTGTGCAACATCGTCGCCAACTTGAACCGTGGTCTCGACCTTGGTGGTAACCCGCTCGGCGAACCTACTGCTTTCTGTTTCGGAGCAGCGTTGAATCACACCGCGCTGGACATGGATCGCGAACTGGAACGATTGGCTTGGAAGGTCGGCGCCGACGTCAACTACCTGATCACGCAACCCGTATTCGACGCCGGTGAACTGCTTGACCTCAAGTCAGACCTGCCCGACGAAACCCCACCTATCCTGGCTGGCATCTGGCCATTGCGCAGCCTGCGCAATGCCGAATTCCTGCATTCAGAGGTGCCTGGAGTGCGTCTGCCCGATTCGGTCCTGGAACGCATGGACAAGGCGGAATCGAATGGGCGTGCTGCGGCTGAAGGATTGGCGATCGCGACCGAGACCATCCACGCGCTGCGTGGCCAGGTCGCCGGGTTCCAGGTCGCCGCTCCGTTCAACAAGATCGAGCCGACGCTCGAACTTACTGAGCTGATTCGCGCAAACGATTGATCAAGCGGGGCAGCGCGGTGACATGTGGCACGATGAAGTCGATGTCCTGAGGGCGCGGTCCGACTGACTCGAGTACCCAGTCTGGCGTATGCGGCAGATGCATGATGCCGATGCCTTGCGGAGCAGACTGCTCGCCAGACGCGCGCATCGCCAACGGCAGGGCAAGATCCAAAGACAATACGTCGCCCACGACCAGGTCAGGATTCTCCCTTTCGACTATCTTGCGGTACTCAGGGCGGTCGACATGGACCTCACGCCCCGCGAAGTCCATAACCTTGCCACTATCCCCTAACCACTGCTTACCGGCACGTCCGTAGACACGCAGCGGCACTTCGCCTG
>CAZJGH010000060.1:0-13125 GCA_964545405.1 uncultured Planctomycetales bacterium
CGGGAGGATTGCAGCCGCCGACACCCAAGTGCCCACCGCCGCCATACTCCTTCATCAACTCGCCAAGGTGAAAGTCACTTTGCGGTCGGTTCCAGGGGTTAGAGGCCACGGTGATGTGGACTCCAGCCCGAGTAGGCAACAAGGTGATCGCGTAATGGATCTCAGGGTTGAGGTAGAACGGCGCGAAGCGTTCACGACGGATCTTCTTCGACCGCAGGTCAGCCATCAACGCGCTAGGGGAGTTGACGACGATGTTCTTGCTGAAGTTCTCGAGCGCGTTCTCGCGATTGCGGCACGAACGTTCATAGCATTTCTCGACCGTCGCATCGCAAGCGATCTGTACCAACGGCTTGTTGCGCATCAGCTTCACAACCTTGTCATGGAAGCTGAGGTCAGGAGCACAAGTCAAGGCGCGACTGACCCGAATCGCAGGTTCAGTACCGAACAAGGCCTGGTCGGCCGAGCCGAAGGATGCCGAATCGATGATGTCGGACCAATGAGCCAGTTCCGTATAGAACGGCTTCGGCTCATAACCCCATTTCTCGACCGCGTGCTTGAGGATGATCGGCGGACAGCTCTTGGCTTCGGGAGCGAAGCAGTGGCGATCGCCAGGCTGATAACGTTCCTCATCTCCGGGCAGCAGGAAGGTTGTCGGGTGGTGGTCGAACCAGTACTTGGCGCGCGAGTGGAAATGAAAATCAACCACTGCGAAGAACTGGCCCATGGCGAAGTCTTCCCAGTTCAGGGTCTTGTCGAAGTTGACACCAGCCCAGTTGACATCCTGTTCCAGACCGCAACTCACGAGTGCGTCGGCCAGGATGGCCGCCGAAGCCATGCCGTCAAAGTCGCGATGGTAGTAGATGCGCATGGCGAGGAATGTCCTTAGTCAGCAGTGGGCAGGCTGCGGCCGAACACGTGTTCGCGCAGGAAAGCAGTCCAATCCGTTTCCGGTTGGCACTCCTTCAGTTTCGCTTCCAAGTCCGCGCAATTCCAACTGCGCGGCTCTTCAAGAAGATCGACCAGCATCTTGTCGAATGCTTCGCGGCCGCAACGCTTCTCGATCTGAAGCCACACCAGCGGTCCGTAACTCAACAAGCGTCGCGCGCCGAACAAGTCACTGCTGTCCATCAGCGATATCGGCAGCGGAATCTTGCCGGCCAATTCCTCGGCCTGCTGCCAGCTTGCGAGTAACCGATCGGCATCGTCCTGATTGTCGCCGAGCTGCAGCAGTCGCCAAGTAGCGTATTCCGCCAACGAAGCATCGAGGAAAAGCTTCGCGGTACCGAGCCCCTGAAGGCGTGAACCGAAACGTTCCTGGCACAGCAGGCGGGCCAAGGTGACGCGCCGCGCAAGGCCATTCATGTTGTCGTCGACAGGTGCTTGGAACCAACCGAGTTCTTCATCCAGGACCAGGAAGTCGGGAAGCACCCTATCACCGATGTAAGGGAATGATGCGACCGACCATGCTTCCGAGGCACCTGGCAGCCATCCATTCAAGGTTTCCTGCAAGCGCACCAGCTCGCGCACCGAGTCGTGCACCAACTTGGCTTTCGAATCCAGTCGCAGGTTCCAATTAAGACCACTGGTCTGCTGCTTCTTGTAGGCGCCGACCAGGAAGAAAGGCCAGGCGCGACCGGCAGCCATCGGCGCGAAATCCGTGATCGACGCCTTGAGACTATCCGAGAAGTTGTGTGCCTGTATTGGGCCACCAAGGCTCAGCAGGTGAGGCTGATGGATGACTCGCAAACTCCAAGCTGGAGGCTGGTAGCCAGCCTTAGAATCGAGCAGGAAGCTCGGCACCGCCATCCACAGGGAATCAAGTGCACTGAAGGTGTCCTTGCCGATCCGAGTGAGGCCGTTGGTGCCATCCAAGCTCATCGGCAAGCGGTAAAGAACCCTGCGACCGCCCAAATCCTCTTCGACCGGCATGGTCTCAGCGCCATCAGGCAGGTACCAAGAGAACTCACCACTTGGGACGGGCTCTACACCTGGAACATAAGTCAGGTCGACTTCGATCTGTTCGGCGATCTCCGCTGGAGGTACGCGCACTTCGATCCTGAAGCTGCCAGGGAACGGAAGGGCCGTGCCGTTGGGGCCGAGCCCGCGGTAGATGTCGACATCAGGTAGGGGTGCCGGGACCCACTCGAGTGGCATCTGGAATGAATCCAGACGTGAGCCAGCATCATCGGCTGCAGCGGCCAGTCCTTCCCACAGCAACTCAGTCAGACGGTCACCCTGGATAGTGAGACGCTGCAGGAACACCACTTCGTCGTTGCCATTGGTATAGCTGATTTTCCAGCCGTCACCTTGATGGCCGCCGACCATGCCCTGCCACGGGGTGATGGTGTGCTTGACTTCACCGAGCATCGGCAGCCACTGGTTCTGGCGGTATCTCTCCGCCAAAGCCTTAGAATTGGCACCTAAGGAGCCAAGGATGTAATGGCTGACCCTGAAGCTTGCCCGGCCATCGGCACGCTTGGACGTCCAGATTTCCATGCCGTCGTCGCTCTGGACGAAGTCACCGAAACCATCGGGAAGAGGCAGTTCGAACGGCTGCGACGTGGGCTGCTGCGCCCAAGCCAATAGGGAGATTGCTAGAAAACCAAGCACGGTAAGTACTACTAGGCGCTTTCGCGGCGTGGGTTATCTCCGCCTTCCAGCAACACGTTGGCATTGCCTTTGCGGATCATCTCGCCGGTGATCACGAAACTGCGCGCCGGAGTGCCGTATTCGGGCAGGTGGAACATCAGGTCGTGGAGCACGCCTTCCAGGATGGAACGCAGCGCGCGGACGCCAGTCTCACGCTCGTAAGCGAGGTTGGCGATCTCAAGCAGGGCTTCGTCGGTGAACGACAGCTCATGTCCTTCCATCGCGAAGTAGGTCTGGTACTGGCGAATCAGCGCGTTCTTAGGCTCAGTGAGGATGTGGACCAGATCCTTGGCCAGCAATCCCTTGAGATGAACGTGAATCGGCAGACGGCCGACGAATTCCGGAATCAAGCCGAAATCAACCAAGTCCTTGGTATCAAGAAGCGGTACCAGGCGTTCGCGGTCCGTGAGGTTGTCGATCTCAGCCTCTTCCTCGGTCTCGGCGCCATGGAAGCCGATCGCGCCTTCACCGACGCGGCGACCGATGATCTCCTCGATGCCTGAGAAGGTTCCGCCGCAGATGAACAGGATGCCGGTGGTATCCATCTGGATACACTGCTGCTCAGGATGCTTGCGGCCACCTTGAGGTGGGACATTAGCCACTGAACCTTCCAGAATCTTCAGCAATGATTGCTGGACTCCCTCGCCGGAAACATCACGCGTGATGCTGACGTTCTGGGTGGTGCGTGAGATCTTGTCGATCTCATCGATGTAGATGATGCCGCGTTGCGCGCGCTCGAGATCGAAGTCACAAGCCTGCAGCAGCTTCAGCAGGATGTTCTCGACATCTTCACCGACGTAGCCAGCCTCAGTCAGGGTGGTCGCATCGGCGATCGCGAACGGCACGTTGAGGATGCGTGCCAAGGTACGCGCGAGCAGGGTCTTGCCGGAACCGGTCGGTCCGATCAGCAGCACGTTACTCTTCTCGAGCTCGACATCAGCCCACTCAGGAGCCTCACCATCAACACCGAGCCGTTGCTTGGCTTCAAGACGTTTGTAGTGGTTATGCACAGCAACAGCTAGGACTCGTTTGGCCGGGTCTTGGCTGTAGACATACTCATCGAGCTTGGCCACGATTTCGCGTGGCGTGAAGAAGGTGTCAGGCTCGGTGTCAGCGTCGGTTGGGGAAACCTGACGCAGACGGCGATCCTCTTCATGGAGGATGCTGTTACAAATCTCGACACATTCGTTACAAATGTAGATTCCTGGAGGACCCGCAATAAGCGATTCCACCTGAGCCCGCACCTTCTCACAGAAAGTGCAGCGTTCAATCTCGGTACGATCCTGACCCCGTGCCATTTACCTAGTGTACCCGATAAAAGGGTTTTTAAATTTATTCCAGGCCCGGAAAGACGGCCCTGCGGCTATCTAGACCGCGCCGATTATCTGATCAACCAAACCGAAGTCGACTGACTCTTGGGCCGACAGGAAGTTGTCTCGATCGGTGGCCTTCTCGACCTGCTTGACGGTCTTGCCGCTGTGGTGGCTGAGGATGCCGTTCAGACGTTTCTTCAGGTGCAGGATTTCCTGGACCTGAATCTCCATATCCGAAGCAGTTCCTTGGGTGCCGCCCCATGGTTGGTGAATCATCACTCGTGAATTCGGCAGAATGAAACGCTTGTCCTTGGCGCCGCCGGCCAACAGCACAGCGCCCATCGAAGCGCACTGGCCGATGCAGTAAGTCGCGACATCACAATCGATGTACTGCATGGTGTCGTAGATCGCCAACCCGGCGGTCACCGAACCGCCCGGCGAGTTGATGTACATCTGGATGTCCTGGTTCTTGTTCTGTTTGAACAGGAACAGCAACTGCGCCACGATGACGTTTGCGACCATGTCATCCACGCCGGTGCCGAGGAACACGATGCGGTCCTCCAACAGGCGGGAGTAGAGGTCATAAGTGCGTTCCCCGCGGCCGGTCTTCTCGATGACGTAAGGGATGGAGAAGCCCTGCTCGGACTGGTGCTCAGACGAGTTCATGGCGTGAAAATAGCGTTCCTACTCGGCGGATGCAACGGCCTTCTCGCGTTGAGCGGCGATTGTGTCGACCAAAAGGGCACGAGCCTTGGATTCCATGATGTCGCTGCGCAGGCTATCGACCATCTTGTTCTCCTTGTAGTACTCCTTAACAGCCTTCACGTCGACGCCCTGCTGGGCACCCAACTGGCGGTAAGCCATGTCCAGATCCTTGTTGGAGACGCGGATTTTCTCCTGCTGAGCGATCTTGCGCAGCACGAACCAGTTCTTGAGGCGGCGCTCACAGTCTTCCTTGACCTGATCCTCGTTCTTGGCGGCCTCTTCCTTGGCCTGCTCCTCGGTGGCGCCTTGCTGCTGCATGCGCTCCATGTTGCTCTTGAGGGTGGCGACGGCTTCTTCCTCGACCATGCGCTCTGGCATGTCGAAGGGGCGCAGGCGCACAACGCTGTCGAGCAGCTCTGAGGCCTGGCGGTCACGTTCACGCTGTTGGTTGTCGATAGCCAGGCGCTCCATCACGCGCTCACGCAGGCTCTCGGCGTTGTCCAATCCAAGTGCCTCAGCAAGCTCGTCTTCGGTAGCCAGGCGTGGCTGGACGACCTTGTTGACGGTGATCTTGGCGGAGCCGGTCTTGCCGACCCAATCCTCGATCGAGAAGCCTTCATTGAACTCGACCTCGAGCTCGAACTCGCTGCCGGCCTTGGTGCCGCGCAGGGCCTCGTCGTATTTCTCTGGGTCGGCACCGTACAGAGGTGAACCCAAGCCGAACTTCAGGCCAGCTGCTTCCGGACCATCTTCGCCGTCTAGGGAATAGACCAGGTCGATGTCGGCCAAGTGCTCTTCATCGACAGCGCCATCTTCGATCTCATCGAACTTCTGATGGTTGGCGCCCAGACCTTGGATGGTCTCGTCGTACTGGTCATCGGTCGCTTCGACGTCGGCGGGTTCGACATCCAACTCGGTCCAATCCGGAAGTTCGACGATCGGTAAGGTCTCGAGCTCGAAAGTGAACTCCAGTTCTTGACCTTCAACGACCTCATAAGGCTCGGGATCGAAATCCAGGATACGCAGGACATCGCCCTTGAGGCCAAGTTGGGCGATCGCGTCGCCAGAGCAATGCTCGAAGATGTGCTCCTTGGCGTGTTCACTGACACCATCGCCCATCATCTGGCGGAGGACCGACACTGGAGCTTTTCCAGGACGGAAGCCAGGGATCTTCAGGCCGCGCGCGGCAGCTTGGTAGGCGTGGTCGAACTCCTGCGTGACGCGGTCACCAGGGACCTTGACGGTTACGGAGTAGTGGCAAGGACCGACAGCGGTCTTCTCGGCTTCAATGGGGATGTTTTTTGACACGGCTAAAAGGCGATTCCACCGGAATCGGACCGGACATTATCCCCGCGCGTGGCTTACTCGGCAACCGGGAAGAGGTGGTTGAAGGGCGCCTTTTTGAGGTATGGCGCAAACTCAGGCAAATCGCGGTATGGAGCCAGCTGAATGGGCGAATAACGGGTGGCGGTCAGCCAGTTGCCAGCTTCGCGTGAGTGGCGGGACCCAGCAGCGGCACGAGCGGCGTAGAGGTAGTCCTCAGCGGTCAAGCGCTTGGACGCCGGAGTGCCTTCGATGTCCTCGAAGGTGCCCTTGATGGTGCGGTACGCAGAGGAAAACTCGCCGACGTCGACCTGCATCCGGCCAAGCACCATCTGCGCTCGCCAATCATCAGGGTTGTCCTTGGCGCGCTCTTGAGGGCCAGCCAGTAGGTGTTTGCGGCCCATCTTGTCGCCAAGACGATGTAGGGTCCAGGCTACTGCGTAGGTCGCTTCGCCAGGTCGCTCATCCTTCAAGAAGCGGTTCATCGACCTGACCCCAGAGCGCCAACGCAACTCTTTCGCGCCACTCTCGTAGGCAGACAGCGCCAGGCGTCGAGCTTCGATCGATAGTCCACTTGAGCGCGGCATCAATGAGCGTGCGATCAAGAAATCCTCGCTATCAGGTTGTGGGTGTTTGACCATGAAGGCGATGGCGCCTTCGAGGAAATCACCATCCTTCTGCGCATAGACCGCAGACGGCAATTTGGTCCCAGCGGGTAAATCGCGATCTGCCAGGATCTCGAGTACTGCGCCAAAGCTCTGTAGATCGAGCTTGCTGATATCTGCTCCAGCCAGCAGGCTCGGTGCCAGGCGAGTTTCGCCATGCAGCAGCAATGACTCCAATGCCGATTGTTGCACCCTGCGGTTGTCACTCTTGAGGTAGCTGAGCGCACTATTGCGAGTGCGTCGGCCGCCAAGCTCAATCGCGTAACGTAGCGCCATCGCTCGCTGGTCGACCGGCAGGCGAGTAATCAAAGGCAGTAGCCGGGCTGCGCCACCGCTATTCATGACCCGGCCCAGAAGCTGCAGGAGATCCCGGCTGCGTGATGGATTCTTGGTGGTGGCGTCGAGGTTGGCCACCAGGGCATCGAGGATTGGGTCCTGGATGTAGGGTGCGTAGGTCATCAACGGGCTCATCGTGCCCATTGAAGGTTGGGCCAAATATGCCTTACCGAGACTCTCCCAAGCTGCAACCGCAGCGGTGCGCCGCTCGAGAGTCTGTTTCTCGAGGGTCGTGACGAGGCGCTCCAAGCCGCTAGCAGGCTCCTGAGGGCCACTGGCGGGACATAGCGCAAGAATTAGAACGGATACCGAAAGCATCAGCGTGTCTTAGAATACCGAGCTCGACCGGTTTAGTCGCTGGTTGAAAAAAGATGTCGAAAATTTCTGTGGATGTCGTGGTGGTCGGAGGCGGCCACGCTGGGCTTGAAGCGGGGGCAGCAGTCGCCCGTTTGGGGTTGGATGCTGCCCTGGTAACGCTCGAAGCCGCCGCCGTCGGGCGAATGTCCTGCAATCCTGCCATCGGTGGTATCGGCAAGGGACAGCTGGCCCGTGAAATTGATGCCCTCGGTGGTTGGATGGGCCAGATTACCGATGCAGCCGGCATCCAGTTCCGGATGTTGAACACCTCGAAGGGGCGGGCCGTGCAGTCGCCGCGGGCCCAATGCGACCGGGATGGCTATGAGCGAATCGCCCAGGAGATGGTTGCTGCTCAAGCAGGCCTTGAGG
Source organism: uncultured Planctomycetales bacterium (assembly GCA_964545405.1). Classification (GTDB taxonomy): domain Bacteria; phylum Planctomycetota; class UBA1135; order UBA1135; family UBA1135. The sequence goes on from CAZJGH010000060.1 coordinate 7,718, forward strand.
TAATCGAGGGCGAGGCTGTCGACCTCCTGTGGGACAGTGAGCCACAGCGCTGTGCTGGCATCCGCCTTGCTGATGGTCGCCAAATTCACGCCCGAGCCGTAATCCTTACCACCGGTACCTTCCTTGATGGCATCTTGCATACCGGCTTGGAAACCGTGCCTGGTGGACGTGCAGGCGAAGGTGGTGCCGCACATCTTGGTGAGGCATTGCGCGAATTGGGATTGCCGACTGCCACCATGAAGACCGGCACTCCGCCGCGCTTGGCCGCCGACAGTGTCGATTACTCGGTGATGAAGGAGCAGGCCGGTGATGACCAACCAGTGCCATTCTCATTCTTGACTGACGAGGTGCAGCAGCCACAGATTTCATGTTGGCAAACCGCCACGACCCAACGTACCCAGGAGATCGTACGCGACAACCTGCACCAAGCTCCGATGTATGCCGGCCGGATCGACGGCAAGGGGCCTCGTTATTGCCCATCCTTGGAGGACAAGGTGGTGCGTTTCGCTGACCGCGAATCACACAACATCTTTCTTGAGCCGGAGGGATACGATTCGGACTTGCTCTACGCCAACGGCATCTCAACTTCTTTGCCGGTAGAGGTACAGGAGGAGTTCGTACGCACTTGCGTCGGTATGGAAAACGCGAGAATCGTGCAAGCTGGTTACGCAGTCGAATACACCCATGTCGCACCACGCTGCCTGCTGCGCACCTTGGAACTACGCGATTTCCCGGGTCTTTATCTGGCCGGCCAGATCTGCGGCACTTCGGGTTATGAGGAAGCTGCCGCACAAGGGTTGATGGCGGGATTGAATGCTGCATTGGCATTGAAGGGTGAAGAACCCTTGGTGCTTGCTCGCCATCAGGCATATATCGGGGTGTTGATCGATGACCTGGTCGTAAGTGACCCGACCGAGCCTTATAGGATGTTCACCTCACGCGCCGAGCATCGCTTGTTGTTACGCCATGACAACGCTGATATTCGGCTTACTCCGATCGCTTCAAGGGTCGGAGCTAGCACTCCGGAGCGAGACTCCCGCTTGGCGCAACGCCAACAAGTCTTGGCAGCGACACGTGAGCGCCTGGCTAGCTCTCCGATCCCTGGGGAGGTGCAGCGCGGTGGCCCCAAACGCACCTTGTTGGATGTCTTGAAACGCCCTAAGGACGGCGGCTGGCAGCGGGTCCTGGCACTCGTCCCAGAACTGGCCGAGCTTGGCATCAGGCAACGCGAATGGGAAACGCTTGAGGCCGATGTCCTGTACGAGGGCTATTCGAAGCGTCAACAGGCTTGGGTCGAACGAGGGGCGTCGCGCGAGGAAGCCATGGTTCCAGCTGACTTCGATTTTGCCGCCATCTTGGGCCTCCGCGCAGAGGCTGTTCAAACCATGTCTGACGCGCGTCCAGCCACTTTGGGCGCTGCTGGACGCTTGGCTGGGGTCACTCCAGCAGACTTGGCCTTGCTGGAAATAGCGCTGATTAAATACTCACGTAATTAGGCTCTTTTCGTTGGTTTGAGTAGTAGCATGAACACTCTCCAATACCCATTCAAAGGTAGTCAAATGAGAATTGCTCCTTCGCTTCTTGCCCTAATTATCTGCAGCCCCTTAGCTGCGCAGAGTACCGAGCGGGTGAGCCTCGATTCCTCAGGTATTCAAGGCAACGCGGCGTCTGGGTATACGTCGATCAGCGCTGATGGCCGTTTCGTCGCGTTCCCGAGCGGGGCCTCGAATTTGGTTCCAGGTGACACTAACCATGAATGGGATATCTTCGTGCGCGACCGCCTGCTTGGCGTCACGGAACGTGTCAGCGTCGATAGTTTTGGTGTGCAAGCTAACGATTATTGCACTGATGCCATGATCTCATCCAATGGCCGTTTCGTCGCCTTTGAATCGGAAGCGAACAACCTGGTGGCGGGTGACACAAACCTGCGTACCGATATCTTCGTGCACGATCGCCAGACAGGAATCACCGAACGCGTCAGCGTCGATTCCCTCGGGGTGCAAGGCAACGACTACAGTGATTCTGCAGCGATCTCCGCCGACGGGCGTTACGTGGTATTCGAGAGCGAGTCCACCAACCTGGTCATCGGAGACACCAATGGAGTAGAGGATATCTTCCTTCATGACCGACAGACTGGAATCACTGAACGGGTGAGTGTCGACAGTTATGGCGTACAAGCTGACGGCATGTGCTATAGCTCAATGGTCTCGCGTGACGGGCGTTTCGTCGCCTTCGATAGCGATGCGACCAACCTGGTGGCGGCTGATAACAACTGGGTAGGGGATGTCTTCCTCCGTGATCGACTGGCCGGGACTACCACCATAATCAGCACTGACAGCTTCGGGGTGCATGGCAACGGCATGAGCCGGAGTCCATCTATATCGGCCGACGGAACCCATATCAGCTTCCATAGTTCAGCCGACAACCTCGTCCCGGGAGATACCGGCCCTACGCGTGACGTGTTCGTGCATGAAATCGCCACTAGCAGCATCACGCGGGTCAGCGTGAAGACCGGCGGTGCTGAGTGCAACGGATTCAGCCACCAATCCAGCCTGTCCGCAGACGGGCGAATCGTCGCCTTCACCAGTTGGGCAACTGATCTCGTGCCAGGCGATACCAACGGCTGGGGTGACGTCTTCGTGCATGATCGCCAGACCGGCGTGACGACTCGCATCAGCGTGAGTACCGGTGGTGTGCAGGGCAATAAACAGACATTCAGCTACAACGCGGCTTGCAGCGCTGATGGCAAGTCCATAGCCTTTGCCGGTTACGCGAACAACATCGTCCCGAACGACACCAACGGCGCAGGAGATGCTTTCGTGCGCAATCGTAGCTATGGCTCGGACATCAACACCGCAGTGCTGGTCGGGCCGTTCACTGCGCCTATCGGAAATGTGGTCGACTTCGAGTTGTTCGCAGCACCACCATCATCCAAGTATTACCTGCATTACTCATTGAACCTCAACGGCACGGTCTTCGCCGGTCACCAGTTCGACATCGGCAGTCCGGCCACGCTGCTCGGTAGCGGTCTGCATAGTGCTGACGGCACGGCTACCTACACCACCGGTCCAGTACCAGCAGCTGCGGCCGGCTATACGGTCTACTTCGAGGTCGCTGTCCGCTCAGGTGGGCAGTTCTTCGACAGTAACGTGCAGCCGATCCTGTTTTATTGACGGGCAGCTCATTTGGCTGCCGCGACATCCTGCTAACATTGTAGGATGCCGCGGCTCTACTGCTTTCTACTTCTATTGCTATTGACATCTAGCCTTGGGGCTCAAGGGAAATCCATGCCCACCAAGGAGGCTGCGACCCCGAATCTGGAAATGGTGATGACCAAAGGCTTTCACCATCTGCTTGAAGGTCAGGAGTCGGTCGGCAAGTCGGAAGAGAAATGGGAGTGGCCCTACGAAGGCGTCTATCGCGAACGAGGTCGTATCCCTCTCGGCTACCGAGTAGGTGGCACGGCGATTTGCGCACTGGCACTGCTCGATTCACCTTCCGGCCTGCATACTGAGGATTCCGCAGCTGCCTTGGATCGAGCAATACGCTTCATCCTGGCGGGACTGGAGCAGCCTCCCATGCAACCAGGTTTCAGCAATACCTACGATGTCCGTGATTGGGGTTTCATCTATGCACTGAACTTCTTCCTGCGCCTGGAGGCACACGACGCGGTCCCGGAAGCTCATCAGGAAGCAGTCAAGGAACGCATCGGATGGTTGGTGGCAACTCTCCAAGCCAACGCTATTCCCAAGACCGGCGGCTGGAACTATTCGCGCGGTGCCGGTGCGGGACAGCCTGCCGCCTCGTCACCTTTCATGACTGCACCATCGATCTTGGCCTTGTGGCAGGCACAGGATCAAGGATATGAAATCGATAACGACATCATCGAGTTGGCGCTCAAGTCATTGCTCGCTGCTCAAGTCGATAACGGTGTCTATTCCTATACGTCGCGTGGTGGCTTGGCCAAGATACCGGGCACCATCGGACGTAGCCCATCAACTGAGATAGTGCTCGGCATGGCCGGACTCAGCACCCACGAGGATTTGCGCCTGGCGGTAGATAACTTCATGGAGCATTGGGGTGAGCTGGAGAAACGTCGCCAGAAGACCGGTACGCATGAAGGTGATTACGGCATCGCCCCGTACTATTTCTATTACGCATTCTATTACGCGTCATTGGCGATCGAGATGTTGCCCGAGGATCAGCGTGAAGAGTTGCGTGGTCAATATCGCGAGCGCCTGTTCGCCAGCATGGATGCCGATTCGATGACCTTCAACGACCGCGTCTTCCCACGCAGCTCGCATTTCGGCACCGCCATGAGCCTGCTGTCTTTGCGTCAGCAGCATCTCCCTGCACCAGCAGGCCCAGCTAAGGACTGAAGCGATACTTCAAGGCATTCGCTTGCTCAGGTCCTTATTGGACCGCGATGGCAAGTGCGTTACTCCAGCCACCGAAGCCACGTTGGCTGATCTCCAATCCTTGGCAGTAGATGGTCCGCCCGGCCAATGGCAGGGGGATGTTGATGGAGATGCTGAACTCGGTTCCGGCACCGATCGGCAGGAGCGGTGTCTGCATCCATGGCCGCGAAACCTCGCAGGCACCAAACGGTGTATTGGTCGGGCCTGAGCCGCTTATCGACAGCAAGGTGACCAAGTCACTGTGGTGGCGCAGGTAATCGAACTCAAGATCCCAAAGTCCACCGGCGATGGCTGGGGAAGTGCTGAACAGAGGAGCGCCGGCGCCGGCTACACGACCTAAGGCATTCGCCATCAACGTCGCGCCATCCGTGTTCGCTTGCCACATCTCCGAGTAGACATCATTGGAAGGCGGCATGAAGTTCAGGTCGACCCGAGGAGTGGTCATCGAGTAATTGACCGCGACCAAGGCGCTGCCATCGCTCCAGTCTGCTATGCGCCGACTGCCAGGAGTAAGAGTGGCGTTGATGCTGCGCGCGGAGGCGACTCCACCGTGGAAGTCTTGAACTCCCCGCATCACCGGATGCGCGTCCTCGTGAATGGCTCCAAGGGTGGCAGGGCCGTATTGGAAGTCTCCATCGGGCACCATCACTTGGTAGTTTCCGGTTGTCCACCGCCCGCTCAGCCAGGTGGTCGTGAAGCCAGTGGCTTGTCCGGTGGCAAGAGCCGCGACAACGACCCCGCCACCACTATCGACGTAATCAGCGAGCAGGTCGCCATACCCATAGTGGTCGAAGAACGGGTAGTTGGACCACACCAAGACCCCGTCGTATTGAACCAACATGGGCAGGTCGGGAATGCCGGTGAACGCGTTGAAACTACCGACGAAGCCGAAGCGCCCAGTAGCACTCAGCTTATCCACTACATCCGCAATGTTGTCCTCGGCGTCGGCGCCACGCCCCAACACGCGCGGTTGCTGGGCGTTGGCCACGT
>CAZJGH010000061.1:0-13059 GCA_964545405.1 uncultured Planctomycetales bacterium
ACTACCGGCGGACGCACCAACGAGTTCTAGACTCGCGCTTTCCGCTCATTCAGTCAGGGTCATGTGTATCCACATGACTTCGACTGTTTTGCCATCTGGGTAGCTGTAGGTCATGGTGTAGTTGAACTCACCATCACCGAGGGTCGTGGTGCCATGCACGACGACTTTCTGGGCCGGATCCTGCCAATCTACGCTTGAGTAGCTGGAATGCATGGTGGAAGTAGTCGTATCCCAATCACCCCACGAGAGGGTTTCCTCATCGCCACTCGAGTCGCTCCAAGACTCGGCCCACTGCGCGCGTTCTTCATCCCAGCGCAATACGGCATGTCCGGTGAATCCGCCTTGAACAGTAGAGGCGAAATCCCAAACCAGGGTGTCGTCGACGCGCTTGATCGAATACGTAGCTTGGTACTCCTCTTCGGAGCCGAGCATCTTGTGGGTGCCTTGCCATTCGCCGACGAAACCATCGACTGCCGATAGTGGATCCACCGCGACCCGTTCGGCCTTGTGGGTGCAGGAAACCAGGGACGCGCAGGCCAGGATGAAAGTCGAGATCTTCAACATGCTTCTACTCCGGGGTCAGTTGATCGCCAACACGCTCGACCATGCTTTCGGGAATCGGGCGACAACCTTCATTGGCAGCCACGGCCATCGCTTCTTCGACGCTCAAGCCTTCATTGATCGCGCGGGTGAGCGCCCAAACACCTGAAACCCGCCCACCGCTGCGGCAATGGAACAGGGTATGCCCGGGGTACTTATCCAGCGCCATGGCCACGGCATGGGCATCAGACAGGGTGAAGGTGCTTCCCGAAAGGGGGATGGCGACGTAGTTCAGGCCAGCAGCAGCAGCGGCTGCAACCTCTTCCTTCACGCCATCCTCGCGCTCGAATTGCAGATTGATGATAGTGGTGTAGCCAAGGTCAGGAAGTTGGGCGACCTGTGCGGCGGAAATCTTGCCTCCGCCAGCGACCTTGCCGTTAAGTACGGTGAAATTCGGAATATCGAGCAGGGCAGGAGGTGCTGGATCAGGATCTGTCGCCACGGGAACGTTGACTTCAGCACTTGCGGCACCATCGTTTCCGGAGTCGAAACCAGGGAAAGAGGAGCAGGAGGCGCAGAAAACTAGGGTTGGGAGCAAGAGGAGCTGCGTTTTCATCGTGGAATCCTAGCAGCGTTCAGCGGTGCCAGTTCCGGGATTTTCGATATGCTCACGGCATGAAACTGTTTGCGCTCCTCGTCGCCCCGGCCCTGTGCCTTTCGATTCCATTGCTTGCGGTCGATGATTCCGCCGCCCAAGACCCAGTGAAGAAGAGCCCTGGGTACGACGACACGCCGGTACTGCCGGGTCAGAAATGGCGCGTGCACGACAGCACTCGTCCACAGCCACCGAAGGTCGCAGCAGCCAAGGTAGTCGGTGGCGCACCATCCGACGCGAAGGTGTTGTTGGACGGCAGTGACTTATCGATGTGGCAGCGCGGCAACGGCGATGATGCGGTGTGGAAGTTGGCCGACGGCATCATGGAGGTGAACGGCACCGGCAGCATCCGTACTCGCGAGGAGTTCGGGGATTGCCAACTTCATGTCGAGTGGGCGACACCAGCCGACAGTGAAGGAGATTCCCAAGGCATGGGCAACAGTGGAGTGTTCTTGATGGGCCTTTACGAGATCCAGGTCTTGGATTCCCACAGTAACGTCAGCTACGCCGATGGTTCCGCCGGCTCCATCTACGGTCAGTATCCACCTGACGTGAACGCGAGTCGGGCGCCGGGCGAGTGGCAGGTGTATGACATCGTATTTACCGCGCCGCGATTCGATGACCAAGGCCATCGCACTAGTGCTGCACGGATTACCGTCATGCACAATGGCGTGTTGATCCATAACGATCGCGAGATCCTCGGGCCGACCACGCACCGCAACCTGCCGCCGACCGGCAGCACCGCTGCGACCGGGCCACTTAGTTTGCAGGACCACGGCAATCCAGTGCGCTACCGCAACATCTGGATTCGTCCGTTGGATTAAGATTGCGCCGGCCAGCGACACTGTGTGCAGCGGTTATTAAGGCAACAACGTTATGCCCACAGCAGATGATGCCAAGGTTGGGTGCCGTGGCATTGGAATCACTACGGCAATCCAATACATGGTTTCGCCAATGTAGGCGGCGTATCCACCGGTATCTTGGGGGAGTGCGGCGACGGTGAACAAAGTAAGGATGGAAAGCAACACGATTTGCACCGGGCTTGAGTTGTGAAAGAAGTAATGGCACTGTATCCAGCCAGCAAACTGCTAACGCCATGAAGTTCAGAAACGAATTGGTGGAATTGCTGAAAGCGGGATTCATGCGAGCTCTAGCCGCTCAGGCGCTCGAACAACTCTTCCACCCGCGCCTGCGCCTCGAACGCAAGCGGTTTGCGTTCCAGGCCGGGGGGGATCGGTTCGCCGAATATGATCCTCAAGCGATGTGTCGGGTGGCCGAGCAGGCGGAAGATGTGCACCACGAATGGAGTGTCGTCGTGCCAAGCATCGCCGGTGCGGGCGTAGCGCATGGCAATCGGATATGTGTGCAGCCCCAACTCCGCTGGCATGGCGAAAAGTGAACGCTTGAACGGGAGGATGGCATCACCTTCGCTCGTGGTTCCCTCTGGGAACAGGGTGATGGTCGCCCCTTGCTCAAGGTAGCCACGTAGTTGCTTGACCGTGTCCTTGGTCTTGTTGCGATCGCCGCGGTCGACGAACACGGTGCCGATGGCAGCAGCCAAGATGCCGATCAGCGGCCAGCGACGGATCTCGCTCTTAGACACCAAGGAGGTCGGGTAGAGGTTCGAGATCACCAGCACATCGAAGTGCGAGATGTGATTGCATACCGCGAAACTGCCCGGCGGCGGAGGGGTGCCTTCGACCTCGGCCTTCAACCCGAAGATGAAGCAGAAGACACGACTCCAGAGGACAGCCAGTCTGGAGCCGACGCGCGCACGTCGATGGACATTGCCCGCAGTGAAGATGAACAGCAACAGGGCGACAGGCGCGCCCAAAATTAGAACAGCCACCGCCAACAGTATTCGAAGAATACCGAAGGCGGCGGCGAATGGATTAATCAAGCTGGATCAGGACTCTTTGAGTTCGTTCACGACCTCGACCAGGAAGCCCTTGCCGTCACCGAAACACATGTAAGTGTTGTCGCGTTCGAACAATGGGTTCTTGATACCAGCGTAACCAGCGGAGAGCGAGCGCTTGATCATCAGTACGGTGCCTGACTCATGCGCGTTGAGGATCGGCATGCCTGCGATTGGGCTTTGCGGATTCTCGATCGCTTCCGGGTTGACGACATCGTTGGCGCCGATGATCACGGTAACGTCGGTGGTCTTGAAGTCGCCGTTGATGCGCTCCAGTTCCCACAGCTGCTCGTAAGGCACATCGGACTCAGCCAACAGCACGTTCATGTGACCAGGCATGCGTCCTGCGACCGGGTGGATCGCGTAACGCACCTCAGCACCGCGCTTCTCCATTTCCTCACCCAGCTCCTTGACGATGTGCTGCGCTTGGGCGACAGCCATGCCGTAACCAGGAACGAAGATGACCGAAGTCGCCGATTCGAGGATCATCGCGGCCTCTTCAGGTCCGGCAGACTTGACGCCGGTGTACTCATCAGCGCCACCGCCACCTGCAGCAGGGGCGTCGCCGCCGAAGCCACCGATCAGCACGTTACCGAGCGAACGGTTCATCGCCTTGCACATCACCATGGTGAGGATCAAGCCTGCAGCACCGACCAATGCACCAGCAACGATCAACAAGGAGTTACCGATCACGAAGCCTGCCATCGATGCGGCCAGACCCGAGTAGGAGTTCAGCAGCGAGACGACCACCGGCATGTCAGCACCACCGATGGGCAGTACCGAGATGATTCCGAACAGGCCGGCGCCGAGCGCCAGCAAGCCGACCATCAAGACAGCCGTGCTGCCTTCACCGTAGAAGGTGCCGTAGATACCGGCGACGATGCCGCCGATCAACAACACCGCAGTGATCAGGTGACGACCAGGCAGGATGACCGGGTTACCGGAGATCTTGCCGGACAGTTTGCCCATCGCGACCAGCGAACCGGTGAAGGTGACGGTACCGATCAGCACCGACAGCACGATCGCGATCGCCCAGACTTCGCCGCCGAGGACGGGAGGCACGACGCCTTCACCTGGAATCATGGCTACAGCGCGTGGAGTTAACTCTTCTTTGCCACCGAAGCGGCCCCAGAACTCGGTGACCGCGACGAAGGTCGAAGCCAAACCACCGAAGCCGTTGAACAATGCGACGAGTTCCGGCATGCCAGTCATCTCGACGCGTTTGGCCATCACGCCACCGATCAGACCACCGAGCGCGATGCCGATGATGACGGTGGTCCAATCAAGACCGACGCCGCCTTCAGGCGACACCAAGGTCACCACGATGGCGAGCAACATACCGACGGCCGCGAGTTGGTTACCCGAGCGCGCGGTGCGCACCTTGGACAAGCGCTTGATGCCGAGGATGAAGAAGACGGTGGCTACTAAGTAAAGCAGCCCAGCAGGAGTGAAGTTTTCCACTTACTTGCCCTCCTTCTTTTTCTTCTTGCTGCTGAACATCGCCAGCATGCGGTCGGTGACCATGAAGCCACCGACGACGTTGATGGTCGCGAGTGCGATGGCGATGATGCCGAGCACCTGAGCGGTTACGCCGTCAGTGAACTGGGCGCACATCAAGGCACCAACGATGGTAATACCCGAGATCGCGTTCGCACCCGACATCAGCGGAGTGTGCAGCGTAGGCGGGACTTTCGAGATGAGTTCATTACCTACCACGATGGCAAGCAAGAACACGAAGAGCATCAGGAGGAGAATCATGGCTCTGGTTGGGTATTCGCCTAGGCGTTTGCAGTCTGCAGCACTGCTGCGGTGGGTTCGTGGCGAACTTCGCCGCCGTGGATGGCGATCGAAGCTCCGATGATTTCGTCCTCTAAGTCGAGGCGTATCTCAAGGTTGTCGTTCTCCTTGGTAGGAACCAGGTGATCGACGACGTGTTGCACGTTGCGCGCGTAGAGTTCCGAAGCGTGAACAGCGACAGTGGACGGCAGGTTCGTCGTGCCGACCAACTTCACGCCGTGCTTCTCGACGATCTTTCCTTCCTCGGAGATGTCGCAGTTACCACCTTGCTCGACTGCAAGGTCAACGATGACGGCACCGAGCTTCATGGTCTTGACCATCGCTTCAGGAACGAGGACCGGAGCCTTCGCCCCAGGAACTTGCGCAGTGGTGATCACCACATCGGCTTTCGCGACACTCGCACCGACGGCCTCAGCTTGGCGCTTCTTGTATTCATCCGAAGCTTCCTTCGCATAGACACTAGGCTCAGTGGAATCGTCATCCGATTGCACTTCGATGAACTTACCGCCGAGGGACTCGACTTGCTCCTTCACTTCAGGGCGGATGTCAGTAGCTTCGACGATCGCGCCGAGGCGTTTCGCGGTAGCGATCGCTTGCAGGCCAGCAACGCCGACACCGAAGATCACCACGCGAGCGGGCTTGACGGTTCCGGCTGCAGTCATCAGCAACGGGAAGTAACGACCTAACTCACAAGCGCCGAGCAGCACAGCCTTGTAACCGGCGATGTTGGCCTGGGAAGACAGTGCATCCATCTTCTGCGCGAGTGTGGTCCGCGGCACGAGCTCCATCGCGAACTGCGATCCGCCGCCACCCAAGATGCCGCTTACGGCATCGGGCTCCATGGCCGACTGCATGAACGAGATCAGGATCGACCCCTTCTTGATGGCAGCGCCTTCCTCACGGGTGGGGCGCGCGACCTTCAACACGAAATCAGCCTTTCCGCATCCGGTCGCATAATCAGCGACGATCTCGGCACCGACAGCGGTGTATTCGGCGTCGGCTACGGCACTGGCAATACCAGCGTTCGCTTGGACAAGAACGGTAAAGCCACGTTTGACGTAGCGACCGACGGTCTCAGGAGTTGCGGCGACGCGGTTTTCGCCGGCGCGGCTCTCTTTAGCTACAAAGATGGAAGTCATGATTTGAGCGGTAGGGTGCGTACAGGACGCCCAATAAGGTAACGTGGCCGCACTTTTTTTGAGCATCTTCCCGGCTATCCTTAGCACGTGGATTCCTTCGACTTCCCCGGCGTTGACGGCTACTCGTTGCTTGATTCGGGAAATGCTGAAAAGCTTGAGCGTTTCGGCCCCTTCGTGCTGCGCCGACCCGACCCTCAAGCGTTATGGCGGCCACGCCTGAGCCAAGAGGAATGGAATAACGCCGATTTCAATTTTGTTCGTGAAGACGACCGTGGTGGCAGGTGGAAGAAGAAGCGTTCAAACCAACCGATCGAGTGGCCGCTGGAAGTCCAAGGTGCGCAATTCCGCATCCACCCGACCCCGTTCAAGCACGTCGGCCTATTCCCGGAGCAGGCGAGCAATTGGGCATGGGTAGAGGAGCGACGGATTCAGCTAGGACTCGAACGCCCCAAGCTGCTGAACCTCTTCGGATACACCGGCGCGGCTTCGATCCTGGCAGCTAAGGCCGGATGGTTCGTGACCCACGTCGACGCATCCAAGGCATCTCTCGATTGGGCCTCAGCCAACGCCAAGGCCAGCGATGTCGCCAGTGATGGAATCCGTTGGCTGCTCGAGGACGCGCTCAAATTCGTTGAGCGTGAGGTGCGTCGCGGCAATCACTATCACGGGATTCTGCTCGATCCCCCTCATTACGGCCGCGGTCCGAAGGGGGAGAAGTGGCAGTTCCAGGACGGCATCGCGCGCCTGCTCGACGGATGCAACAAGTTGCTCGATTCCACTCCCGGCACGTTCCTGGTGTTGTCGACCTATGCGATCGGATTCTCACCGATGGCTTTCGACAACATGCTCAGTGAGTTCGGCGACGGTGAAGTGCATAGTGGCGAACTTTGGATCCCCGAAGGCGACGGCACCCGCCGCTTACCGTGCGGCTTCTGTTCCCGCTGGCAACGCACATGAGCGCATCACTCAATGTCATCTATGACGACAACCATCTGCTGGTGGTCGAGAAGCCTGCTTGCTTGCCGGTAGTCCCCGATAGCAGTGGCGACGAATCGTTATTGGATCGCGCCAAGGCTTGGGTCAAGCACAAGTACGACAAGCCGGGTGATGTCTTCTTAGGTGTCGTACATAGGCTCGATAGGCCAGTTTCAGGCGTTGTGGTTTTCGCGCGCACGTCGAAGGCAGCCGCACGCTTGTCTGCCGCGTGGCAACGCCATGATGTACAGAAGACCTATATCGCACGCAGTGCTGGTCGATTGCCGAGTGGTGCCCCGCGCTCCGGCAAATGGACCATGTGGCTCACCAAGGATCACAAGCGCAATGTCGTTCGCGCCGGAAAGGGCGAAGGGGCGAAGCAAGCCGTCACCGAATGGAAGATCATCTCCGAGGGTGAAGACGGCACGTTGTTGGAGTTACAGCCGCTTACTGGGCGTCCGCACCAGCTACGCGTGGCATGTGCCAAGGCCGGCCTGGTGTTGCTAGGCGACTTAAAATATGGCGCAAATCAGCCGCTCCCAGACCGTTCGATAGGGCTTCACGCATCGGCGCTCGAGTTCCCGCACCCGACCCTTCAGGAGCGGCGGCGGTTCGAGTCTGATGCTCCACCGTGGTCGTTGCAGTAGCTTCTGACAGCTCGTTGACCAGCCAGTCGTTGATCTGTGCGGCGACGACCGCATGATCCGATTCCATCATCAGGTCGTGGCCGGCTCCGGCACACATCATGAAGTCGGCACCGAACTCCTTGGCTGACTCGCGCGATTTCTTCGCCGGGATGAGCTTGTCTTGCCCGGCTGTGATCCACAACATCGGAGTCTTGGTCTTGGTCCGTGGCTTCCAGAACAACGGGCTGTGTTGCAGTGGTAACAGGATCGATTCAGGGCCCAGCTTGGAGTGCAGCTCTTCCGCGGAACAATTCGCGTTCTTGGAAAGGAAGATGTTGGCTGCACGCTCTGGTGTGCGGATCGCAGGTGTCGCGATCAGCCGCATGAAACTGGCAAGACCACCAGCGAAATCATGCTGGAAGTAACGCCCAACTAAACTGACCATGCTGCGGGCCAGCCATGGGGCAAGCATCACAGCGGCTGGCAGGTCACCCTTCTCCTTCAAGTAGCGTTGGGTCAACGCGGTGCCGAGGCTGTGTCCGACGATTACCGGCTTGCTGTCCAGGCGCTGGATCTCCCGCACCAGGAAGTCGGTGTAGTAACCGAGCGTACACCAGCGAATCGGCCGCTTGGTCGCAGAACCTGCATGGCCTGGCAGGCTGAAGGAAACACTGTCCCAGCCCCAGATGGCGAATAGTTCTTGCCACTTCTCCCAGCACCAGGCGCCGTGCCACATCCCATGGACGAACAGCAAGGTATGGCGATGTTGTCGGTTGCCGGCACGATATGTAATACGTTCAATGCCGTCACAAACCTCAGTCTCGCGAAGGTACGCGAGTTCCGGCGGAATATGAGAGGGGGTGGCACCAGGTGTCATAGAACACCTATCGGCCGCTTAGAGTGCCCTCATTTAGCTTTGAGAGCAGAAAAACAATATAAACGAACGAAAGAGCAGGCTTTTAATCCTCTTCGGCGGCCAAAAATGCGGCAGCTACGCGAACTCCATCCATGGCGGCGGAAACGATTCCTCCAGCAAAACCAGCCCCCTCACCACAGGGGTAGAGGCCATAAACCCCCTCACATTGCAGGCTTTCCTTATCGCGCTTGATTCGTACCGGCGAGGAAGTGCGAGTCTCAACTCCGATCAGCTGGCCACTTGGGCCCGCGAAACCAGGTAGGTGCTCATCGAACTCCCACAGGGATTCACGCAGGCGTGTGGCGATGCCACGTGGCAGGATGCCATGTAGGTTCGTGGGGGTCAGCCCAGGTAGGTAGGAAGTCGGCAGGACCTCGCCAGGCTCCTCGAGGGCGTCGGCGAACAAGTCACAGCGCTGGGCAGGTGCACGACCTTCTCCTTGGCCGGCGTCGGCCGCTACGACCTCCATGGCCAGCTGCAGGCGCACGCCGAACAGGGGATCGATGTCGGGGTGGATGGGCAGACGTCCTTCCGCGACCGGGAACGGTTCGCCACCGCGCGGATCAGCAATGACCTCATGCAACATCGGATGGTCGCTCAAGGCGGCCGCGCGTTGCAGGAGTTCAGGCCAACCCCAACGCCATCCGCGTTTGCCACACCAGTCTTTCGGCTCGATCGATACGACCAGCCCGCTGTTGGCGTAGGGCGAATCGCGCTTGGCCATCGACATGCCGTTGACGACCAATGTCGAAGGGGTGGATTGCGAAGGCACTATCCAGCCGCCAGGGCACATGCAGAAACTGAACACGCCGCGCTCGTTGATCTGCGTGGACAACTCGTAGAACGATGGCGGCAAGTCATGCTCGCCACGTGTCCCACGGTATTGGATGTTGTCGAGCCAATCTTGTGGATGCTCGACACGCACCCCCATGGCGAAACCCTTAGCCTCGAGTTCAGCGCCGGCAGCTTGAGCCATCTGCAGCGAATCCAAGGCGCTGTGACCAGCAGCCAAGACGACCGCATCAGCATCGACCTGTGAGCCGTCGCTCAACTTGACTCCACGCACGCGATCACCATCAGCGATCAGTTCCGTGACGCGCGCACCGAACTGGACACTACTGCCGGCGGAGCGAATCGAATCACACATCGCAGTGACCACTCGGGGCAACATGTTGCTGCCGATGTGTGGTCGCCAAGCGACAAGGATCCTTTCCGGCGCACCATGTGCGACCAGGGTCTCGAGGATGTCGCGGACATTGCCGCGCTTGCTGCTGCGGGTATACAGCTTGCCATCACTGAAAGTGCCAGCACCACCTTCCCCGAACGCATAGTTGCTTTCAGGATTGGTGTCTTCGCCACGGTTGAGGTTGGCGATGTCTTGGCGTCGGTCTTGCACTTCCTTGCCACGCTCGCAGACGGTGACCCTTACTCCCTTGGCGATAAGTTCGAGTGCACAGAACAGGCCGGCAGGACCGCTGCCGACGACGACGACATGCTTGGCGTCATCGTTGGGTGCGGGATAACGCGGCGGCTCGAACTCCTGCACGGGCGGCATCTCTTCGCCAGCGTGCCAGACCTCAACGACTACATTCCACAGCATGTGTCGCGCCCGGGCATCAAAGCTGATGCGCTGGATGCGTACACCTTCCAGGTCCTCGACCGCACATTCCAAGCCTTCGCTTGCGAGGCGGAGCAGTTCTTCGGGACTAAGTTTTTCGGGATCCTGCTCAGGTGTGAGCAGCAAGACAAGACTACTAGACATGCGATGGCAATGGCTTGGGATGGCCGTTCATGCACGCGAGCGCAGTCAAGTGAACGACATCGCTTACACCACAAGAGTGTGGCTGCAGCGTGTGGGCTGGTTTCTCGAGGCCGAGCATCATCGGTCCCACGACTTGAGCTTCTGCCAATGTGCGGACCAGGTTGAATCCGATGTTGGCTGAACTGAGGTCAGGGAAGACCAGGATGTTGGCACGCTTCCCTTGCAGTTTGCAATCGGGGTAGCGCGCTTGAACGCTTGGATCGAGAGCTGCATCGACACGCATCTCGCCATCGATGATCAAGCCCGGTGCCTCCTCGCGAGCGAGGCGAACCGCGCGGCGAATCTTATCGGTCTTGTGGTGTGGGGTGCCACCGAAACTCGAGAAGCTCAGCATCGCAACGACCGGCTCGAAGCCGAACGCAGCGACCTCTTCGGCCGCCAACAAGGCGATTTCGGCCAAGTCAGCTTCATCCGGTGAGATGTTGACGGCGGTGTCCGTCAGGAAGATGGTGCCCAGTTTCGAGAACACCATGGTCATGCCACAGGCAAGGCGGACGCCTTCACGCAAAGGCACGACCTTCAACATCGGAGGAACCGACTTGCGCACATGTCGAGTTACGCCGCTGACCATGCCATCGGCGTGACCCATGCGCAACATCATCGGTCCGTACCACATCGGATCGAGCACTCGTGCTCGTGCACGCGCTTCAGTGATGCGCCGGTGCTGACGCAATCCCATCAGCTCGTCGGTGTATTCATCGATGTGTGGCGACGAGGCCGGATCGAGAATCTCGACACCTTCAAGCGACACCTTCAGTTCCTTGGCGCGCTCATGAATGGTCACCTTGTCACCGAGCAGGACCGGTTGCGCGATGCGTTCCTGGACGACAGCTTCCGCTGCGATCAGGATGCGCTCGGAAGTTCCTTCCGGATACACGATGCGGTTCTTGGTGCGGCGTGCACGCGAGACCACCTTGCGCATCAAGTCGCGCTCTTCTCCGAGGCGTTCACCTAACTGCCTGACATAGGCTTCCATGTCGATGTGCAACTTGGCGACACCAGTGTCGATAGCCGCTTGTGCGACAGCTGCAGAGACGCGTCGGATGACGCGAGTATCGAAAGGTTTCGGAATCAAGTACTCGCGACCGTACTCGAGCTTGTCCAGTCCGTATGCGGCGGCGACTACATCAGGCACCGGCTCCTTGGCTAGGTCGGCCAGCGCATAGGTTGCCGCGTGAATCATCTCTTGGTTTATCTCGGTCGCGCGAACATCAAGTGCACCGCGGAAGATATACGGGAAGCCAAGGACGTTGTTCACTTGGTTCGGGAAGTCCGAACGCCCAGTCGCCATGATCACGTCGCTGCGGGTCTCGACCGCGAGGGGGTAGGCGATCTCTGGATCAGGGTTGGCCATCGCCAGCATGATTGGACTGTCTGCCATGCTGTTCAACATCTCCGGCGACACTACGTTACCGATGGAAAGTCCGAGGAACACGTCAGCGCCGATCATCGCGTCGGCCAACGTGCGAGCATCAGTATCTCGCGCGAACGCTTGCTTGAATTCATTCAAGTCATCGCGACCGGTGTGGATCACGCCTTTGGAGTCGCACATCAAGACGTTGTTCGGGTCGACCCCGAGGCTGACGATGAGGTTGGTGCAGGCGGTTGCTGATGCACCAGCTCCATTCACCACGACCTTCGCCTTGCCGATTTCCTTCTCTGCTATCTCAAGACCATTGACTACTGCGGCAGAACAGATGATGGCGGTGCCGTGTTGGTCGTCGTGGAAGACCGGGATGTAGAGCTCTTCCTTGAGCCGTCGTTCGATCTCGAAGCAACGAGGTGCCGAGATATCCTCGAGGTTGATGCCACTGATGGTCGGAGAGATCGCCTTGACGGCTTGAATAATCTCATCGACATCTTGAGTCCCGAGTTCAATGTCGAAGACATCTATGTCAGCGAAACGCTTGAACAAGACACCCTTTCCTTCCATCACCGGTTTCGCTGCATCCGGCCCGATGTTGCCCAAACCCAACACCGCGGAGCCATCGGAGATGACTGCGACTAGGTTTCCCTTGGCGGTGTAGTCATACACCCTGTCGCGATCACGATCGATCTCGCGGCATGGTTCGGCGACCCCTGGCGAGTAGGCCAGCGAAAGGTCAATTTGCGTTAGGCATGGTTTGCTGGGGATGACCTCGATCTTTCCAGGCCGGCCGTTGGCGTGGTATTGGAGAGCATCTTTGCGGGTGGTCAGCGGTTCCATGAGGCATATTTTGCCACGTTGCCCTGCCTAATGCCCGGAAAACTCAGGGTTCCAGAAGTAATGCTACGGCGTTGGAGGCGACCCGCGGAGAGGTGGCTCCAGACAAACTTACGGTAGCGAAATAGAAGGTCGTGCCGACCAACCCGGCCGCCGTTCCAGGTGGCATATTCAGTTGCGCAGAGCTGTCGCCGTTGCCGTCGAGGGTGCCGACAGCATTGGTGAAAATAGCTGGCGCACCGGATCGCATTATGGACAGCAGAGAGTCGTTGGTGAGTGGCACCGTCACGCCGTAGGCAGTGGTCGGCCCCAACCCAGATAAGGATGCCAACAACGCATATCCGAACCCAGCTTCAGAGAGCGGGTAGTTGATGGTGAAGTCGACGATGCCACCGATCGAGGACGAGATCGATGAGACGCTGGAGACCAAGGTCGGAACCAGGCGCTTGACCTCAGCCAAGCCCGCCAAGG
>CAZJGH010000062.1:0-12992 GCA_964545405.1 uncultured Planctomycetales bacterium
ACCAACGGTGAGCATCTGGATGTCTACGACACCACCGGACCTCAGGGCCATGACCCACGCAAGGGTATCCCCAAGTTGCGCAGTGAGTGGGTGGCTGCTCGAGAAGACAACGGCGATGAGAATTTCTCGCAGATGCACTATGCGCGTGAGGGAATCGTCACCGAAGAGATGGCGTTCGTGGCTGCGCGTGAGAATGTCGAAGCTGAATTCGTGCGTTCCGAGGTGGCAGCTGGGCGTGCAGTGATTCCCGCCAACCGCCGGCACCTGGAGTTGGAGCCTGTGATCATCGGACGGAACTTCCGTACCAAGATCAACTCCAACATCGGCAACTCCGCGACGCACTCATCCATCTCCGAGGAAGTCGAGAAACTGCAGTGGTCGATCATGTGGGGGGCGGACACCGTCATGGACCTATCCACCGGTCACAACATCCACGAGACCCGCGAGTGGATCATGCGTAACAGCCCGGTACCTATCGGTACCGTGCCGATCTATCAGGCCTTGGAGAAGGTCGATGGTGAACCCGGCAGGCTGACCCTCGACATCTTCATCGAGACCTTGGTCGAGCAGGCAGAACAGGGCGTCGATTACTTCACCATCCACGCTGGCGTGTTGATGAAGTACGTGCCTTTGACCGCCGAGCGCCTCACTGGGATCGTATCGCGTGGCGGTTCGATTATGGCAGCTTGGTGCCTCGAACACGACCAGGAGAACTTCCTCTATACCGGTTTCGAGAAGATCTGCGAGGTCATGAAGAAGTACGACGTGACCTTCAGTCTTGGCGACGGCCTGCGCCCGGGCTCCTTGAAGGATGCTAATGATGGCGCCCAGTTCGGTGAGCTGGAGACCCTAGGTGAACTCACCAAGATCGCTTGGGAGCATGATGTGCAGGTGATGATCGAAGGTCCTGGGCATGTGCCGATGAACCTGATCAAGGAGAACATGGATAAGCAGTTGCAGGATTGCTTTGAGGCTCCGTTCTACACCTTGGGGCCATTGGTGACCGATATCGCCCCTGGTTACGACCACATCACCTCCGGAATCGGTGCTGCGCAGATCGGTTGGTACGGCACCGCGATGTTGTGCTACGTGACTCCCAAGGAGCATCTCGGCCTGCCTGACCGCGACGACGTCAAGACCGGCGTCGTCACCTATCGCATCGCCGCACACGCTGCCGATATCGCTAAGCAATTGCCTGGCGCGCGTGATCAGGATGATGCGCTATCCAAGGCGCGCTTCGAGTTCCGCTGGGAAGATCAGTTCAACTTGTCGCTCGATCCCGTGACCGCACGTTCGTTCCACGACGAGACCTTGCCGAGTGAGAATTCCAAGACCGCCAAGTTCTGCTCGATGTGTGGGCCGAAGTTTTGCGCGATGCGGATCACTGAGGACATCCGAACCTTGGCCGAGGAACAGAAGGCCGAGGCGTTGGCTTCGGCTGCGGTAGATGTCTGACCGACAGGCGGACTAAGTGCCCATCTCCAAGGCCAAGGCTTGGCTGCGTAGATTGTCTATGCGGTCGGAAGTAAGCGGGTGAGTCTGTAGCCACGACTGCATGCCGTCGAGCATGCCGTCGTCAGCGCCGCCCTGAAGCAGTCGGATGTCCTCGAAGAACTCCATCGCTCCTTCGGTCGTGCCGTATTTGGCATAGACCAGTTCCAGGCCGAAGGTGTCAGACTCTTCCTCTTGACTGCGAGAATGCTTCATCTCCGCCAGCATCGGGCTCTGCTTCAGGAGGCTGGATGAATCCATGCCGATCATCGTCATCGCACCCGCCAACAACAAGGAACGTCCAAGTCTCTTGAGACCATGACGATGTTCGAGGTGCCCGATCTCATGCCCCAACACCAAGGCGCGGCCGATCTCTGTCTCGACCAGGTCGAGCAAGCCACTGGTCACGGTCACGGTGCCGCCAGGCAGGGCGAATGCATTCGGGGCGCGGTCAGGCAACACCAACAATCGATACTCGTAGGGTCGCAAGTCACTGTCTTCTATCAGGCGATCGAAGATCGCTTGCAGCTCAGCGGACGGAGGCTCAGCCGCATCGAGCAAGACCTCATCAGCCCAGGCGAACCAGTCGGCCTCGGTCTCTTCGGAAACCAAGCCAACGCTGAGGTCGGCGATGAAGCCGAGGGCGATATAGAGGACCGACAGCACGATGACTGCAGACAGGATCCCCTTCGCGCGACTGCGCCAACTCTCGTTGCCACCACGGGAATTGTCGGAGGTCTCACCGAGCAGCCGTGGAACGAACTTCATCCGGCTATTGGTGTCGGTATCGAGTGAGGAGTGCCTTGGCGGTACCACACGGCAGTCGAGAAGGCGAGGACCTCGACCGAACCGATCCTCGAGTTGTTGCCACTTGAGATGGTGGATGTCTCGAAGCGGACGTTGATGAACAGGTCGGCGTCGGCGAAGTTCTCCTTCATGCGCAACAACGCTTCGCGGCGCGCGCGGTCGAGCAAACTCGAATAGGAATGGATCTCACCTCCGAAGAGCTGCTTCAGGCTTGCGGCGAAGCGCTTGAAGTAATCCACCGAGATCACTGCGCTGCCAAGAGCAAGCTGCGAACGCTCGACTTGATGCTCATCAGGAACCGCAGCGGCGGTGATGGTCGGAAGGGTCACGAAACCATGCTCGCGGCGCTTGATTCGCCGATAGTGCAGGCGTTCAACCAAGGTCCCCGCGATCAAACCTAGGAACAGCAGGAATAGGCCGACGTAAATCTGGATCAGCTCCATCTATTCGGCAGGCTCCTCGACGACGTCGGATGTAACGCTGGCTGCAGGACCACTTGCCGCTGGCGCCTCGACGCGCACGGCGGTTCCGTAGCAGAGGATCTCAGCCGCACCAGCAGCGACCGAGGAAGTAGAGAAGCGCAGGTTCACCACTGCATTGGCGCCCAATGCCTCAGCCTGTTCGGTCAGGCGTTTGACCG
The DNA here is from genome assembly GCA_964545405.1 of uncultured Planctomycetales bacterium. Taxonomy (GTDB): domain Bacteria; phylum Planctomycetota; class UBA1135; order UBA1135; family UBA1135. The sequence goes on from CAZJGH010000062.1 coordinate 2,939, forward strand.
CTTGGTCACGCGACTCCTGCAGGAGTTCGGTATAGCCACGCAGTTCGCCGCCGACCAGGTTCTTCATGCCAGCCATGAAGTCACGGCCGATATTCTTGGCGCGAATAGTGCTGCCTTGAACGAGTCCATAGTGCTCAACAATATTGAGTCCGGGAACGGATTCGGTATTGGTCAAAATCATTGCCGTCATTATAGCGGTGAAGCAAACGATGATTCCTGGCTGCCAGAGCCTAGAATACCGCCATGGCTGTTGAGATTGACCTGATCTACCAAGGGGAGTTGCGTTGCCAAGCTACCCATGTCCCTTCCGGCGAGGTTCTGCACACCGATGCCCCGGTCGACAACTGCGGCAAGGGTGAGACCTTCTCGCCGACTGACTTGGTCGCTACCGCACTCGGTGGTTGCATCATGACCTTGTTGGGGATCGTGGCGGAACGTCACGAGATCGACCTCAAGGGCACCAAGGTGCGAGTCGAGAAGCACATGATCACCGACCCGGTGCGGCGCATCGGCAGCCTTCCGGTAGTCGTGGAGATGTCAGTGCCAGTGACCGATGGGCAACGCAAGCGGCTCGAGAAGGCGGCGGCGACCTGCCCGGTCCTGCAGAGCCTGCACCCGGACATCGACAAGTCGATTTCATTCCTCTGGAAGTGATATCCTTTGCCTCAATGTCCACCGTCCTCAGCGGAATCCAGCCTAGCGGGCTGCTACACCTCGGAAACTACTTCGGGGCTATTCGGCAGCATGTCGCCCTGCAGGAAGAGCCTGGCGAGCATTTCTACTTCATCGCCGATTACCATTCACTGACCACCCTGCGCGATGCGGACAAGATGCGTGAGTTGGTCCGGGAGACTGCCATCACATACTTGGCTTGTGGTCTCGATCCTGAGAAGTCAGTGCTGTGGCGCCAGTCGGATGTACCCGAGGTCACCGAGATAGCTTGGTTGCTGTCGACCGTTACCGGCATGGGACTGCTGGAGAGAGCGCACTCCTACAAGGACAAGCTCAACAACAACATCAAGCCGTCGGTCGGCCTCTTCACTTACCCGATCCTGATGGCGGCGGATATCCTCGCTTACGATTCCAACATCGTGCCGGTCGGAAAGGATCAGGTTCAGCATGTCGAGATGACTCAGGATATGGCTGGGTATTTCAACAACACCTATGGCGATGTCTTCGTGCGGCCTGAGATGCGGCTGGAGAAGGCCGAGAACATGCAGAAGGTGCCAGGGCTTGATGGGCAGAAGATGTCCAAGAGTTATGGCAACGACATCTGGATGTTCGAGGCCGGCAAGAAGCTGAAGAAGTTGTGTGGCAAGATCGTCACCGATTCACGTCCGCCAGAGGAGCCCAAGGACCCTAGCGAGATCTTCGTGTTCGATCTTCTCGACCTGTTCCTCGATGCCGATGAGTTGGCCGACTGGAAAGCCAAGGTCGCTGCTGGTGGCCCTGATGCGCCAGGTTATGGACACCTCAAGATGCGCTTGAAGGATGCGATTGAGGAGCATTTCGCCGAGGCCCGTGATAAGCGCGAGTATTACCTCGCCAACCCGCAGCTGGTCGACGAGATCCTGGCCGCCGGTGCCGCCACTGCTCGCCAACGTGCCAGCGAAGTTCGCGACCGAGCCTTGCACGCCTGCGGATTGCGATGAGCTCCGCTTGGCAACGCAGCGTTGCACCATTCCGTCAGGACTTACGCCTGTGGATGTTGGTGATGCTGGTGTTGTCGGTGTTCAGGGTCGCATTGGTCGCCACCTTCAGCGCGCGCATGGATGAGGAGAGCGGTATCGCCGACGTCATCCAAGTCCTCGTCTATGGAATGCGCTTTGACTGTCAGGTCGCCGGTTATCTGGTCGCATTACCGCTGCTCCTGAGCTTGTTGTCGGGTTTCCTGCCGTTTCGCAGGCTCGCTGCATGGGTCCGGATGATCCTCGGCACTGTCTTCGTGACTTTGGCCTTGTGGGTGTTCATCGCATCGTTCAACTTCTTCGCCGAGTTCGACAGCCAGTTCAATCACTTCATATTCATCGGCATGCAGGATGACACCAACGCCATCCTGCAGACGGTGTGGAAGGAATACCACCCGATCAGGTCGTTGGCGATCTTCTTGGTCCTGTTCGTGCCCTTGTTCATGATGGTTCGGGCGATCGCGAAGCCAACCAGCGCACCAGAGCAGGGTGAAGGCAAGACCAGGCATATCGCACCCCGCGTCCTTGCAGGCCTGCTGGTGGTAGTGCTGGCGGTCTTGAGCATCCGCGGCTCGCTGGGTAAGCGCCCGGCTCAACGGATCGACGCGGCGATCTCTACCGACGTATTCCTCAACAAGACGGTCATCAATCCGTTCGTGGCACTGAGTTACGCCTTCAAGGATCACGCTCGTCTCAACAGCACATCAGGCTTAGGCGTATTCATCCCGACCTTGGACTTGGAGCCATCACTTGAACGACTGTTCCCTGATGCGCAAGCCAGTGACAATCTTGATGATTACTTCCTCACCACTGCCCAGGGTACCCAGGGTGCTGCCCCACGTCATGTCTTCGTGTTGATGATGGAGAGTTATGATTCCTGGCCGCTGTTGCCGGAATATCAGAGCCTCGAGTTGAGCGGAGGATTATCGGGCCTCATCACCTCGGGCCTGCAAGTCGGAGCATTCCTTTCCTCTTCACCTGGGACCATGGCTTCAGTGGCAGGTGCCCTTACCGGCTTGCCTGATGCAGGCTTACAGACCGACTTGCAACCGCAGACTCGTCAGACCTACCCGACTTCGGTCGCTGCGATCTTCCGACGCCTCGGTTACAAGACACGATTCTTCTACGGTGGCAAGCTCGGGTGGCGCAACATCGATCAGTTTGCCACCGCACAGGGCTTCGACGAGGTCTTCGGCAGTTCACACATTGGGTCGTGGCAGCATGCCAACGAGTGGGGAATGGATGATGAGTATCTATTCGATTTCATCACCGAGTCACTGTCCGACGAGCAGCCGACATTCAGTTTCATCCTCACCACCTCTTATCATCCGCCGTATGACATCGACGTCTTCGAGAAGGGATACCCCGTCACCGAGATTCCTGCCGACCTTGCCGACAAGTACAGCGGAGCCATCGGCCTGAACATGTGGGGGCATCTGTGGTACGCCGATCGCGAGATGACCAGGTTCATTCGAGATACCGAACAGCGTTTCCCCGACTCTCTTTTCTTGATAACTGGCGACCACTATGCGCGCAAGTTCATCAATGCCAAGCCGGGCGCATATGAGCGCGCTTCGGTCCCGTTGGTCCTTTATGGTCCGCAGGTATTGGCTGCAGCCACTTTGCCCACGGGAGTCGCCGGAAGCCATATCGATATCGGCCCGACCCTGATCGAGCTCGCTGCGCCGGCAGGTTTCGAATACCACGCCTTCGGTCGAGACCTGCTGAACCCTGACCAAGTTCGCCCTGGCTTCGGAAGGGGATTCGTCATCGGTCCCGACTACATAGCTCAGGTCACCTCTGACGTCGCGTTCGAGGCTCTTCCCGGCAAGCTGTTACCCCCGGTTCTACCTGACCCGGACGCACTCCGGCAGCTCTACAACGACGCCCATGGCATCGCGTGGTGGCGCATCCGTAACGGCCCCGATAAGTCGGCCAACAAGGACTAGCGGCTTATTCAGGGGAAATCACGGCGCGCTTACCGGCACCCAGGTCAAGGACCTCGCCACTGTCGACGTTCATCAGCTTGACGCGCTGGTTGTATTCCGGATCGATGTCTGTGAAGCTGAGCCATTGACCGTCAGCCGACCAGCATAGGTCACGGACAGTGCGCTCGGTTCGCCACAGGAGTCGGTCCGCATCAGCATCTCCAGTCCAAAGCCAAAGGCTGTCATCAGCTGCCTTGACCAAGGCGATGGACGTCGCACCCGGGCGCTGGCTGGCCGCACCCTGCCACGCGAGGTCGTCGCAGATGAACTCGTCTCCCCAGTCGACGATCGAGAGTCGGGATCTCCTGGTCAACCGACGGGGCGCATACTCGTGCCGTTCGAGCTTTTCGACGATCAGCATCTGACTTGGGTTGATGACTTGAATCAACTCTCCTGGCATCTCGCACATGAATGAAGGCTCACCATCAAGGGGATAGCGCCACAGGCCACCCTGCAGTCCTCGCGAACGTTGTTGGTGGATGTTGACCCACAAGGCATCACCATCTGGCGACCACATCACGCCAGCGATCGTGGCGCCGCCGAGTTCATCACGCCCGAGCGAGAGCGTCGGTTCTTGGGTCACTCCGTCGATCGGCAAGGCGCCGGCATGCAATGAGAAGTTGCCAGCAGCGAAGAAGTGCTTGCCGTCAGGCGAGGCGCCGAAGAACTGCGACTTCTCACTGACGATGACATCCCCGTTGTCGTGCTGATCAAGCAGATGTAACGGCATCGAGACATTCGGCATGTCGCGCGAGGTACTGTTCGGCCCGCTCACCAGCAGGCCGTCGCCTGACCAGACGACTGCCTGGAAGTCGGCGGCGTCGAAGCAGTAAAGCAGTGGCGAAAGGGCGACCTGCGTTCGTTGCGACCCTGCCTCAAGGACCATCAAGCTGCGACTGACTAGCGGGTAGTCGTCGTTGTCTTGGAGCCAGGCGATTGAATAGGGGAGCGGTACATCGAGCTGCGCCGACCCGTGGTCTGGAATAACGCCTGGCTTGGAGCAGGCCGCAGTAAGCGACAAGGCCCCAAGCCAGATGGATGGTGCAAGCCTAGTCAGCAGCCTGGGCATGCGGCAGCCATTCGGCCATGAAGAGGTTGGTGTCGCCTTCCTTGGCGTTCTTGCGGTTACTGGCGAAGATCAGGTTCTTGCCGTCATGCGAGAACATCGGGAAGCCATCGAAGGTCGGGCAGTAGGTGATGCGCTCGTTGTTCTTGCCATCATCACGAATCATGAACAGGTCGAACTCGCGACCGGTCTCGGAAGCCTGGTTACTGCAATAGATGATGTTGCGACCATCCGGGTGGAAGTAAGGTCCGAAGTTGGCAGCGCCGTTGTCGGTCACCTGGACCTTGTTGGAGCCGTCTATGTCCATGACGAACAGTTGCAGGGCCATCGGTTCGATGGTGTCTTGATCGAGCAAGGTCAAGTAGCGCTCGGTCTCCTCCTTGGTCTTCGGGTGGAAGGAGCGATAGACGATGCGCTTCGAGTCTGGCGAGAAGAACGGTCCACCGTCGTAGCCGAGTTTGTCGGTCAACTTGGTGATGCCAGTGCCATCGATGTTCATGATGTAGATGTCCAGGTCGCCTTCGCGCCTGGAGGTGAAGACGATCTTGGTGCCATCAGGGCTGACCACGGCTTCGGCATCGTAGCCCGGGGCTTCGGCCATCGGCTTCAGCTCCCAAGTCTCGAGGTCACGCACGTAAAGGTCGAACTCAGGGTAGATCTTCCAGACGTAACCCAAGGAGTAGTCCGGTGGCTCCAGGCAGCTATCGCTGGCCGCGTGAGTGCTACCGAAGATCACCGCATTGTCGCCAGGCATGAAGTAGCTGCAGGTCGTACGCCCAGTACCGGTGGAGACCAAGCGCCGCGCACCGCTGAGCAGGTCAAGGGTGTATATCTGGTCACACTCGCGTCCGCCGAACTTGCCTTGATAGGTGATCTGCTTGCCACCCCAACTGAAGTAACCCTCAGCGTTCTCGCCGGCAGTAGTCAGGCGGCGGATGGCTCCGAAGTGAATCTCACCTTCGTAACGCAAATCTTCTTGGGCGGGCAGGGCAGCCATCTGCTTGGCAGGTAGCGGCTCCACGAGAGGCTCTTGTGCAGCGGTCGAATGCTTCAGAACACAGGCAAGGGCAAAGCTAAGAATCATTTTTCTTCCGAGCGGGAGGAACGGGGTCGAAGCCGCCGCGACAAAACGGTTGGCAACGAAGTATCCGCCAGATTGTAAGGCCGAGGCCACGGAAACTCCCGTGTGTTTCGACGGCTTCAATCCCATATTGCGAGCAGGTCGGGTGAAAGCGGCATTTGCCATAGCCAAGCAAAGCGCTGAACATATAGCGATAGAGGCGAAAAAAGCCGATGATGAGCGATTTCATGAACCTTCCGCAGCTGCAAGGCGCTTGGCAAGTTTATTGACCAAGCGCCGCAGTTCTGGTGCAACTGCAGTGGTCGAATAGGTCTGATGACGGTTGACGGGAATCAAAATCAGGTTCAAGGCCGGCAGATTAGGCCGCTCGAGGCGGAATGATTCACGCAGCACCCGCCGCGCCCGGTTGCGAATAACTGCAGATTTGTGGAATTTTCGCCCAACCGAAAGCCCCATACGCGCCGTCAGGGGGTTATCGCCGGGGGCGGCAACGACTAGAATGAGGTGGCCTCGCGCGCGTATCCCTTGGGAATACACCCGCGAATACTCCTTTTGCCGGCGCATTTGGCACGCGCGTGGCAGGCGGTACCGAATCGGCACTGCTTCATTCTCAGGCTGATCTGAGTGATCCTCGTTGGTCGCCCTTGTCATGACTGCCTCTAACTTTACGTCCGACCACGGCACGACGGAATCCCTTCCTGTGAACAAGAAGGCTCCGATGTACGTTTGCGCTGCTGAAGACCCGGTCGCCTCGGTGGCTGAGTGGGTGGTGAACGCCTGGATCGAGAGTCACTCTTCAGAGCCTGTAGCCATGGTCCTGGTCCGCCAGCTAGAGCTGTCCGCCTTCGTCGCCGCCTTGCGTAGCCGTTTCGTCAACCTCGATTCGTCAACCGATGAATCGGCTCACGGCAAGAGCACCTCGCTCGACAGCATGGCGAATCTCCTGCCAGCAGTACAATTGGCCACCGACAGTGGTGCTTGCCTGATTGCCGGAGGCGTTGGCGGCAAGCCAAGCCTCGTCTCGAATGTGCAACTGTCTGGGCGTCTTCTCGACGCACTCCAGACTCCTGCACCTGCTCTCCTGGTAGTTTGCCAGGAAGAGAACCTCAGCGCATTGGAAGACCTCGCTGAGCGTCTGCAGCTTCATCCCTTCTCACCGCAGACTCCCTCAACTTAATAGCATCAACACAGCATGACCACCATTACCACGCAGCATACCGATCCACAGAATGTCCACTCCTCGTTGGGCAACTGGATCCTGGCCGACGGCTATTCGTTCGTTCTCGATCTCGAGAAGTCGCAAGGCGCCGACTTGTACGACAGTCGCAGCGGCCGCACCTATCTGGATTTCTTCGGTTGTTTCGGTTCCACTCCTATCGGTTGGAATCACCCGGCCTTGGTCGATCCGGAATGGCTGCAGAGTGTCTCTGGAGTCGTGGCTAACCGCCCGGCCAACTCCGACCTGTACACCACTGAGATGGCTGATTTCGTCGCGCGCATGGGCGAAGTCGCCGCACCAGAAGGTTACCACCACATGTTCTTCGTCGACGGCGGAGCACTCGCAGTCGAGAATGCCCTCAAGGTTGCTTTCGATTGGAAGGTCCGGCGCAACCGCGCCAAGGGAGTTGATGCCGACGTCGGTAGCAAGGTCCTGCATTTCGAAAAGGCTTTCCATGGTCGCAGTGGCTACACGCTCTCATTGACCAACACCCTGCCCGACAAGATCGATTACTTCCCTAAGTTCGAGGATTGGCCACGGGTGTTCGCCCCACAGGTCAAGTTCCCGCTTGAGGGCGAGAACCTGGTCGCGCATGTCGCCGCTGAGCAGAAGTGTTTCGATACGATCGACGCAGCTTTCGCCCAACACGGCGACGACATCGCTGCGATCCTGATCGAGACCATGCAGTGCGAAGGCGGAGACCGCTATTTCCGCGCTGAGTTCCTGCAAGGGTTGCAGGCCCGCTGTGAGAAATACGACTGCCTGTTCATCTGCGATGAAGTGCAGACCGGTTACTTCGGCAGTGGCAAGCCGTGGATGTTCGAGCACTACGGAATCACCCCTGACATCTTCAGCTTCGGCAAGAAATCCCAGCAGTGTGGCATCATGGCCAGCTCAAGGATCGATCAGGTGCCAGACAACTGCTTCGAGAAATCGAGTCGAATCAACTCGACCTGGGGCGGCAACCTGGTCGACATGGTGCGGGCGACGCGAGTCCTCGAGGTCGTGCGCGACGACAAGCTTTGCGATAACGCCGCTGCGATGGGTGAGCGCTGGCTGACCGGCATGCGTGCCATGGCTACCGAGCTCGATCAAGTCGAGAACGCGCGTGGCATGGGCTTACTGATGGCCTTCGACCTGCCGAGTGCCGAGATGCGCGACGGCGCGCTGGCAGGCATGATGGAGAATGGCATGATCGGTCTGGGTTCCGGCGAGCGCACCGTGCGTTTCCGTCCGCACCTGGCGATCACCTCAGCCAACGTCGATCTCGCTCTCGAGCTGACCGAGAAGACCTTGAAATCACTGTAGGGGATACGTTCTCCGACGGTCATTCAAGACAGCAGAGTGGGGCTACCTCACTCTGCTGTCGCAATTGCACTCGGCTGTAGCGCTGGCCAAGCTGCGACGAAGGCTGCCGCACCACCTTCGTTAAGGGCAGCGCGCAGGGCAGCGACCGCTTCGGCGATCTCGATGCCATCGCTGATTGCCATGGCTTTATCCAGGTTGGCGCTGATGGTCAGGCTGTCCTTGCCGCGATCGGCATCCTTGAACGCGCGTTCAAGGCTATTCCATGCCTTGGTCGCATCGCGATAAGTCGGGTTGCGTTGCAGCTTGCGTCGACGTGAACGTGACAAGTCAGAGACTCCCGTGTTGGGGAACTCATCGATCGCACGGGCCAACAGGGCGTTGGCAAGTAGTGGTCGCGAATCATCCAAGGCAGCTGTCGCAGCGACCGGCAAGGCAGCGCCGATTGCCTCGATGGTGTCGCGCAGGTGACGCGCCTCGCGTACCCGTGCATCGAAATCAGCTTCCAAGTCGGCAAGCTGTTGGATGCGCTTCAGCGCCTCGCGTAACTTGCCCTTCTCGAACAGGTCAGTTGCGGCGGCCAGATCAGGCCCGAGAGTGTCGAGCTCACGCAGCTTACGCTTGGCGATCAATGATTCGATCGACAAGTCGAGTGGCGTAGCTCCGGCCGACTCCTTGACCCAACCTTCATTGAGGCGCAGGTTCAAGTCTCCTTCCCAGAACACGGTGCCATCGACATCGATGAGCAAGTTGCGCGGCAATTCCCAGCCGCCGTTGCCGACGTTGTAGGCCGGATAGATGAGGAAGCCACGGTCGTACAATACGCGCACACCCGGCATCGGATGCGTGGCCAGCCATTCATTTACCTGGGCGGCGCTGAAGGTGTTGGTGCAGATGGTCACGACCTCCATGTCGAAGCGTTTCCACTGCTCGACCAGGTGGGCGTAGTAGTCCGAGGTCGGGATCAGCTCGTCCTGGTGAGGAGTCCAGAATGAGATCACCATCGGGTGTCCGAACTGGTCGGCAACCGCCAACGGTTCACCCTGCAGCCACTGGCCCTTGAAGTCCGCCAGTACTGGTGGCTTGATGCCCTGGAATACGCCTTTGGCGCGCGATGAAGGATCTTCAGCACGGGCTTGCAGGGCAAGTTCGCGCTCGATCCGTGCAGCAGGATCATGGGGATCGCGCTTGAGGATCCGGATGTTCCGATACTCGCCACCACCAGTACCGGTGATCAGCCCGAAACTGCCGCGCACGCTGTCTCGAGGCATTTCGATACTGCGCAGATAGAGGTCATTGAAGTAGACATCGACCGCTGCGTTGGGGCCGGATTGGGTGACGACGTCGATGCGCAGCTTGTGCCATCCCTTCGGTAGGCTCACCTGCTGGTGGTCGCGCACGATCCAGTTACCGCCCGACTTGGTGCTGATGTCCAGCGAGCCCTTCGGGTGCAATCCCAGGGCATGGGTGTTGCGCCCATCCTTGCGGCCGAAGCACAAGCCCATGAAGCCGGCTGTGGGGCCAAAGCGCATCTCAGCTTCAAGCGAGAAGTCGGCATCGAAGGAGACGTCGGCGGCCAGTTCCTGGGTCTGGAACATGCCTTCAGGAGTATCGATCTCAGGGTCGTTCTCGACGAAGGCCTGGATCATCTTGCCGTAAGCCTGGTAAGCCTTGTTCGGCTGACAGCGGTCGAGAGTCAGCTCGTTG
>CAZJGH010000063.1:0-12884 GCA_964545405.1 uncultured Planctomycetales bacterium
CACTGCTCCACCGATAGCCAGTGGGTACCAACGTGAATGGGTGGTCGTATGCCGCCCGGACATCAAGCTGTTGGATGTCTCACGCGTCTCGAGTTGCAAGGACGGATCGATATAGTTCATCAAGGTCGACTTGCCGACACCACTCAAGCCGTAGAGGACACTGGTCTTGTCGCGCAAGACTTCCAGCAAGGCGTCGATGCCATCACCGGTGACGGCCGAGGTCTGCAGGACTTCAATCCCTGCATTCTCGTAGCTGGTGCAGATCCGCTCCAACTTGCGTGGCTTGGACTTGTCGATCTTGTTGAGGACAAGCACCGCAGGAATCTCGGCGAAGCTACAGGTCGTCAGGATGCGGTCGGCGACAATCGAAGAGAATGGTGGTACTCCGACGGAGTTCACCACGATCACTTGATCGACATTGGTGGCCAGCACTTGACGGAGGTCGTAATCCTCACCTGCGACTCGGCGTGCGAATACGTTGCGGCGCTCGAGGACCTGGTCGATGGCCAAGTCATCGCCTTCATGGGATATCCGCACCCGATCACCGACGGCGACCGGCGACTTGTCGGTGTCACGTTCCTCGAACAGTCGGCCGCGCATTAAGGCAGGGCGAACGACATCATCCACCAGCACCTCGCATTGACGTGCGTCCACCCGCACTACCAGGGCAGTGTCGGAGCGTGGAGGGTCTGGAGATGCCATTGCCTCATTCTAGGGCTTGGCAACGCGTAGAATATTGCCATGGACCTCGGCGAGCCAATCCGTTCCGCGCAGAACGCCAAATTGAAGGCGGTACGTGCATTGCGTGCGGGCAAGGAGCGTGCGGCCACCGTGCTGGAAGGGCGCCACTTGTTGGAAGAGGCCCTAGCTCAGGATGTGCCAGTAGCTTGGGTACTGGTCCCAGAGGAAGCCGAGCTAGGTGACGATGAAGATGGTGCCGGTGGCACCTCGGAACTTGGCACCTTGCTGCACCGCGCTATCGAAGCTGGCAGTGAGGTCGCGACTTGCCAGAGCTCCCTGCTAGCTGAAGTAAGCAGGCTCGAAGGTGTGCCTGAAGTGATGGCGTGGGCATTGCGCCCTGATTCCGATTGGCGTCGGGCACTGCAAAATTCCCAAGCTCCTGATTGGTGGTTGATTTCTGCTGGAGTTCAGGATCCCGGTAACCTTGGAGCCTTGGTTCGGGTTGCGGCTGGCTTCGGTGCGGCGGGGGTGATTTGCCTTAAGGGCGGTGGCTCTCCATGGCACCCGCGCGCGCTGCGTGGCGCTGCCGGCACCACCTTCAGGTTGCCAGTATTCGAACGCGTCGATGTCGACGAGTTCCTGTCCGACGCTGCTGACCTCGGTGTTGAGCTATGGGCTACCGCAGCCGATGGCGACTTCATCGACCCGACTGCAGCTTCAGCTAGAACCTCACCAGTCGCCTTACTTCTTGGAGAAGAAGGTCGAGGCTTGTCTACCGAGTTGTTCGCGGCATGTGGTAAACGAGTCGGCATCGCTCTCGAACGAGGGGTTGAATCCCTCAACGTCGCGACCGCTGCTGCTGTGATCGCTGCTGCCATGCGTGGAACGGCAGGTGAGCCGGATAGCGACAGACCATCGGAGCCAACACCATGAGCGACGGGTTATTCGATGCGCAGAGCTTGAACCCGAATGCGACCGACACCGACCTGTCGGCCTCGTCACCGTTGGCTGAGCGGATGCGCCCCCGCACCCTTGATGAAGTAGTCGGGCAGGAGAAGCTGGTCGGCGAAGGTGGTGCCTTGCGCCAGGTCTTCGAAGGCGGCGAACTCGGGTCGATGATCTTTTGGGGTCCTCCAGGGACCGGCAAGACCACCTTGGCCCGCCTCCTGGCTGCCCGTGCTGACCTGGAGTTCCGCACTTTCTCCGCCGTTTTGAGCGGCATCAAGGAAGTGCGGGGTGCGATGCAGGATGCTCAACGTCTGCGCCGCGCCACCGGTAAGCCGACCTTGGTCTTCATCGACGAGATCCATCGCTTCAACAAGGCACAGCAAGATGCGTTCTTGCCGTTCGTCGAGAGCGGCGACATCACCCTAGTGGGAGCCACAACCGAGAACCCGTCGTTCGAGGTCGTCGGTCCACTGCTGTCGCGACTGACGATTCATGTCCTCGAGCCGATCGGAGCTCAACAACTTGTCGTCTTGTTGAAGCGTGCCTTGAATGATCAGGATCGCGGCTTCGGTGCACGCAAGGTGACGGCAACCGACCGACAGCTCGAGGCGATGGCCGATTACGCCAGTGGCGATGGGCGTCGTGCATACGTGGCCTTGGAAGCGGCAGTGCGGCGCTGCGATGTCGGTGCCGCCATCACCGATGAGATCCTCGAACAGGTGTTGGCCGGTCGGGCGCTGCTCTACGACAAGTCAGGTGAATCCCACTACGACCTCATCTCCGCGCTGCACAAGTCAATCCGTAGTTCAGATCCAGATGCTGCCCTCTATTGGTTAGCGCGTATGCTCAAGTCCGGCGAAGACCCGATGTTCCTGGCACGTCGGCTGGTGCGGATGGCATCCGAGGATATCGGCCTCGCCGACCCTAATGCCCTCAAGTTGGCCATCGCCGCGCGCGACGCCTTCCATTTCCTCGGCACCCCAGAAGGGGAACTGGCTTTGGCCGAGATCGCGGTCTATTTGGCGATCGCTCCTAAGTCCAACGCGATCTACGCTGCATTCAAGGCGGTGAATCGGGAGCTTGATTCAGGTTATGCCCACGAGGTGCCCAAGCAGTTGCGCAATGCACCGACGAGGTTGATGAAGGATCAAGGTTGGGGCAAGGGTCATGAATATGCTCATGACGAGGCTGGCGCGATAACGGGGATGGAGTGCCTTCCTGACAAGCTTGCCGGCAAGCGCTTCTATCATCCGACCGAGTACGGTGTCGAAGCACGCATCAAGCAGCGCCTTGAAGAAATTCGCGCTGCGGTCGAGAAGAAGCGGGCAGGCGACTAGAGCCTGTGTTCAGCCTTCAGCCGAATTGATTCTGGCGCTCGAGCGATCCGGACAGGAACGCCATGTCGCCGCGAACTCCCATAGCTCTCAGGGCCAGGCCTTTCTTGGCCACGCGGTCGAACACGTCCTCGATCTTGCGCGCCGGCAACCCGAACAGGCACAGTTGTCCCTCCGGGCGCATGCGCCTCACCAAAGGTGCTGCCTCGGACATCGATTCCGGAACCTGACCATCACAACCCATCGCCACCATGTTGTGGAATGCGCCGTCGACGGCATCTTCGATGCGCTTCAGCTTGCGGACATTGGTAGGGCTTTGACGGCGTGCGACTAGTCGGTCGAAAGCCTCTTCATCAACCGGATGGAGAACCACATCCACGTACTCAGCTTCAAGGCAGACTGCGATGTAGGCCGCTAACGCGATGCCTGGGCCCATCCCCAAGAAAGATAAACGGTGCCGCGCCCGTAATGACCAAGCAGCTGCCGGAGCCATTGCTTGGGCGGCGAGCAGGGCGCCGGCATTAATCCACTGCGGCATCAAGTCAGCCGCCTCGGACAAGGCTACCACCGTGTCTTCGCCGTTTTCACGTGCGTGTTGACTACCGCTATCGCCCAAATCGAGGATCAGGTGACCAAGTTGCAGCGGCCGCTCGACGGTTAACTCCATGACCTGAGTTTAGCAGCGAGTAGAAGCCAGTTGTGGGTTCGCGGAGGACTCAGTCATACCTGACGGCACCGCGGGCGGACATGAAACTGGGGTCCAAGCCGCGGCGTTCCAAGTCAGCACCAAGCTGCATGAATTTGAACAGCTTCTGCATGCATTCATCCGTCGAGGCACGGTGGACTTCTGGCTCCTGCCATTCTTCAGGACCACCAGGCAACTCCTCCAGGAATGCGGCATGGCGTTTATCGAGGACACGGCGGTCGAGAATTATCACTCCACCTCGGTCATCCTCATTGCGCAACAGGCGACCGCAGCCTTGACGGAACATGGCAAGGGCCTTGGGCAAGTAGATGCGGTTTCTCTGCGGCCCCCAGCCCATGCGCGCCTGTTGAGCGAACATGTAGTTGTCTGGAGCGCCGTAGGGAAGCTTAGGCATCACGACGTATTGGCAGGTGGGTCCCGGGAAGTCGACCCCGTACCAGAAGGTGTCGAGGCCGAACAGGACGCTCTCTTCTTGGGTGCGGAAGAGTTCCATGATCTCTTCCTTGCGATAACCAGGCATTCCCTGGTAATAGAACGGCAGCCCTAAGGCTCGGAATACCGGAGCTAAACGTTCGCCAACCCGTTTCAGCAGTACCCTATTGGTGAATAGGCCAAGTATGCGGCCACGAGTGCGCTCGGCAAGGAAGACCAGCAGGTCCTCGACATACTCCATCCAGGCTTCCGCATCGGGGCCGCGGTAGGCATATGGAGGCGCGTCCTCAGGTACACAGTAGAGAGCCGACGTCGCCTCGAACGATGGGGGACCGACGAAGCCGTTGACGGTCGTGCCGATGCGTTCGACGGAATCAGCGGCGAGCAGATCCAGTCCGAGGTATCCGGCCATCGCCTTGAAGCCGCCGCGCATATGTGAGGTTGCACTCACTAGAGCCGCATCACGTAACGATGGAAAGTACACGTCGCCGAGCCACTGTTGTGGCAGTAACCACTTCAAGCACAGCAGCGGGCGACGTCGGTTCTGGAACTCGACTTCGAAGTGCAGGTCCACCGAGAAATCGCCTTCGCCGCTTTCGCCGCCCAACCACAACTCCAGCCCTTCGCGCCAATGAGCCAGCAGTTCAAGGGGACGGCGCAACGCCCAACGGAGCTTACGGGCTTGTCGAAGGTGCACATCTCCCAGCTCCTCGATAACGGTTCGCAATGAGCTATCGAGTCCATCGACGGCAGTGCGCAGGGCGGTCAAGGCAGTGATCAAGGTGTCGCCGCGACCTGACTCGAGGTACTCGTGCAGCATGAACGCGGCTTCTTCACGCGTACGTGCACCTTGCTCAGCTTGACGGAACTTCTCGAACTGGCGCATCTCACGAGTGTTGTCGTGGGCGGCAGCATCGAGCTCGGCAGTGAACTGCTCGGCCTCTGCGGAAGCTGCCTGAAGGCGTTCGTTGCGGTCGCCAGGAGCGAGCTTGCCGAGTAGACGCTTCAACATCGGCAGGGGTGCGCGATCGCGACCACGAGCAGCACGCAAGTCACTCGCCAGCTTGGTCACTTCATCCAACTCGACATCGAAGCTGCGCGCGGACAGCGCCACTTCATGCAGGTGGTCACATTCGTCGAAGACGATATGCGAGAACTCCTCGGGGCGCGCCAGCACGAAGGCATGGTTAGTGACGACCACATGTGAGCGTTCGGCACGCATAGAGCGGATGCCGGCACCACAACGGTTCATCGCTCGACCTCGGCAGCAATTCGGTAAGGACCGTACTTGGCTGACCATCCGTTGGGCGGTTCGGGCCTGGCGGATTGGGTTGCCAGCTGGAATCCCTGGTGACAAGGGGAAACCATCCAAGTCAGCTGTGAGGTCTTCCGAGTAGAACAAGGCCAAGCGCACCCAAGTCACGCGCGCTACCACCGATGCACCGGATGGTTCTGGTGCAGCATCAAGGATCGCACGCCCACAGATGTAGTTGGCACGACCTTTCAACAAGCTGACCTTCGGCAGTTCATCGCGCGGGACTCCAGCCGCTTCCAATAGTTCAA
This sequence comes from uncultured Planctomycetales bacterium, assembly GCA_964545405.1. GTDB lineage: Bacteria > Planctomycetota > UBA1135 > UBA1135 > UBA1135. Next base: position 5,665 of record CAZJGH010000063.1, read on the forward strand.
GGGCGCGCGGGATCTCGCGGAAGAACGCTTGTTCCTGCAGCGCTCTGGTATATGTGCTTACTGCCACGCGAACGGAATTCTCGATCGACCACAACATCAGTGGAGCGAGATAAGCAAGTGTCTTGCCGGTACCTGTAGGAGCATCGGCGAGCAGGAATTCATTCGCCCCGAGGACACCAGCTACCTCTTGCCCGAGTGCGCGTTGGCCGGGGCGGTCGACTGCATCCTTGTTGGGTTTAGCGAAGTGCTTCGGCACCAGATCGAAGAATGCCTGGAGTCTTTGGTGGCCGAGTGGAGAGAGCGCTGCTTCCTCTTCGCAACGCGAGGAGCGGGTATCCACTTCAAGAAGATCGCGCCGATAGTCCTCCAAGAACCGCGGGTCGCGATCAAGGAGGATCCGGTCGGCATCTAGCTGGGCATCGTCGAGATCATTACGCAACGCGCCATCCTCGAGCGCAGCAAAGAACAAGTCCTGGTCGTCGGCACCGGAATAACGGCTTGGCCAGTCAAGTAGGTCGCGCGCCATGACCAGCCAATCCCAGACCGTGGTGTTCTCGCCGCAGCTTTCTGTAATCAGGTCATCCAGGCCACGGGCGAACATTTGTCGCAGTGGCGCATCGCGTTCGAAGTGGGCCCGAACCAGAGCTTCGAGCAGTCGCCGTATGTCAGCCGAGCGCGCAGGTGAGGCGGCATCTGTTCCGCAGAAGTGCCTGAACAGAGCCCGGAATCCGGCCGTGCCGCGACGTGGGTGCAGGAATGAGGCGAAGTTCTCTAGATCCACCACTGCAGGTGGGGTGGCGCCGGGGCACAGCAATTCGAAGCGCTGGAGGAATGCATCTCGGCCCTCCATCAATACGACTCGGCAGCCCTCCAACTTGGCAAGCTGCGCTGGAACACAGTCTCGCCAGGACTCAAGTTCGGCTAGGCGGTCTCCAGTTAAACCTATGCTAGAAAGCATTTTAGGGGCACTAGGAGGAGCGCATCCGGGTTCGAATGGGGAAGCCTCTGTGGCCTCAATCAGAACCTCTGGGCCGTCTCCCTCTAGGTAGGAAACCGCCTCCAGGAAGAACACGCCATCCCGCTCGCAATCTGGGCCTGTAGTGGCACAGGAGACAAAGATGGGGTTTGAGGATGGCTTCATTTGCTGTTAGCGCAAAGCGATGCGCAGAGCGATAATACGCTCGTCTCGCTCCTCAATCATCCCTGTAGTGCGAGCTGATTACCATGGTGGAAATTACTGAAATCCCCGTAGAGGGCTATGAGTGCGTAAAGCGCGCGATTGACCCGGTTTCCGGGCTCCACGCTTTCATCTCGGTGCACAGCACCGTTCTCGGCCCAGCCCTTGGTGGCATGCGGCTGTGGCCTTATGCCTCAGAAGACGAAGCGCTCACGGATGTGTTACGTCTTTCTCGCGGTATGACTTACAAGGCGGCCTGCGCCGGCCTTGATCTTGGAGGCGGCAAGTCAGTTATTATTGGCGAGCCGTCGATGAAGTCTGATGCCTTCTTCGAGGCGATGGGCGAGTTCGTCGAGTCATTCGCCGGCAGCTACATCACCGCGGAAGACGTCAACACCAAGGTCGAGGACATGGGCATCGTCGCGCGTAAATCAGACCATGTTGTCGGTAGAGCTGGCAAGTCCGGCAACCCGTCGCCGAAGACCGCTTGGGGCACCTTCTTGGGGCTCAAGGCTACTTTGGAAGATGTCTATGGCAATGATTCGGTTGCTGGCAAGACTGTCGCCATCGAAGGCGCTGGTTCAGTCGGCTCGATCTACGCTGACCTGATCGCCAAGGAAGGCGGCAAGATCATCGTCGCTGACATCTTCGCTGAATCAGCTGAGCGGGTCGCGAAAGCAACCGATGGCCTCGTGGTCGGACCGGATGAGATCCGTTCGGTCGATTGTGACATCTATGCACCTTGTGCACTTGGTGGCTCACTGAACGATGAGACCATCCCTCAGTTGAAGTGCAAGGCCATCGTCGGTGCTGCGAACAACCAGCTGCTGGAGGATCGTCACGGCGAGATGCTGCGTGACCTTGGTATCCGTTACGCACCTGATTACGTCGTCAATGCTGCTGGCTTGATCAACGTCTTCGATGAGATGATGCCAGGTGGTTACAACGAGGCACGTGCCATGGCTGCGATGGAGAAGATTCGCACCAACATGCATGCGATTTTCGCCATCAGTAACGAAGAGGGCATCAGCACTGCCGCAGCTGCCGACCGCTTCGCTGAGCGCCGTATCCAGTCGGTGCAATCAGAAGCTAAGGCCTGATCGAACCCGGCAGGTCAATCGCCACCGCTTAGGGTCCTAGGCGGTGGTCACTTCCACACCCTCATCAGTAATGATGAGGGTGTGTTCCGTTTGGGCCACGCGAACGGATGGATCAGGATCGACCAGCGGTGGAAACTCCATCAACGCTCCGGTCCTCTTCAGACGCCCGAGCGTCGACTCGATCGCGTCACTCGGTAGGCCAGCGAAAGTCCGCCGTGCGAAAGGCAGTCCTTTCATGCCATCGATGACCTCCCAGACCGCTGGGTCTATGCCCTTCATCTTGCGCGGTTGGCGTTGCAGGGCAAAGATCTCAGCACGACCGGATTCGTGGACGGTGCCATTGCCGTCGGTGGCGAATGGTTCGATGGCAATCACCATCCCAGGCTCAAGCTTGGTCTTGCCACGGCCCCATTTGTCCGGAGTTGCCGGTACTTGTGGCGCGCAATGGACAGTCCATCGACCTACGCCGTGACCGGTCAGGTTGTATACCGGCTTGAAACCACGGGCGTTGATGGCGTTCTCGATAGCAGCTGAGATCTCATGGATCTCAACACCGGGGCCTGCGGTCGCGATTGCAGCAGCAAGTCCGTCTGCCGAAGCCGCGATCATGTTGTGGTACTTTTCTTTTTGCCCCAAATAAACTGTTTGGGCGTTGTCAGCGACATATCCGTCGACCTCAACTCCGATATCCACCTTCACTACATCCTCTTCTTCATAGATGGTGGGGTCGCCAGGGCGAGGGCAATAATGCGCGGCGATATGGTTCCGGCTGGTTTGAGCGGGGAAGGCAATGCCACCACCTTCACCTTTGATGAAGGTTTCAACCTCTTCCATTACGCTCTCCAGGCTGGCTCCAGGTACGATTCTGGATATGGCCAATTCCCGCGCTTGACGAGCAATGACGCCAGCGCGGCGGAAGCAATCCAGGGCAGTTTGGTCCATGACAGGGTGCGACTTCGGAAGTACGGCTTAAGTATTGCCGCGAAAGGGATTCTAGGACAACTATGGCCAATCTCACCAAGGCAACTGGCAGAAAAAACACCTGCATTGCCGGTTTATTAGCACTTCAGCTTCAGCGGATATCCAGTCGATAGAGAGACGAACCCGTCGTTGCACAATGCTACAAATTCAAACAGGACAGAAAATCGGCCAGTACCAGGTCGAAGGTTTCCTCGGTCGAGGAGCCTTCGCACAAGTTTTCCTGGCCACCGACGCACAAGGGAGGCGCGTCGCTCTAAAAGTGGGAGACAACTCTGGTGGTGGGCGATTCTTGCCTCGCTTTGGCGAGGTGACGGTTACCCGCGATCCCAGAGCCGTGAGCCCAGACGAAACTCCTGCTGAGGCCATGTTCCTTGATCCCGTAGACGGCGCCAGAGCTGAAGTCCTGGATGCCTCCGAGGTCGATGAACTCCTGCTCAAGGAAGCTGCCCTTCTTCGCGCTGCACCAGGTACTACCACGCCGCGATTGCACGAGGTCATAGAGGTGGAAGGCCGCCCGGTCCTGGTTATGGACCATATCTCAGGAACTACCCTTCGCGAGCGGATCCGCTCGATGGAAGGCATCAAGATATCTTGGCTACTCGACGTAGCCATCGCTGCCGAACGACTTATCGAAGGCGGCTGGACGTGTCACGGCGACATCAAGCCGGAGAACATCCTGGTCAATGATCAGGAAGAGATATTCCTAATCGACCCGGTACCCGAATCATGTCGGGCAGACCGGGTTGTCACCACCCCCTGGTACAACCCGTTCCTGCGTTGGGATCAAAAGGGCGACGCGCAAGCACTGGCGATCATGATCTACGAGCTCATGGTTGGCGCCATGCCATTCGACAAGGTCCCCTGGTCCCACGCCGGAACTTGCCATACCTCCCACAGTGAGGAGGAGCGCAACTTGAGTCTTTCGATGTTTCTGGCATGTCCCCAGATGCGGGAGATCAACGCCCTTACTCCTCGACACTTCGAGCACATATTCCACCGGGCTATGTGTGAGGAAAGTTATGGGCTTGTGGAATTGAGGACGGACCTGGAGGACTTCCTCCTGCGGCATTAAGCCGTTTCCTCCTTCTACAACCCATCGTTGTTTGCATCCCAGGTGCTGTCCGGCTTAGGCCGGGCGGCGCCGCTTGCGTTTAGGCCTGAGGAGACAGGTGAAGAGGCCTAGGCGCTGATGTTGTTGCTTCCATACCTCGTGGCAACGCTACAATCTGCGGCTTAAACCATGGATTCCACCGCCCATCGAACACTTCAACTCGGCCATAGCCCAGATCCAGATGACGCCTTCATGCATTTCGCATTGGCCGCCGACCGACTTGATACGGGAGGCTTGAAGTTCGAGCATAAGCTCGAGGACATCGAGAGCCTGAACCGTCGCGCCGTCACTGGTGATTACGAGATCACCGCGGTCTCCATTCATGGCTATGCATTCGTTGCAGACCGCTATGCACTGCTCAACCACGGCGCTTCCATGGGTGAGGATTATGGTCCACGCATCGTCGCCCGCGAGGAGATGTCACTAGAGAAGCTGCAGAAGGGCAAGGGATTGCGCTTGGCGATTCCAGGTGAATGGACCTCCGCACACCTTGCTGCGCAGATGTTGATCGGCCCCTATGACTATGGCCTCGTCGAGTTCGACCAGATTCCCGACGCAGTCGCATCCGGGCAATACGATGCTGGTGTCTTGATCCACGAAGGTCAGCTGACCTTCCAGGAGCAAGGCCTTGTCCTGCTCGAGGATCTCGGAGTGTGGTGGGCCAAGGAAACCGGCGGCTTACCTCTTCCACTCGGTGGCAACACCGTGCGCCGTGACTTGGGCGAACTGATTCCACAGGTATCTCAGCTGTTGCGCGATTCGATCAAGTACGGCTTGGATAACCGCGAAGAGGCAGTCAAGTACTCGCTGCAGTTCGGTCGCGACCTGAACTTGGCACAGGCCGATGAGTTCATCGCGATGTACGTAAATGACCGCACCCTTGATTATGGTGATGATGGCCGCGAGGCAGTGCGGTTGTTCCTCGAAAGGGCGCACAAGATGGGGCTCATTCCGGCGATGCCCCAGTTGGATTTCGTGCGCTAATCCTGTGTGGCAAGAAGCTCGGTGATTAAACTGAGGTGAATGCCGCAGGACCGCGACTACGGACACTTTTTTGACACCAATCTCGCTGCTCGTTTCATCCTCAAGGATGGCAGCGGCGAGATAGTCGCGGTCAACGAGGCGGCCTGTCGATTCTACGGATTCAAGAAGGACGAGGTTGTCGGGCGAGGCTTCGACGACCTTGCGGTTGACCATGAGCATGAAGTTCCCCTGCTGGTAAGGTTGGCCGAGCCGTCTGAGGCAGGAGTCTTCAGGCTGGAGCTTAGGCATCGCTTGGCAAGTGGTTCTATTCGCGATGTCGGAGCATACGTAGAGAAGGGTGAGATCGACGGTGAGGAGTTGATCTTCATCGCTCTGCACGACATCACCACCCTGATGCAGACCCGCCGGCAGTTGGACGAGGTCAGGGCAAGGTATGAGTTGGCCACTCGCGGTTCCAATGACGGGATATGGGATTGGAACATCGCCACCGACACCAACTTCTGGTCCAATCGCTGCAAGGAACTTCTCGGATTCCAGCCGCATGAGATCGACGACAGCTCCGAGTCGATGTTCGACTACGTCCATTGCGATGATGTCGAAAGGGTGCGGGGTATCCTGGGCGCTCACCTGCGCGGCGAGGTGCCCTACGACATCGAGTTCAGGTTGCGCTGTAAGGACGGCAGTTATCGTTGGTTTCACGTGCGCGGACAGGCCGTATGGGATCATGAAGGCCAGCCTATGCGGATGGCCGGTTCGATTCGTGACGTGACTCAACGGCGCCTCGGTGAGGAGCGTCTGCGCGAATCGGAGGAGCGCTTCGCATTCGCTATTTCAGGCACCCAACAGGGCATTTGGGATTGGAACCCGATCTCAGGTGACTACTATTGGTCGCCCTTATTCAAGCGCCTGATCGGTTACTCAGATGACGAATTGGTGGCCCGCCAAGGTTTCCTCTACGAGATCATGCATCCGCATGATGTGATGCGGGTCCGCGAAGTTGCCGCCCGACATCTTGCTGGCGAAGGGCCGTACGACATCCGCTACAGGCTCAAGGTCCAAGGGCGCGGGTATCGCTGGTTTTGGGTCCGCGGTCAGGCTGTCTTCGATGAGCATGGGGCTGCGATTCGGGTCACCGGATCGCTTACGGATGTCCATGAAGAGGTGGAAGCCGAAGAGGCTGAGGCCATCAGGGTAAAGCGAATCTCTAGTCAGCATAAGGCCATCCTTGAACTGGCTAATGACATCATGCTGTGCGAGAACGGCTTTCGCAGCGCATGCGCAACTATCGTCGAGTCCGTCTGTCATGTACTTGGCGTCGGCCGCTGTTCAGTGATCATGTTCGAGGATGACAGGACTTCCTTGCGCACTGCTGACCTTTACGTCGCTGCCAAGGACGAGCACTTCTGCGGCGTCATCTCGAAAGTCGACGATTTCGGCGATTACTTCAACCGCCTCAAGGAGTGCCGGGTCCTCGATGTCATCGACCCATATATGGATCCACGGACCCGCGGCTTCCCCAGCGCGTTCCTGAAGAAGCGACATGTGAAGTCGATGCTGGATGTGCCGATTCGCCGCTCAGGCGAGGTGATCGGATCGTTACGGATATCGGAGGTCCTGGCGCCGCGGACGTGGTTCGAGGATGAGATCAACTTCGCTGTGGATGTGGCCCAGCAGGTAGCGCGCGCCTTCAACACGGTTCAGTCCAACGAGCTGCAACGTCATCAACTTGAATTGGAGAAACGTGTCTTGCAGGCTCAGAAGTTGGAGAGCCTCGGTGTCATGGCCAGTGGCATCGCGCATGACTTCAATAACCTGTTGGTGGTGATTCTTGGTAATGCCAACCTGGTGGAACCATGCTGTCTGACCA